>JAZOXF010000001.1:0-13832 GCA_045659605.1 Acutalibacteraceae bacterium
TGCCGGCGGACTTATGGGCGGCCCTTCCCTTAAGGCTGAAGACTCCAGAATTATCTTAAAAGCTGCAAGCAAATAATAAAAAATCTTTGGCGCACTAAGCAGTGCGCCAACTTTATGGTGAATAATATGAAAAAACCTTTAGTTTTAACAATTATGGACGGCTTCGGCTTTAACGATAACGGAGAAATCAGCTGCCTTTAAGGAAGCACCACCGATAAGACCACCATCAACATTAACCTTAGCAACCAATTCGTCAGCATTGCCTGCGTTCATAGAACCGCCGTATTGGATGGTAACGGTCTCAGCAACATCTTTGCCGTAAACCTCAGCAATAGCCTCACGAACAAAGCCGTTTCCTTCATCAGCTTGGTCAGCAGTAGCAGTAACGCCTGTGCCGATAGCCCAAACAGGCTCGTAAGCGATGATAACGTTCTTTAATTGCTCAGCAGTAACATTGGTAAGAGCCATTTTGGTTTGGAACTTAAGAAGAGTCTCGGTGTAGCCGAGTTCTCTTTGCTCAAGAGTCTCACCAACGCAAACGATAGCCTTTAAACCTGCATTTAAAGCAGCAAGGGTACGAAGGTTAACAGTCTGGTCGGTCTCGCCGAAGTACTGTCTTCTTTCGCTGTGGCCGATAACTACATACTCAACACCGGAAGCCACTAACATTTCAGCAGAAATTTCGCCGGTGTAAGCGCCACTTGCTTTGAAGTGAACGTTCTCAGCGCCGATTTTAATGTTAGAACCTTTTGCAGCCTCAACAGCAGCGGTAATGTCAATAAAAGGAACGCAGAGAACTACATCACAGTCAGCATCTGCAACCAAGGGTTTCATTTCGTTGATAAGAGCAGTAGTCTCAGCAGGGGTCTTGTTCATTTTCCAGTTACCAGCGATAACTGCATTTCTAAGTTGTTTGTTCATTTTTATACTCCTCAAATTTTCAAAAATTTAGGGGTGAGTATTAACTTCACCCCTAATGGATTAATTATTTATCGTTTAAAGCAGCGATACCGGGAAGTTCTTTACCCTCGAGGAATTCAAGAGAAGCGCCGCCACCGGTAGAAATGTGGGTCATCTTGTCGCCGTAACCTAAGTTGTTAACAGCAGCAGCAGAGTCACCGCCACCGATAACAGTAACAGCATCGGTTTCAGCCAAAGCCTTAGCAACAGCTAAAGTACCTGCAGCCAAGATGGGGTTTTCGAATACGCCCATAGGTCCGTTCCAAACAACGGTCTTAGCAGACTTAACTTCGTTAGCGTACATTTCAGCGGTCTTAGGACCAATGTCAAGACTCTCAAGGTCAGCAGGAATCTTATCAGCATCAACATAAGCAACTTCGATGTCAGCATCGATGGGGTTGGGGAAAGACTCAACAACAGCACAGTCGATGGGGAGAAGAATCTTAACACCCTTCTCTTCAGCCTTAGCCATCATATCACGGCAGTAGTCAATCTTAGTCTCGTCGATAAGAGACTTACCAACGCCGTAGCCCTTAGAAGCCAAGAAGGTGTAAGCCATACCACCACCGATAATTAAAGTATCAGCCTTGGTGAGTAAGTTTTCGATAACGGGAAGTTTGCTGTCAACCTTAGCGCCGCCTAAAATGCAAACGAAGGGACGAACGGGGTCTTCAACAGCATTGCCCAAGTATTTAAGTTCTTTACCGATAAGGTAACCTGCAACAGCGTCCTTAACGTGAGAAACAACACCAACGGTAGCGCAGTGAGCTCTGTGGGCGGTGCCGAAAGCATCGTTTACAAAAATGTCAGCCAAGGAACCGAGTTCAGCAGAGAAAGCCTCGCCGTTCTTGGTCTCTTCTGCACGGTAACGGGTGTTTTGTAAAAGAACAACGTCGCCGTCCTTCATAGCTTCAACAGCCTTTTTAGCGTTTTCGCCAACAACGTTATCATCAGCAGCAAAAACAACCTCTTGACCTAACTTCTCGCTTAAAGCTTTAGCTACGGGAGCCAAAGAAAGCTCAGGCTTGGGTTCACCCTTGGGTTTGCCAAGGTGAGAACAAAGGATAACCTTGCCACCGTCAGCAATTAATTTCTTGATGGTGGGAAGTGCTGCATTAATACGGTTTTCATCAGTGATTACACCGTCTTTGAGGGGCACGTTAAAGTCGCAACGTACAAGTACTTTTTGACCTTTAACATTAATGTCATCAACGGTTTTTTTGTTAAGTGCGTTCATTTAATATCTTCCTTTCAGAATAATAATTTTAATATAAATCTACCACCTATTATTTTATCACATTTTACAGTATTTTCAATAGGTAAAATGCAAAAAAATCAAGTGTTTTCCCATTTGTAGTTATGCAACTGACCAAAATTTTCTAATGCCGGGTAATCCCACTGTCTGAGTACCTCGTATGTGGCAATTGCTACCGAGTTTGAAAGGTTTAAACTGCGTATTTCTCCCTGCATTGGAATTCTGACACAAGTGTCGGGATTTTTAAGTAAAAGTTCTTCGGGCAAACCCTTTGTTTCCTTGCCAAAAAGCAGGTAACAATTATCGGGATAGTCAATTTCCGAATGGGTGTGCCTTGCCTTTGTGGTGAAAAAATAGAACTGACCCTGATTTTTTTCGAAAAACTCATCAATGTTTTCATAGTAGGTTATATCAAGATATTGCCAGTAATCAAGACCTGCCCGTTTGAGTTTTTTGTCATCAATTTTAAAGCCCATTGGACCCACCAAATGAAGCCTTGCACCCGTTGCGGCACAGGTTCGCGCCACGTTGCCGGTGTTTTGTGGAATTTCCGGCTCAACCATTACAATATTTATCTGCATTTATATCACCATATTTATTATATAACATCAAAAATACTTGTCAAGAAAGGATTTAAGATATATAATGTATTCAAACAGTTTTAGGAGTTATATTATGAAGATGTATAAAAGTGTTCTTGAGAGAGTAAGAATTCTCGAACAAAAAAACGGTATTGTTTACGCTAATACCAATAGTGGTGTTTACAAAATACTTAAGGTTTTGTTTATCTTGGATTTCATTTATGCTATGGGTATTAAAAGTATGTACTTTTTAGGAGTAGCCCTTGATACAACATCAAGAGTATACGAATACACAACACCTGCAATTTGCACCGGTGTTTTGGTTTTGGGTTGCGTGTTGATATTATTTAAGCGCCAAACAATCGCACACATATTAAACATAATTGGATTTTTGATGACCTTAATATCTGCGATTATTTTGATGTTTGAATTTAATAACCAACTTCAAAATGCTACCGAGGTAATGGTAAACCATAAATTTGCTTGGGCACATTTAATTCCTTTGTCTCTACTTGTTGTTTTCTCTTTGCCTATGGTTATAATTGCCGTTAGAGCACAGGTTAAAACCCGTAAAATGTACAATAAGGTAATAAATGATATTTACAGTAAATATTCCATAGAAATTGCCAAGGGTGAAGATATTGATGAAGAAAAGTGGGAAGAGTTCTTAAATGAATTTGACCCTTATAATTACGGTGATCAGTTCGTTAAAAAGGTAGAAAAAAGTGAAGAACAGAACACTTAAAGTAATAGCACACATAAAAACCGATTTCCCCGAAAAATTTGGTGTGCCAAGGCAAAGTGGTTTGGTGCCAAGTTTAAAAAGTGAAATAGTTTTTGAGGAAGAATATCGTGACCCGTCAGCCTTAAAGGGAATAGAAGGTTTTTCCCACCTTTGGCTTTTGTGGGATTTTTCCGAAGTTGAGGATACAAAATGGCGGCCAACCGTTCGCCCACCAAGACTTGGTGGCAACAAGAGAATGGGTGTTTTTGCTACCCGTTCACCCTTCAGACCTAATCCAATTGGGCTTTCTTGCGTTAAATTGGAAGAAGTTAATCAAACTGCCGAAGGCACTGTTTTGGTGGTTTCGGGAGCCGATTTAATGGATGGCACCCCTATTTTGGATATAAAACCGTATCTGCCTTTTACCGACTGTGTCAAGTACGCCACAGGAGGTTTTGCGGCCGATGTTTACGGGGACAAATTACAGGTGGAAATCCCCGAGGAATTTAAAGGAATTTTAAGTGATGAAAAATTAAGTTCCTTGATAGATGTACTTAAAAGTGACCCTCGACCTGCATACCAAGAAGACCCCGACCGTGAGTATGGTTTTGATTTTGCAAACCACAGCGTAAAATTCAAGGTTAATGAAAATATACTTATTGTAACCCAAATAAAAAAGACTGACTAATTGTCAGTCTTTTTTTATTATTGTTTTATATGCAATTTCTCCTGCGTTTTCATCTAAATTGCAGTAAATGGTCCAAAGTTTGCAAGATGATAACAACTTGTCAGCCAATTCTATTGTTTTAAAGGTGGCTTCGGGATTGTTTTTGGGCATATAAATTTGATTTAAAACTTTTTCCACAGCCTCTTCCTTGGAAATTTCCAAGGCTTTGTTTTCTTTGCTTCTTTCAATAAAACAAATATGTTTTAAAGTGGTTTTTGTGTTTTGCCCCAACTTTTCTTTGCCCATCCAAGGAGTGCCGTAGGCGATAGGAGTGTTGCCCATAAATCTTACAATGGGTTTATCACCGTTTACAATGGTAGCCTTGTCTTTCAAATGTTTTATCCAAGACATTAAATGGGTGGTTTTGCCTGTGCCGCTGGGGGCCAAGAAGGCAAAACCCTCATCCTCAATATCAACACAAGCGCTGTGAAGCACAAAACCGTCATAAAGGGGTAAAATTTCGGCCATTTTTCGTAAAACTGCAATGTACTCCAAATAACTGTTACTGCAAGGAAATTCGGAAATGGAATTTTCAAGAATCAGGTCTTTATCACTTATCGAAAAGGAAAAATCGGCAGCATCAAAAGAGGCAAGAAAATCTTTACCTTCTTTACTTAATGTATCATATTTTTCCGTAATTTCCCAATTGAAATCAGCGATTTTTAACTTCATCTTAAATAATTTCCACCTTTATAAGGTTGGTGTTACCCGATTTTCCGTTTGTAACACCACCGGTAAGTACAATCTTTTCGTTTTCTTTAAGTTTTAAAAGTTCTTTGGTTTTAAGGGTTGCAGTGTAGAACAAAACATCGGTGGAGGTGTAATTTTCGCCCAAAACAGGAATAACACCCCAAGAAAGAGAAAGTTTGCGCCAGTTTTTTTCGGCAGTTGTAAAGCCTACAATATCGGCTTTTGGTCTGAAACGGGATACCATTCTTGCAGTTTTACCCGAAAGAGAGCAAACAACAATGGCTGAAGCATCAATATCAATAGCCATTCCACAGGTTGCGTGGGAAATAGCATCCACCGTATTTTTAATTTTAAACTCACTGTTTTTAAAACGGTTGGAATAGTTGATGGCATCTTCGGTGGTTTTAGCAATAAGGGACATTGTTTCAACTGCTTCTACAGGGTATTTTCCTGCAGCAGTTTCACCCGAAAGCATAATGGCACTGGTGCCGTCGTAAACTGCATTGGCCACGTCGGAAATTTCAGCTCTTGTGGGTCGTGGATTTTGAATCATAGACTCCAACATTTCGGTAGCAGTGATAACTCGTTTGCCTAAAAGTCGGCACTTTGTGATAAGTTTCTTTTGGATATATGGAAGTTCCTCAAAAGGAATTTCAACACCCATATCACCACGGGCAATCATTATGCCATCACATTCTTGGCAAATTTCTTCAATGTTATCAACACCCGAACGATTTTCAATTTTTGCAATAATATCAATATCGGGGTCGCCGTTTGCCTTTAAAAATTCCTTAACATCAATTAAATCTTGGCGGCAAGAAACAAAGGAACAAGCAAGGAAATCAATGCCGTGTTCCAAACCGAAAAGAATATCGGACTTGTCTTGTTCGCTTAAATATATTTGTTTTAAGGTTTTGTTGGGGAAACTCATACTTTTTCGGTCGGAAAGTTCACCGCCGATTTTAACAATGGTGTTAACATTGGTGTCGGTGCAATCTAAAACTTCAAAGGTTAACAAACCGTTATTTAAAAGAATAAGGTCACCTTTTTCCATTTCCTTGGGTAAATCCTTGTAGTTTACCGAAACCTTGGTGTTGTCACCCTCGATTTCTTCTGAGGTAAAGGTAAACATATCACCTTTATTAAGAAAAATTTTACCCTCTTTAAAGGTTTTAATCCTGTATTCAGGACCTTTGGTATCAAGTAAGATAGCAATAGGTAAATTTAATTTTTCGCGAACCTTTTTAATGGTTTCAATTCTTTTGGCATGGTCCTCATGGGTATTGTGGGAAAAGTTAAGCCGAGCCACGTTCATACCGGCATTGCACATTTGCTCGATAATAGATTCGTCTTGACTTGCAGGACCGATTGTACATACTATTTTTGTTTTTCTAAACATATTAATCACCAAGGATATTTTATCATATTTTACAAAAAATAACAATAAAAAAATAAGAGGATTACTCCTCTTATTTCAAGATTTTTTTGAGTTTTGGGGCAATGGTCCAAATGTATACTAATGCCATTTTAGAAACGGCAATATCATAAAGCACAAAAGCCAAATTTCCGAGACCTAAAACGATTAGCGCACCGTATTTTCCAAGGGCGCCGAAATCGGAAAAGTCGATGCCCATGGGTTTGGCAAAAATAAGATAAACAAGCAAAACCGCGCAGTTAAAGGATATAATTTTCAAAACCCATTCAACCACAGGGATTTTAATTTTTTCAATTATTGCCTTTAAAATAGGGTAGTACCCTAAAAAGAAAACATAAAGCAATCGGCTTTCGGGCTCGGCTGATAAAAGGACCAACACTGCCGAAGTAAGATAGGAAAGAAAGGCCCATTTAAGATTTATTTCTATCACAACTGCCATTATGCAAAGTCCGGCAATAGCGGGGATAGCATAGGTCAAATAGGGAAAATAGGACAGTAGCATAAAGACAACCGCCAAGGCCGACATAATGGCGCAAAAGGTGATTTTTTTAGTATTTTTAATCATATCAGCAACAAGGAATCAGGTCGCCGCCCATACATTCGCAAAGGCAGTCGGCACAAATCAAGTTACTGCAACAGTCACACGCATCGCAACCGGCAGCAGTATTGTAACTTCTATAAGGGTTGTAACCACTATTCGCTTGACCTTGAGCACGATTTAAGGCGTTGCGATATTCAGGATTGGAAGGCTCCATACGGCAAGCAGTTGCAAAAGAGGTGTAGGCTTGGTCAAACCATCCTCTACGGTAAAGAACAGTGCCGTTTAAGAAATACCATTCGGCATTTCTACCACTAATGGGAACACCATCAAGAACTTCTTGTGCTTGTTCCAAACGGTTTTGGGCAATTAAAGACCTAACCTCAGGGAAGGAAGAATATCCACCTTGGTTAAATCCGCTGTCATAGGTGTTTTTGCGACCTCTACGGCTGTTTACAATGGCATCGTAAGCCTCGTTGATTTCCTTCATTTTATCGGCTGCTAAATCGGAAAGGGGATTATCCTGATAGTTATCGGGATGGTATTTCCTTGCCAGTTCTCGATAGGCGTTTTTAATTTCATCATCGGTGGCATTTTTGCTAACACCTAAAATTGAATATGGGTCTTTCATATTTCTAACTCCTTTTTAAAGGTATCTTCTAAACCTAAATAAATTATATTTCCTAAAATGTGTTTATATTTTTTTATATCTAAAAGTTCAAAGGCTTTAGCCGATTCATTGATGCAAAAATAAAGTTGAGGTTTAATTTTATTTTTAACATCTTCCTTGGTTTCACAAGTGAATTTCAGGACATTGTATTTGTTTTGTTTTTTATCTTCTTCAAAATCGGCAGCAGCATCTAAAAGATAAATATATCTTCCAACACAGTAACCAAGTCGCTTCAGCACGGTTTTTTGAATTTCATCTTCGCTGCAAAGCATAAAAATTTTGGAAAGTGCGTTGGCAGTAGGGTCGGCAATTTCATCCATTTGATTACACTTTTGATTTTCCAAAACACTTTGAGTATTAATATATTCTTTAACAATATTATCAATGTTGGGGAAGGTTTTGGATGCTTTCTTATACGCCCCTTTAAAAATCGGTTTCAATGCCAAAAAACCTAATTTTTTAAAACCTTTTTCATCTGAAATATTGTCGAGAATTTTGTAATAAAGCATAATCATCGCCACGGCCGAAGGCATTAAAAGACTATCGGTATTTTTGCAGTAATTACACTTTTTTAAGGGGTTAAAGGTGCAACGTTTTCGCTCAATTTGGTCGCAACCATCTTTAAGGGACATATTAAGAAGTGCTAAAAAGGTGAAATCGTAACTAAGTGTCAGGCGAGATAAAATTCCGTAATGTTTTCCCAAGGTTTTGCAAAGGGAACAGTAAACGGCTTTATACATTTCGAATTCTTTAACCTTCAGTTCGCCTTTGGAAACCTTTATATATCCGAACACCAAATTTCACTCCTTTTTAACATTCTATACTTTTTATTTATTCTTTTGGTGAATAATGTGTTAATTTACAGCATTTTTTTAAGAAATTGGCCGGTATAAGAACTTTCGCACTCGGCAACCTTTTCGGGCGTGCCACTGCAAACAACATTACCACCGCCGTTACCACCTTCGTGGCCTAAATCTATGATGTGGTCGGCAGTTTTAATTACATCTAAATTATGCTCAATAACGAGAACGGTATTACCTGCATCCGCAAACCTTTGTAAAATTTCAATAAGTTTGTGAACATCGGCAGTGTGAAGTCCCGTTGTGGGCTCATCTAAAATATAAATTGTTTTGCCCGTGCTTCTTTTGGAAAGTTCGGTTGCCAATTTAACTCGTTGAGCCTCACCACCCGAAAGGGTTGTGGCAGGTTGACCGATTTTGATATATCCAAGACCCACATCATAAAGGGTTTTAAGTTTTCTTTGAATTTTCGGTATGCTTTCAAAGAAATACATACCTTCTTCAACCGTCATTTCAAGCACATCGTAAATGCTTTTTCCCTTGTATTTCACATTTAATGTTTCTCGGTTGTAACGGCTACCGCCACACACTTCACAAGGAACATAAATGTCAGGCAAAAAGTGCATTTCAATTTTTAAAATTCCGTCGCCTTGACAGGCTTCGCAACGGCCACCCTTAACATTGAAAGAAAATCTTCCTGCGTTGTAACCGTGCATTTTAGCCTCTTTGGTGGAAGCGAAAAGTTCGCGAATATCGGTGAAAACACCTGTATAAGTGGCAGGGTTGGAACGGGGAGTTCTGCCAATGGGGGACTGGTCAATGTTAATGACCTTGTCAAGATTTTCTATTCCCTCAACCGACTTGTGTTTTCCTGCAACGGTCTTGGCGTTGTTTAATTTGTTTGCCAAAACCTTGTAAAGAATATCGTTTACAAAGGAAGATTTACCACTTCCCGAAACACCGGTAACACAGGTAAATGTTCCAAGAGGGATTTTAACATTAATGTTTTTAAGGTTGTTTTCACTGGCACCTTTAACCGTAAGGAAATCACCGTTTCCTTTGCGACGATTTTGGGGAACGGGTATTTTCTTGCGACCTGTTAAATAATCACTTGTAATGGAATTTTCGCATTTTTCAAGTGCTTCAAGGTCACCCGAGAATACAACCTCACCGCCGTGGATACCGGCTCCTGGGCCAATATCAACAATATGGTCAGCAGCACGCATAGTGTCCTCATCGTGTTCAACCACAATAACCGTATTTCCAAGGTCGCGAAGTCTTTTCAAAGTAGCAATTAATCGTTCATTGTCCCTTTGGTGCAAACCAATACTTGGCTCATCAAGAATATACAAAACACCCATAAGGGAAGAACCAATTTGGGTTGCCAAGCGGATACGCTGACTCTCTCCACCCGAAAGGGTACCCGAAGAACGGGAAAGGTCAAGATAGTCAAGACCAACACTTTTAAGGAAGGTGAGCCTTTCCTTGATTTCCTTTAAAATGGGAGCGGAAATCATACTGTCTCGCTGACCGAATTTCAAGGTTTCAATAAAGTTTAATTCTTCCGAAACCGACATATCGCAAAATTCTTTAATGTTTTTGCCGCCAACAGTAACGGCTAAATATTCGGGTTTAAGCCTTGCTCCCTTACACTCGGGACAAGGATTTTCAAGCATATAACTTTCATATTCGTTTCGGGCATAATCACTGCTTGTTTCTTTATAACGGCGTTCAAGATTATTAATAACGCCCTCAAATGTTGCATAATAAGTGCCCGAGCCAAAATCGGTGGTGCGATAAAGTTCAATTTTAGTATCGCCCGTACCGTAAAGTACGGCGTTTTTGCCTTCTTCGGGAATATCTTTCCAAGGGGTATTAACATCAAAACCATAGTGGTTAGCAATGCCCTTGTAATACATTTGGGTAATAGAACCGGCATCGGGGTTAAGCCATGAATTAACGCCCCAACCCATAGCCTTAATACAACCGTCAAGCAATGATAAATTATCATCGTGGATAATAAGGCGTGGGTCGATTTTTTTGAAACTGCCAATACCCATACAAACAGGACAAGCACCCATGGGATTATTAAAGGAAAACATTGTGGGGGTAAGTTCCGGTATGCTTATTCCGTGTTCATCACAGGCATAGGTTTGGGAAAACTGAAGTTCTTCGCCACCGATAACATCAACAGCCACCAAACCACCCGATAAAGCAACGGCAGTTTCGATACTGTCGGTAAGGCGAGAAACAATATCTTCCTTAATAACCAAACGGTCAACAATAACTTCTATAAAATGTTTATTGTTTTTTTGAAGTTTAATCTCTTCGGATAAATCGTAAAGATTACCGTCAATTCTAACCCTTGAATAACCTGATTTTCTGAGGTTTTCAAGTTCTTTTGCATGTTCGCCCTTGCGGTTTTTAACAACGGGAGCGAGAATTTGAATTTTTGCCCCTGTTTCAAGTTTCATGACAACATCCACGATTTGATCGGTGGTTTGTTGGCTTATTTCTTTTCCGCAAACAGGACAGTGGGGAATACCCACACGAGCATATAAAAGTCGAAGGTAATCGTAAATTTCGGTAACTGTTCCAACGGTGGAACGGGGGTTTTTGGATGTGGTTTTTTGGTCGATGGATATAGCAGGGGAAAGACCTTCAATGCTGTCAACATTAGGTTTTTCCATTTGCCCCAAAAACTGACGGGCATAAGAAGAAAGAGACTCAACATATCTTCGTTGACCCTCGGCATAGATAGTATCAAAAGCAAGGGATGATTTACCACTTCCCGAAAGACCGGTAAAAACAACCAACTTGTCCCTTGGAATTTCCACATGAATATTTTTTAAATTGTTTTCGTTTGCGCCTTTTATAATCAGCTTATCTATAGCCAAAATTGTTCCTCCAAAAACAAAAAATCACATATATATTATATGTGATTTTTTGATATTTGTAAATATTAATTTTACTTGTCAAGTCTTTTCAAAATTTCGTTATTTTGGGAAATTATCAAACCTTGAGCGAAGATTAAATAAAGGAAAATAAGGGCAATTGCAGCGCCTGCCAAAAGTATTAAAGCTGATAGAAAAATGAGTGCATGGTCAAGGAAGAAGACCAAAGCGGCAGCTCCAAGGAAAATCAGAAAAACACCAATAGCAACTACATAGGAAATAATCTTAATAACCTTATCAAGGTTTTCGTAATTTAAAGTTCCGTATAAATCACTTGCTTTTTTTACCTTTTTTGCAGTATCCTTAGCAACTTTTCCTGTTTTTTTGACAGCTTTTTTAATAGTGCTGGGAGAGGAAGAACTAATATCCTCAAAAACCATTTTGTTTTCGTTATTTTCCAAAACAAATCCCCCCGGTTTATATTTTTTCTACACCTAAAGTAACGCTTTCGCCGTTAATATCCCACTCTTTAACGAAACCTGTAACTTCGCCAACTGTTAAACTGTCAGCCAAGGTATCGCTTGTGATATCAGCGGTTTTAGCAGTTGCGATAGCAGCAACTGTATCGCTTCCCTTTAATGTAATCGCAATGTGGTCGGTTACGTTAAAGCCGGCTTCTTTACGCATGGTTTGAAGTTTGCTAACAAGTTCTCTAACAAATCCTTCTTCAATAAGTTCGGTTGTGAGGTTAGTGTCAAGCGCTACGGTAACGCCGCGGTCACTTACAGTGAAGAAGCCTTCTTTTTGACTGGCCTCAATTAATAAATCTTCGGCAGTAAGTTCAATTTCGCCAATAGAAATATTAAGTTTAATGCAGCCGTTTGCATCCAAATCAGCCTTAGCAGAACTGTCAAGCTCGGCCAAGAGGGTGCGAATTTCGCCTAATTGCTTTCCGAACTTGGGACCTAAGGTTTTAAGCTGAGGTTTGAAACTGTAAGAAACAAAGTTGTCAACCTCATCGGTGAATTTAACTTCTTTAATGTTAAGTTCATCACGGATAATTGAAGCATACAACTCGTCAACACCGCCGTCTGCCTTAACATACATAGCAGCCAAGGGCTGACGGTTTTTGCGGGAAGAACCGTTACGGGCAGCTCTACCGAGAACTACAATTTCAAGTACCTTTTCCATTTGCTCTTCAAGGTCAGCATCAATTAAATCTTCGCAAACCTCGGGGAAATCGCAAAGGTGGATACTTTCAGCAGCAGTTTTATCAATGTTGCGAACGAGATTTTGGTAAATGTTTTCTGCCATAAAAGGAATCATGGGAGCAGAAATCTTTGCAGTTGTAACCAAAGCAGTGTAAAGGGTTAAGTAAGCCGCAATTTTATCATCGGTCATACCTTCAACCCAGTATCTTTCTCTGCCACGACGAACATACCAGTTACTCATTTCATCAACAAACTCTTGTAAAGCACGAGCGGCCTCAGGAATACGGTAGTTAGCCAAATTCTCATCCACAGCCTTGGTGGTGGAATTAAGGCGAGACAATAACCACTTATCCATAATAGAAAGTTCGTAGTTATTAATATCGTATTTTGAAGGATCAAACTTGTCAATATTAGCGTAAAGCACATAGAATGCATAGGTGTTCCAAAGAGTACCCATAAATTTACGCTGACCTTCGGTTACGGCCTTAGCGTGGAAACGGTTGGGAAGCCAAGGTGCAGAGTTAGTGTAGAAATACCAACGAATAGCATCGGCACCAAAGGTTTCAAGTGCATCAAACGGGTCAACGGCGTTGCCCTTGGATTTACTCATTTTTTGGCCGTTTTCATCCTGAACGTGACCTAAAACAATAACATTTTTAAAGGGAGCCTTATCGAAAATAAGGGTTGAAATTGCAAGAAGTGAATAGAACCAACCTCTTGTTTGGTCAACTGCCTCGGAAATAAAGTCAGCAGGGAATTGAGCCTCAAAAAGTTCCTTGTTTTCGAAAGGATAGTGGTGTTGAGCAAAGGGCATGGAGCCTGAGTCAAACCAACAGTCGATAACTTCAGGAACACGGTGCATATCCTTGCCGCAGTGAGGACACTTAATGGTTACAGCGTCAATAAATGGACGGTGAAGTTCAATGTCGTCGGGGCAGTTGTCAGACATTTCTTTAAGTTCAGCAATACTGCCGATAGAATGTTGGTGACCGCATTCGCAGGTCCAAATATTAAGAGGAGTACCCCAATAACGGTTACGGGAAATGCCCCAGTCCTGAACGTTCTTAAGCCAGTCGCCAAAACGGCCCTTACCAATGCTTTCGGGTATCCAGTTAATGGTGTTGTTATTCTTAATAAGGTCATCCTTAACGTCGGTCATCTTGATAAACCAAGACTCACGAGCATAGTAGATAAGGGGAGTATCGCAACGCCAGCAGAAGGGATAATCGTGCTCAAACTTAGGAGCATCAAAAAGAAGTCCTTTTGCTTCAAGGTCAACTAAAACCTTGGGATCTGCATCCTTTACAAACATACCCGCATACGGTGTTTCTTCTGTGAGCTCACCCT
>JAZOXF010000002.1:0-31309 GCA_045659605.1 Acutalibacteraceae bacterium
GTTATTTTTAAGAAATATTCGGCGGTGGGGGAGATGTCGGGTGTTGCGACTCAATACGCTGAGGCTTTGGGGGGTATTGTGTCCTTGCCGGTACTTATTTGCGACCGAGATCACTGCGTTGCGGCGGCGGGAATTTCCAAAAAAGCGGTTATTGAAAAAAGTGTTAGTCTAGATTTGGAAAATATTATGGAAGACCGTAAAACCGTTTGCGTAGAAAATGACAAAACTTTATACGCTTTGGATGGCGTTGAGCGAAATATATGCGTAGCATCACCGATTTTAAGTTCGGGGGACATTAGCGGAGCAGTGGTACTAATCAGTGATGAAAAGGGGAGCAGTCCTACCGACAGCGACATTAAATTGGTAAGCGTCGCTGCATCCTTTTTGGGAAAACAAATGGAATAAAAGAAAACGGCCTCACGAGAAGTGAAGCCGTTTTTGAATTTATTTATAAATTCTTGGAACTCGCTTGGTGATACCACAAACAATTTCGTAATTAATGGTTTTAACCTTTTTAGCAAGTTCTTCCACAGGTAAACCGGGGCCGAAAATTGTAACCACATCGCCCATTTTAACGTTGGGAATATCGGTAACATCAAGGCAGAGTTGGTCCATACAAACACGGCCGACAATAGGCGCCTTTTGGCCGTGAACCAGCATATAACCCTTATTTGAAAGAAGTCTCGGAACACCGTCAGCATATCCTGCGCTAACAGTAGCAATTATGCGTTTGGATTTGGCCTTGAAGGTTCTTCCGTAACTAACAGTTTCGCCCTTTTCGATAGTTTTAACCATTGAAACCACCGAATACATAGACATTGCGGGTTTGAAATCTTTGGGTAGGGGAAATGCTGTATCGGGAGTGAGTCCGTAAAGAATAATACCTGCACGAACGGCGTTGGTATTTTCCAAAATCAGGCTTAAAGCACCGGCTGAGTTTCCACAGTGGCGATATTTGAAGTTAAAACCTGCCATTTCAAGCTCTTTAACAGCCTTTACAAAGCGTTTGTACTGCTCGTCGGTAAACTGTTTATCCTTTTTAGAAACACCGTCAGCCACAGCAAAATGGGCAAAAACGCCAACGGGATTTAGGTTTTTAAGGTTTAAGATTTCTTTAGCCTCGTTAATACCCTTTAAATCATCGTTTCGGCAGTCAAAGCCGATGCGACCCATACCGGTATCAAGTTTAATATGAACATCCACAGTAATATCTAAAGCCTTGGCGCACTCGTTTAAAACAGTTGCATATTCCAATGAGTAAACACACTGTGAAATGTTTTGGCTGTGAAGTCTAGAAGCCAGTTCAACGGGAGTGTATCCCAAAACCATAATGGGAGAGGTAATTCCACTAATACGGAGTTCCTCGGCTTCTAGGATATTAGAAACAGCAAAATGGGAGACACCCTCTTTTTCTAAAAGAGAGGCGATTTTGGTGGCGCCGTGGCCGTAAGCATCGGCTTTAACAACGGCAAAAACATCTTTATCGGAAATTTCTTTGATAAGATTCAGATTATTTTTTATTGCATTAAGGTCAATTTCGGCCCAAGTTCTACGCAAATAATCCATTTTCAGCCACCTCCTAAACTAATTTACCAATGAATTATACCATATTTTAACTTTAATTTCAAGAAAAAACAGCCAAGGAAAAATCCTTGGCTGTTTAATATTACTCTAAAATATAGATTTCCATATTGCGAACACCGAAGTTTGTACAAGCGCTTTCGGTATTCATAAATAAATCGATGCCGTGGGGATAGCGTCTGATAAATCCACCGGTATCAGCTGCAACAGCGTAACCGTAAATAACACTGCCGTCGGCAGATTTGATATACATCTTAGTTCCGTAAGGAATGATTTTGGGGTTTACTGCAATATGACCGGGTTGAGGCCACACGCCTGTTGAGCACTTATTACCGGTGTGGGAATAAGCAGTTGCTCTAACTATCTTTTTAGACTTGTAGTTGACGGGGTTGCCGTTTTCATCAAGTTCAATTTCAAAAGGAACCGAAAGAGTAGAAATGTCGTTAACATCAGCGCTGGTCTTAACCTTGGTGCCAACAACCTTAACTGCGTTTTGGGGAGCGGTTATAACGGTTGTGGTGTTAACGGTTTTTTCGGCGCTAATGCCGTTTACTAACTTTTCAGTATAGAAAACTTCTTGTTCACCGTTAATGCCGTTTTTAGTAACTGCGCTGTAACCTTTAAGTTGTTCGGAAGAATAAACAACCTCGGTATCAAAAGCGATTGCTTCTTTGTAACTGCCGTTTACATAGTCAACCTTAGCATAGTCAATGTAAGTTGTTTCGGTAATAACGGAAGTCAAAGCGGGTTCAACGAAATCATCGTCATCAGCATCAATGCCTGCTTTAATTAAAGCCTGGGCAACGGTGCCACCATTAAAATCAATTTCAACAGTTTCTTCACCGCAAGTGATGAAAACGGGGTAACCTGTTTCCTCAGCGGTAAAATTGCTTGTACTGTAGAAACCTTTATTTAATGAAATGTGTCCTGCGAGAATATCTACGGTGTGAATGGGACATCCATGTAAAGTAACTGCTGCAACTGTGAATGCTAAGATAATAGCAATGCCACCGATTCGCACCCGTCTGCTGGTGAGGAATTCACCGAGACGATACTTTAAATTTTTAATCATCCAATAACTCCTTGATTAACGAGGCTTGTAATTTTTTTGTGCGCCTCATTTGTGTTTTTCTCAAGCATTTGCCATTGTAACCAAAAAAACCTACTGTGTCAAACTAAAAAATAGGGTCTAAATTGTGTAAAATGCACAAAAAAGCCCAAAATTTAAAAGTTACAAAGCTGTAACTTTTTAAAAAAACCGCATTTAGTGACATTTTTTGTCAACACTCTTGTGAGGTTTGACAAAAATGAGCATTAAAAATGGCAAAATCAATGAAAAAAGAGGATTTTTTACCATTAAAGGTATAGTTTACGGCAAAAAAATTAAAAGCACCACTAAATATTGTGGAATAAAAACTTCAAAAAAAGGTTGTTTTTATATATAATATATGCCTGCAAAGTTAAAATATTACATTTTATAAAGAATAAGGCAATATTTGTTTGACTTATGATGCTAAATTATGGTATTATGTTAGAGTATATTAATATAAAGGAGTTTTAAAACAATGCAAGTTAAAAAGATTCTTCCTAAAGTGTTAATCCTTGCTTTTGTTGTAGGATTTGGAATCCTTTGCGCATATACAGGCAGTATCAATGAACCTGTTGGCACATTGTGGTCTCTTTTCCCACCTGTTGTTGCAATCGGTTTAGCGCTTATTACAAAAGAGGTTTACTCTTCATTATTTGTTGGTATTTTGGCAGGTGGTTTGCTTTACAACTCTTTCAAACCAATCCAAACTATCGATGCAATGGTTAACGACGGTTTTATTTCGGCTGTTTCGGGCAGCGCAGGTATCTTTGCCTTCTTAGTAATGCTTGGTATCATCGTTGCGCTTTTAAACAAAGCCGGCGGCTCTCGTGCTTTTGGTAACTGGGCAGCAAAACACATTAAAAGTAAGATAGGCGCTTCTATTGCTACCTTCCTTTTCGGTATTTTGATTTTCATTGATGACTATTTCAACTGCTTAACAGTTGGCGCCGTAATGCGCCCTGTTACCGATAAGGCTAAAATTTCCCGCGCAAAACTTTCTTATCTTATTGATGCTACCGCAGCGCCCGTTTGTATGATTGCTCCCATTTCTTCTTGGGCAGCTGCAGTTTCGGGCTATGCTCCTGATGGACAAGGATTGTCTTTATTCATCAAAGCTATTCCTTATAACTTCTATTCCCTTATGACCTTTGTGTTCATTATCGGAATTACATTAATGAAGTTTGACTACGGTCCGATGAAACTTCATGAATTAAATGCTATGAACGGCGATTTGTTCACATCGGGTACTGTTACCGCTAATGATGAAGAAGATGTTCCTTCAACCACAAAGGCAAGGGTTATTGACCTTGTATTACCTATTATTGTACTTATTGGAATTTGTGTATTCTCACTTTTCTATGTTGGCAGATGTATGGGTGATGAATGGGTATTCGCTTCGGCTAATTATGATGCATCCTTAAACTTTGTTGATGCTTTTTCTAATACCGATGCTACCGTTGGTCTTCCTTGGGGCGGTCTTGTTGCTTTAGTATTCACAATGATTTATTTTGTAGCTCGTCGTTTAGTTTCCTTCAAGGAAGCTATGGAATGTGTGCCAAAGGGCTTTATCGCAATGGTTCCTGCTATTCTTATTTTAACAATGGCTACAACCCTTAAGAATATGACCGGTCTTTTGGATTCAAGTTCTTTTGTAAACGATGCTCTTCAATCGGCTTCAAGCTTAAATAATTTCTTACCTGCAATTATCTTCTTGGCAGCTTGCGGTATTGCTTTTGCCACCGGTACTTCTTGGGGCACTTTCGGTATACTTATTCCTATCGTTTTAAGTATCTTCGAAGTTGGCAGTCCTTTAGGTATTATGAGTATGTCTGCTTGTCTTGCAGGTGCGGTTTGCGGCGACCATTGTTCACCCATTTCTGATACAACAATTATGTCTTCAGCAGGCGCACAGTGCGACCATATTAACCACGTATCAACCCAGTTGCCCTATGCAATTACCGTTGCAGCAATTTCCTTTGTAAGTTATATTATTGCAGGATTTGTTCAAAATGTTTACATTTCTCTCGGTGTTGCAGTAGTTATGACAGTTGGTACATTATTTGTAATCAAGGCAATCACTTCCAAAAAAACCGCATAATCCCTATTGAAAATAAAATCCGTTACAGGTATAATATCTGTAACGGATTTTTTGTTTTAAGGAGAAAACAGTGGCTGAAAGAAAACTTGAAAGACATATTGCTATTGAACGCAGTATTATTAAAAAGTATAGAAAAACAATTTGGAATAATTTTGTGGCTGCAGTGCAGGAGTATGAACTTATTGGGGAAGGGGATAAGATCGCTGTTTGTATTTCAGGGGGCAAGGATTCAATGCTTTTAGCCCTTTGTATGCGAAATCTAATGCGTTACAGCCAAACTAAATTTGATTTAGTTTTTCTTGTAATGGACCCCGGTTATAATGCTGAAAACCGTGCAAGAATTGAAGAAAATGCCGAGACTTTGAAACTTCCTGTAACGATTTTTGAAAGCGATATTTTTGAGGTTACCGAGCGTTGCGGTGGCGCACCTTGTTATCTTTGCGCCCGTATGCGCCGCGGTTGTCTTTATAGTAAAGCCAAAGAACTTGGCTGTAACAAAATTGCTTTGGGTCATCATTTTAATGATGTAATCGAAACGGTGCTTATGAGTATGATGTACTCCTCCGAAATTAAAACCATGCAACCCAAACTTCACAGTACAAATTTTGAGGGTATGGAGCTTATCCGTCCTTTATATAAGGTAAAGGAAAAGGATATTATTTCTTGGAGTAAGTATAACGGGTTGGAGTTTTTACAATGCGCTTGTAAAATGACCGAGAAAAATTCCGATTTTGAAAATTCATCCAAACGAAAAGAAACCAAGGCATTAATTGAGGATATTTTAAAATTTAATCCCGAGGCGGATGATAATATTTTCAGAAGTCTTCATAATGTTAATTTGGCCACAATTCCGGGTTACAGGGATAGCGATTCGGGTCATTTATATACCTTTAAGGAACTTTATAATAAGAAAAAAATATAAATTTGTTACTATTAAATAAAAAACAACTGAAAAAGTCTTATAAATTTGGTTTGGTAAAACAATAACAATACTTGCACAATATATTGTGGTATGTTAAAATAATATACATAAGATGATGTCAATTTATAAGGAGGTAAAAAATTATGGAACATAAGAATTGGCAAGGCTTTAAAGGCGGCGATTGGAAAGCAAATATCAATGTCCGCGATTTTATACAAAATAACTATAGTGAGTATAAAGGCGATGAGTCTTTCTTAGAGTCTAATCCTACCGAGAGAACTGCTTATTTAATGGGCAAGGTAGAAAAACTCTTTAAGAAGGAAAGAAAAAACGGTGGTGTACTTGATGTTGACACAAATACCGTTTCTTCTCTTACTACCTATGCTCCCGGATACATTGAAAAGGAAAAGGAATTAATCGTTGGATTGCAAACCGATGCTCCCTTGAAGCGCGGTGTTAACCCCTTCGGCGGTATCAGAATGGCAAGACAGGCTTGCGCTGCTTACGGTTACAAGCTTGGCGATAAAATTGAGAATGAGTTCCGTTACAGAACAACCCATAACGATGGTGTTTTCAGAGCATATACCGACGAGATGCGTCTTGCTCGTAGAAGCCATGTTATAACCGGTTTGCCCGATGCTTACGGCCGTGGTAGAATTATCGGTGACTATCGCCGTGTAGCTCTTTACGGTGTTGACCGCCTTATTGAGGAAAAGGAAAAGGATAGAACAAACTTAAGCTCTGCTGTGCTTAGAAATGAGCAAATCAGACTTCACGAAGAACTTTTCCGTCAAATTAAGTTCTTGAAACTTATGAAGGAAATGGCTGAGATGTATGGTTTCGACATCAGTGAACCTGCCGGTAACGCAAAAGAGGCTATTCAATGGACCTACTTTGCATATCTTGCTGCCATTAAGGAGCAAAACGGCGCTGCTATGTCTTTAGGTAGAGTTAGCACCTTCTTTGATATTTACATTGAGCGTGATATTGCTGCAGGTATTTTGGATGAACAGGGCGCACAAGAGTTAATTGATGATTTCGTAATGAAACTCCGACTTGCCCGTCACCTTCGTACCCCCGAATACAACGAACTCTTCGGTGGCGACCCCATGTGGATCACCGAGGCTGTTGGTGGTATGGGCGAAGATGGCCGTACTTTGGTTACCAAGAGCAGTTTCCGTATTTTGAATACACTTTACACCTTAGGTTCTTCACCTGAGCCTAACTTGACCATTCTTTGGTCTACCGCTTTGCCCGAAGGCTTTAAGAAGTTCTGCGCAAAGGTTTCTTGCGATACCGACTCTATTCAATATGAGAACGATGACCTTATGCGTCCTCTCTACGGCGATGACTATGCAATTGCTTGCTGCGTTTCCGCTATGAAGATTGGTAAGCAAATGCAGTTCTTCGGCGCTCGTTGTAACTTGGCTAAGTTATTACTTATCGCTATCAACGGTGGTTACGATACTTCCAGCGGTATTCACATTGGACCTAAAATGGGCCCCTTAGATTGTGATGTTTTAGATTACGATACCGTAATGAAACGTATGGAAATTTACATGGAGTGGCTTGCAAGACTTTATGTAAATACCATGAACATCATCCACTATATGCACGACAAGTATGCTTATGAGAAGTCTCAAATGGCTCTTCACGATACCGATGTTCATCGCTTTATGGCTTTCGGTATTGCAGGTATTTCTGTTGTTGCTGACTCACTTAGCGCTATTAAGTATGCAACCGTTAAACCTAAGAAGGATGTTTACGGCTTTATCACCGGTTTCGAGACCGAGGGTGAATTCCCCAAATTCGGTAACGATGATGACCGTGTTGACTTAATTGCTAAGGAAATGGCTCACAAGTTTATTGAGGAACTTCGTAAGACTCCTGCTTATCGTAATGCTGAGCATACTTTATCCCTTCTTACCATTACTTCTAACGTTATGTACGGTAAAAACACTGCCGCTACACCTGACGGCAGAAAAGATGGCGAGGCATTTGCTCCCGGTGCTAACCCCATGCACAACCGCGAAGAAAACGGCGCATTGGCTTCACTTAACTCGGTTGCAAAACTTGATTATAATGATTGCCGTGACGGTATTTCCAACACCTTCTCTATCGTTCCTGAAGCATTAGGTAAAGATGAAGACGAGCGTGTAGGCAACCTTGTTACTATTCTTGACGGTTACTTTGCTAAGAAAGCACATCATATTAATATTAATGTTCTTAACCGTCAAACCTTAATTGATGCTTACAATAATCCTGAAGAGTATCCCAACCTTACTATCCGTGTTTCGGGTTATGCTGTTAACTTCCATAAGCTTTCTCGTGAACATCAACGTGAGGTAATCAGCCGTACATTCCACGAAGTATTCTAATATGGAAATTAAGGGCAGAATTAATTCTTTTCAATCTTTAGGCGCTGTGGATGGCCCCGGAGTACGTTTTGTTGTGTTTTTTAAGGGTTGTCCACTAACCTGCCTTTGCTGTCACAATCCCGAAACCAGACCTTTTGATGGCGGTGAGGAGTATACTCCTTCTCAAATCGTAGAAAAGGCATTAAGGTATAGGGAGTATTTCGGTGAAAATGGGGGAATAACCCTTTCGGGTGGCGAACCTATTGCTCAACCGAAATTTGCAGCCGAAATATTAAAACTTTGCAAAGAAAACGGATTACACACCTGTATTGATACCAGTGGTTATACTTTAAATGATGATGTTAAGGAACTTTTAAAGTATACCGATTTGGTTCTTTTAGATGTTAAATTCACAAATGCCGAGGATTATGTTAAAAATGCCGGTATGGAGTTTGAGGATGTTATTAAATTCCTTGATTATCTTAAAGAACAAAACATTAAGGTTTGGATTAGACAGGTTATAATTCCCACTTTTACCGATAGTGAAGAAAATATCTTAAGGTTAAAAGAAATTATTTCAAATTATCCTAATATAGAAAAAACAGAGCTCCTACCTTTTAGAAAACTCTGTCAAACTAAATATGATAATATGAAAATTGAATTTCCTCTAAAAGATGTTCCCGAACCTTCAAAAGAAACTATCGAAAATTTAAAAGAACTTATAAAAAAAGCGTAGCACAATTTGTGCTACGCTTTAAGTTTTTTAACCGCCTATAATAGGTTGAGATTTGTCTTTGCTGGCAATACAAACCCAAGAATTACCAACATTAACTTTCAGTTCCGAACCGTCTTCATTTGTGAATTTGAAACTATCGTTGGCATCGCCCTTGGTCCACTTGATTTTAGTATAGGTACCATTTACAAAGTAATAACCATCGCCTGAGGTTAATTTAATGTCCTTATGGGCGGATTTACCTTTTAGTGTTTCGGCACAACCTGCATAGTCGCCGATAGAAGTGCTTAAAACAAATACATTTTTAACGGTAACACTTTCTTTGGTGTTGTAATCCTTGCGCTCGGTAGCGCCAAAGTACCTTGTGTATCTGCCGGTTTCAGCATTGTATTTAAAGGTTGTCTTATAAGATGCGGAGAAGGGGATTGTAACACTGTCGGTAGTGTAGTCAAATTTCACCGACTTATCCTTCTTTTCAAAGTTAACCCAAGGATTTTCAGCCTTTGCTAAAGTGGATTCGTCAACATTTTTTTCAATAGTTTCCCAAAGCTTATCGCCAAAAGCGTATAAAGTGTGCTCACTGGATAATCCGTTGGAAATTCTTCTTCCGCCATTGTTTTCGCCAAGAACCACACGGTCTACCACACCGAAATGGGGAGCGGCGTGTTCACCGTCTTGACCGTGGTGAACGTAAACTGCGTTGTGGCCTGCTGCTAAATCAACATAAGCGTAACGGGCTGAACGAACAGTACCAACCTGTTTTACATTTTTCAAATCTTTGAAAACAGCCAAAAGACGGGTGATTCCACCTTCAACTTCGGTTTCGTAAATAATATCAGCATCTTTTAAACCGGCTTGAACAGGTTGAGCAATAGAAATATTATTTACCATAATTGCAACCGAGCGTTGTAAAGCAGTTTCTTTATCGGTAGCTTCACCGGTTAGGGGATTTATATATGTACTGGGCTCGGAAACAGAAGAATTATCATCTGCTTTAACATCGGTTTTTTCTTCTTTTCCACAACCTGTAAAGGATAACATCATAACAGTTGCGAGGGTTAAACATAGGAATTTTTTAAACATTTTAGTTGCCTCCGAAATAAATATATAGTATATCGCATATATGGATATCTACAATTTATAGTATATAACAAAAAATATTCTTTTTCAACAAAAAAACTAAATTTTTTCCAAAATTCCTTTAATATATTTTATACCGTTAGGGATATTTCCGGTGGGTATTCCGCTAAAGCAGAGACTTAATGTATCAGGAGCTTTGAAATTTGCAGGCTTAACACCATTTTCGTTTAATATTTTTGCTAAATTTGTTGGCAAATTTTTAGAAAATTCGATTTGAACTGTGAGAGAAGACTCAAAAAGCGTCAAACTTTTTATATCTTTGAAATTTTCTTTCAATTGGGTTATGAGAAGTTGGCTTTTAGTGTAATATATTCTTCTAAGTCTTTTAAGATGTTTTTCCAAAGCGCCTGAGGTTATATACTTTTCTAAAGTTAATTGCTCAATTTTACCGCAGGTTTGATTATATATATATGAACCGTTTTGAAGTTTTTGGGCCAGCGAATCGGGTAAAACCATATAAGCGATACGAACACTTGGAAGTAAGAGTTTTGAGAAACTACCTATATATATAGTGTGTTGTGGCGCTTTTTGTTGAAAAGCAGGGACACTTCGTGCTGTATAACGCAATTCGCCGTTATAGTCATCTTCAATTACAAGGCGGTTTTTGCCTTTTGCCCAATTGCTAAAGAAGTTTCTTCTGATAGAAAGGGAAGTGGGGCTGATTTTAGAAAGCGATGAAGGAAGGGAAAACAAAATGTCGGGATTGCTTTCTTCCAAAGAATGAGGGGTAGCGCCGTTTTTGTCGGTTTCTAAAAGATGGGTTTTTATTCCGTAACTTGTGAAAATTTGTTTTGCTTCTTTAAAGTCGCGTTCAAAGCCGACCGTAATATTCCTACCCAATAGACCGCATAAGATATTTAAAAGAGGTCCCACTCCTGCCCCGATAACAATGTTTTGAGCGGAGGTGGTAACACCCCTCGCTTTATATGAATAATCCGCAAGGGCGTTCCTGAGTCCCAATTCTCCCTGGGGGTCACCGTAGGAATTTAGTTCTCCCGAGTCCCAAAGCACACTGCGAACTAACTTTTTCCAAAGTTCGGTATCGGAGTTCTCGCTATCTACCGAACGGCTTGAAAAATCATAGAGTATTTTTGTTTGGGGCGTGTCGGAAATTATGGTTTTAGGGGTAGCTTGAGGAATACCAATAACGAAATATCCTTTTTGGGGTCGGCTTTCAATAATACCTTCAATGCAAAGTTTGGTGTAGGCGTTTTCTACCGTTGTTCGGCTGACTCCAAGTTGGGCGGAGGCATCTCTTACAGAGGGTAGGCGTTCTCCCTTTTTGATAATTCCTTTAGCCACGGCGGTTTTTATTTCTTCATAAATCTTAATGTAAAGATTTCCTTTATCGCTTAAATCAATATTGGCAAAGTTTAAAAGCATATATAACTGTCCTTTCGAAAAAAGTTAAAATTGGCTATTTTAAAGTGGACACTTATATAGTATAATACCATCAATCTGAGTTAAAATCAATATTAATTAAAGGATGATGAAAATGTCTTATAAAAAGGCTTTAACAATTCAAGATATTTCTTGCGTTGGTCAATGCTCCATGACCGTTGCTTTGCCAATAATTTCGGCTTGCGGTCACGAAACCTGTATTCTTCCTTCGGCAGTTCTTTCAACCCACACTTGCGGTTTCAGCGGTTTTACTGTTCGTGATTTAGCTGATGATATGCCTGCAATAAACGAGCATTGGGTTAAAGAAAACATTAAGTTTGATGCTTTTTGCACAGGATATTTGGGCAGCAAAGAACAGGTTGATTATGTTAAAAACATTATGGCAACCACAGGTGCTGAAGGTTGTGTTAAGGTTATCGACCCTGCTATGGCTGACCACGGCAAACTTTACCCTGCCTTTGATATGGAATATGTTAACGCAATGAAAAAACTTTGCGACGGCGCTGATATTTTGCTTCCAAATATCACCGAGGCGGCTTTCTTGACCGATACCGAGTACAAGGAAGATTACGATGAGGCTTATATTAATGACCTTATGGTTAAACTTCAAGAAATGGGTTCTAAAACTGTTGTTATAACAGGCGTTAGTTATAATGAAGGTAAAACCGGTATTGCCATTAGAGAAAACGGCGAAAATAAATATTACGAGCATGAGCGTATGGAAAAAAGTTTCCACGGAACAGGCGATATTTATACTGCTGCTTTCACCGGTGCGTTACTTTGTGGCAAAGATGTTTTTGACTCGGTTAAAATCGCTGCTGATTACACTTTGGAGTGTATGAAGAAAACTGCCGATGACCCCGACCATTGGTATGGCGTTAAATTTGAAAAAGCATTACCTGAGTTAATCAAAAGTTTAAATTTATAGTTTGTGTTAAGAAACTCCCGAAAGGGAGTTTTTTATTTTATAAATTTTTTTGAAGTTTGCACTATTATTTGACAATTTTCATAAGAGGAAGGTGGTAAAATTTAAGTGTAAGGTGGTGGAGCTTGTGGTGGTATATGCCGATATACTTTTTGTGGTTAATTTAATCGTGGATTATTTTCTTTTAAAAGTGACCCTTAAAATATTGAAAATGTCACCCAAAACCTGGAGAATGATTTTATCGGCAGTAACGGGCGCTTTGTTTTCCTTTTACATATTTTTACCGCCATCTTCCGTCTTGTTAGAATTTTTGGTTCATCTTCTAATGAGTGGGGTAATGACTCTTGCTTGTGTTGGGTTTAGAAGTTTTAAGTTTTTTGCAAGGGCAATTATTACTCTTTTTGTTGTCACCTGTGGTTATGGGGGAATTATGACGGCCTTGTGGCAGGTTTTTAAGCCTAAGGGTATGATAATTAACAATTCGGTAGTGTATTTTAATATTTCTCCCGTTGTTTTGGTGGGAGCAACCGTTTTGGGATATTTTTTATATATGATTTTTTCAAAAATCTTTGCCCTTTCTTCAAAGGATGCCCAAAGATGCAATGTAACCATATATGCACTGGGTAAAAATGTGGGAGTAACGGCAATTATTGACACGGGAAACAGCATAACTGATTTGATGTCCGATTCTGAAATAATTATCGGGGATAGGGCAGTGGGCGTGGCTCTTTTTGGAAATTTAGATGTTACAAAAGACCCCTTGCTTGCCACAAGGTATCGCACTGTGCCTTGCAATACTGTGTCAGGCAAAAGCATTTTGGAAGGGTTCAGATGTGATTTTTGCCATATTTATTTAAAAGAAAGGTCTTTGACCCTTTCAAACCCGATTTTGGCAATTTCCAAAACTCCCATTAAAGAAGATTACTCGGTTATTTTAAATCCGAAAATTTTAGAACTGGAAGGTAGTAAAGATGATATTTTTGAAAAGATTAGTTTATAAAATCCTTTTTAAATTAGGACTTGTTTCGACTACATATTACATAAACGGTCCCGAAACCTTGCCGCCGCCATTATCAGCTAAAGAGGAAGGGGATTTGCTTAAAGAAAATAGTGATGAGGCAAAAAATACCCTTATTGTTCATAACTTGCGACTGGTGGTATATATTGCAAGAAAATTTGACAATGTCTCGGCGGGGATAGAGGACTTGATTTCTATTGGAACTATTGGTCTTATAAAGGCAGTTAATACCTTTTGTCCTGACAGAAACATCAAACTAGCTACCTACGCTTCAAGGTGCATTGAAAATGAGATTTTAATGTATCTTAGAAAAACTTCTAACCAAAAGAACGAGATTTCAATAGATGAGCCTTTGAATGTTGATTGGGACGGAAACGAGCTTTTACTTTCGGATATTTTGGGAAGTGATGCCGATGAGGTTGGAAGGGATGTTGAAATGGAGGATGAACGTTGCCAGTTAATTGAGTTTGTGGGAGAACTGCCCCCAAGGGAAAGACAAATAATGGAAATGAGATTTGGTATGAACGGTTATGATGAATATACCCAAAGCGAAGTCGCCGACACCTTGGGTATTTCTCAGTCTTATATATCAAGGCTTGAAAAGCGAATTATTGTAAAACTTAAAAGGCAAATAGAAAAAAATGAGGCTTGAAAAAAGCCTTATTTTTTTATACAATTAATTTGAGGTGATAAGATGCCTTTTACGGTTTATATTTTGGTTTTAAATATTATATCGGCCATTGTTTGCATTACCGATAAACACCGAGCAAAAACAGGGGGTTACAGGGTACCTGAAAGCACACTTTTTACCCTTTGTTTAATGGGTGGAAGTATTGGGATGTATTTAACAATGAAATCCATTCGCCACAAAACTCGTCATAAACGATTTATGATAGGAATACCACTTATTATAATTCTTCAAATAGCGGTTTTGATGGTTGTCAAGTATGTTGATTTATGGTAAAATAAAGGGAATTAAATTTAAGGAGAATGGTTATGGAATTTAGCGTAAACCATCCTATTATTTTCATAATGGTAGGACTTATAATTTTGACCGTTTTGGGTCAGTCGGTGTATTTCTTGGTTCGTGCGCTTAAACGCGCCAAAGAACTTGGAATTAAAAAAGAGGTAATAAACAAAACTATCGGTTCTTCGGCTGTTTTCACAATAGCCCCTGCTGTTTCAATTTTGGTTGGTGTTATTGCTTTATCAAAAAGTCTTGGAATTGCCCTTCCTTGGCTTAGACTTTCAATAATTGGTTCCATTACATACGAAACAGTTGCGGCAAACAATGCCTTGACAGCCCTTGGTATTCCCGCAGGAACACAAATTACCGACCCCGATGTTTTCATAACCGTTCTTTGGGTTATGACAATTGGTATTTCGGCAGGACTTATTTTGGTGCCCTTCCTTACCAAACGAGTGCAAAGTGGCATCAGCAAAATCGGAATGAAGGACAAAAAGTGGGGCGAAATTTTCAACAATGCTATGTTCCTTGGTATGATTTCGGCATTTTTGGGATATGTTTTCTGCGATGTAACCTTGGTTTTCAATGGAGATTTTTCGGGTCTTATTCCCGTTTTTGTAATGACCGTTTCGGCAGTAGCAATGGCTATATGTGGCGGACTTTCTACAAAGTTTAAAATCCGTTGGCTTACCGATTATGCCCTTCCCATAAGTTTAATTTCAGGTATGGCAAGTGCTATACCCTTTACAAATTGGTTAGGATAAGGAGGGAAAGAAAATGAAGAAAAAGAATCTTACTTATTTAGAGTCGGTTCATCGTGATGGTAAAATTTGGGGAATTGCCATTTTGCTTATAATTTTTGCTTTCCCTGTGGCTGTTAGTATTGTTTTTGGCGCCGTTCCAAAGTGGGAAGCCTTGGCAAAGGCAATGTTTGCTACTGTTCCAATGTACTGGGCGGTTGGAATTGTGGAGATTTTCACATATATTCCAATGCTTGGCGCCGGTGGAACATATCTTTCTTTTGTAACGGGTAATATTTCAAACCTAAAACTTCCTTGCGCTGTGGATGCAATGGAACGTGCAGGTGTTAAGGCAAACGATGAGGAAGGTGAGATTATTTCTACCATTTCCATCGCCGTTTCTTCCATTGTTACAACCCTTATAATTTTAATCGGTGTTGTGCTAATCGGTGTTATTGCTCCTGTTATTAATAATCCCGTTTTAACCCCTGCTTTTGATATGATTTTACCCGCCCTTTTCGGTGGTTTGGCAGTTGTATTTATTTCTAAAAATGCAAAACTTTCCATAGCCCCCATAATTTTAATGCTTGTATTGTTTATCTTCGTACCTGCGCTCAATGCAGGAACCGTGGGTATTATGGTGCCTGTTGGTGTGTTATTTACCGTTGCTGTTGCAAGAATTATGTATAAAAGAGGTATGCTTTAAATGTTAGCCCTTTATATTGTTTTAGCCTTAATATCCCTGTTTTTGGGTGTAATTTTAATTAGAACATTAAGTTTCAAACCCAATCAAATGGTGGAAATTTCCGATGAAAATGTGGAATTTGACCGTGAAAAAGCAGTGGAAAGTTTAAGAGAATTAATAAGATTTAAAACCGTTTCTTACGCTGATTCTTCCCTTGAAGATAATGAAGAATTTAAAAAACTTATAAATTCCTTGCCAAAACTTTACCCTAATGTTTTTAAGGTTTGTTCCTTCACCCAGTTGCCTGACAGAGCCTTGCTTTTTAAATGGAAAGGCAAAAATGAGGGCAACCCTGCCGTTTTAATGGCTCACTATGATGTTGTGCCCGTAAATGAAGAAATGTGGGATAAACCACCCTTTGGCGCCGACCTTATTGACGGCGTTATTTGGGGAAGGGGAACCCTTGATACCAAGGTTACCTTTAACGGTGTGCTTTTCTCGGCTGATACCTTAATTGGTGAGGGCTTTGTTCCCCAAAATGATGTTTATTTTGCTTTTTCGGGTGGCGAAGAAATCAACGGTCGTGGCGCTGTTAATATTGTTAACTATTTTAAAGAAAATTCCATCACTCCCGAGTTTGTTGTGGATGAGGGTGGCGCCGTTGTGGAAAATGTTTTCCCCGGTGTTAAGGGTCAAATCGGTCTTATCGGTATTGCCGAAAAGGGTCTTATGAATGTTAAATTCACCTGTAAAAGTGGTGGCGGCCATGCTTCGGCACCAAAACCCCACACACCCATTGGTATATTGTCTAAGGCTTGTGTAAATATTGAAAACAATCCCTTTAAAAGTCATTTAACCAAACCCGTTGCCTTGATGTTTGACAATTTAGGAAGACATTCGAGTTTTGTTTACCGAATGATTTTTTCAAACCTTTGGCTTTTTAGCGGTGTGCTCGACCTTATTTGCAAAAAGCAAGGTGGCGAGTTAAATGCTTTAATGCGTACCACTGTTGCTTTCACCCAAGGGTTTGGAAGCAAGGCTCCTAATGTTATTCCTCCCGAGGCTTCCTTTGTTGCTAATATGCGCCTTAACCCCGAGGATAATATCGACTCAGCCTTAGATTATTTAAAGAAAACTGTAAATGATGAAAATGTTGAGATAACCCTTATTGAGGGTATGAATCCAAGCCCCATTTCTAAAACAAATTGCGATGCCTTTAAAAAGGTTTCAAAGGCAGTGGTGGATACATGGAAGATTGACAAGATTTCACCCTATTTAATGGTGCAGTGTTCCGACAGTCGCCATTACGCTCCAATTTGCGACAAGGTTTATAAATTCTCGGCAATGGATTTAACCGGTGAAGAGAGAGCGACTATCCACGGCAATAACGAGCGTATTCGTGTTGAAACACTTGAAAGAGCGGTTGAGTTTTATATAAGACTTATGAAACAAATTTAAAAAAAGAGTGTCCTTTAAAGGGCACTCTGATTTTTTTTCTTGACAAATTTATAAAGGCGGTGTATTATTGTGATAGTACAGTAATACAAAGAGGTGATTTGATGGCTTGGAGTTTTACACAGGATAGTCCCGTTTATCTTCAAATTGCGAAGAGAATTACAATGTCGGTGTTGTCGGGGGAATACACTGCAGGAACCCAAATTCCCAGTGTGCGCCAATTAGCATTGGAAGCAGCAGTTAACCCTAACACGGTGCAACACGCCTTTTCGGAACTTGAAAATGAAGGAATTATAATTTCCAAGGGAACAATGGGAAGATATGTTACCGAAGACTTGAATGTAATTGAGTCTTGCCGTAAAAAACAGGCGCAGGTGCTTATCAACAGTTTCTTGGAACAAGCAAACCGACTGGCAATCAGTAAACAAGACATTATTTCAATTTTGGAGGAGGAAATGAAATGAATGTTTTAGAAATTAAGAATTTAACCAAATGTTACAAAAAACATATTCCTGTTTTAAATAATATGAATCTTGAAATTCCTGCAGGGCGAATAATCGGTCTTTTGGGCCCTAACGGTTGTGGAAAATCTACCTTGATTAAACTGATTTGTGGTCTTTTGCAGCCAAACAGTGGTGAAATTTTGGTGGATGGAAATCCCGTTGGCGAAAAAAGTAAGGCTGTGGTTTCTTATTTGCCTGAACGTACATATTTTAATTCTCAAATGAAGGTAATTGAGTTGCTTGATTTCTTTGAGGATTTTTACAGCGATTTTGACAGAGAAAGAGCTTTAAAACTTTTATTCGACCTTAAAATTAATCCCGAAAGCAAACTTAAAACCCTTTCTAAAGGTACAAAAGAAAAGGTTCAACTTATACTTGTAATGTCAAGAAATGCTAAACTTTATCTTCTTGACGAGCCTATTGCAGGTGTTGATCCTGCTGCAAGAGAATATATTTTAAGTACAATCGTTTCAAACTATAATCCCGAGGCTTCGATTATAATTACAACCCACTTAATTACCGATGTTGAGCAGGTTTTGGATGATTTTTACTTCCTCGGTTACGGTGGTAATATTTTGAAATCGGGAAATGCGGAAGAGGCAAGAAACGAGAGCGGAAAATCGCTTGATATGTTATTCAGGGAGGTATTCAGATGTTAAGAAAACTTTTAAAATATGATTTTGCATCGGTTTTCAAACTTTGGTGGATTGCAGCCCTTTCTTCCTTTGGTTTGTCCCTTTTGGCCGGCGGATGTATTAATGTTTTAAATGTGGGCAGAAATCTTCCCACAGTAGTAGATACATCGGCAGCAATTCTTTTGGTATTGTCAGTAATCGGTATTGTCGCTTTTGTCCTTGTTTCCCTTGTTTTGGTTTATGTTAGGTTTTATAAAAATCTTTATACCGATGAAGGATATTTAACCTTTACATTACCTGTCAAGATATCCGAGATATTAAATTCAAAAATCATTTTATCACTTGTTACATTGGCAGTGTCCGGTTTTATTACTTGTTTCGATATTTTCACAATGTTTGCTATCGGTTTGCCCGACCAAATCTTTGATATTAACAATTATGAATTTTTAATTGAAGCCTTTGGCGAGTTGGTTAAACATACCGGTTGGTATTTACCCGTTTATATAATCGAGGGTATTGTATTGGGAATTTTAGGCGTACTTTTCACTCAATTATTATTGTTTGCATGTATAACCTTTGCATCCTTAATAACCAAAAAATCAAGGGTAATTACAGCTATCGCTATCTATTACGGTGTTAACTGTGTGCTATCCTTTGTAGTACAAATGTTAACTATGTTTTGTATTCCGGTAGTTTTCGAAAGATTAGGTCTTTTGGAAGAGTCCATGCTTAAATGGGTGCTTATAATCGTTTTACTTTGTGCCATAGTATTTTGCTTTATGTGTTGTGTAATGCTGTATGTTTTGCAGTATTGGATGATGGATAAAAAGTTAAATCTAGCTTAAAGGAGGAAATAAAAATGAAAAAATTATTAGCTTTAATTTTAGCGCTGTTTTGTATTTCCTCGGTAACGGCTTATGCCACAGCACCTGTGAGAACAGAAACAAAAGACCAACCGGCGAAACTTTCCTATGACACTGTATATGAGATTGACATAGAGAATGAACGCGAAGGTTTATATGTTAACGGTGAATATTACACTTTATTCAATGCCAAGAAAATGGAAACAAATGGATATAATGAGTTTCAATATGCTATCTCAATGAGCGATGAATTGAAACAAAAAACTCAAGATGTGGAGTTGTGTATAAGTTCTGATTTAGCTGTCGTTAATGCAACATATAATTTTGGAGATGGTACTTCTTTAAACGCAACATATATAAAGCACAGCCTTGTAAGAGAATATGACCGTTTGGTTAGCAATGAATGGCAGTATGGTGAAATTGAGTTTGAATATCCTTATGATAATCAATTGCCAATAATGCAAGAAAAACTATACGGCAAGCAAGTAAATCTTTTTACAAATGAAATCGGTGACACAAATTATCACGAGTTTCGTGTTTACGCTACAACCGACAAATGTGAACTAAAAGCCGAAAAGGGTATGCTTGTTACAACCGAAGATAAGTATTATTTTATAGACTATGAAAAGGCAAACCTTGGAGATTTTGACTATTTTAATATGGCCGATTATTCCGAAATTTTAGCCTTCGAAATCACCGATGAAAACCTTTGCAATAAGATCGAAGAGTGCATTGAAGCTTATTATGATGATGACTTCGGTTTCTTTGATGATGATGGCTTCACTAACGCAGTTTCCAAGGTGATGTTGACCATAATGTTCATTATTTTCCCATTGGCAGTATTTGTTTTATTCTTGATTTTGGCAAAGCGCTCTAAAGGTTATTACAAAAAGGTATTTAGAACCATATACATTTCGGCAATTATAACCCTTGTTTTAGTTGTTGTTTTGTTCTTGACTTTATAAGCAAAATCCCCGTCTTTAAGGCGGGGATTTTTATTTTAGACTATTTACAAAAATAAGGTTAATGTGATATAATGATTCTGTATCTTAAATTTAAGGAGCAAAGTATGGATTATTATATTAATCCCCAGTCCCTTTCGGGGGTTTTTACCGTCCCGAATTTGGTGGTGGATAATTATTTTAAGTTCTCAAAACCCGAACACATTAAGGTTTTATTGTATGTTTTGAGAAATATGTATAAAGACCCCGAAACTGTGGAAATTGCTGAGGAATCAGGTCTTAGCGAATACGAAGTAAAAGAGGCGTTGCTTTACTGGGCAGACGCCGGTGTTTTGCTGCCTAAAGATGCTCCTGTGGCGGTAGAAAAACAAAAGAAACCTCCAATAAAAAAGATTACAAAACCCACACGAAACGACATTGCAAAAAAGAGCGAAATTGACCCTAAAATTCAGTTTTTACTTCTTGAAACTGAAAAGCGTTTGGGTAGGCTTCTAAAGAGTAATGAGGCCAGTGATTTGGTTTGGATTTATGATGACCAAGGCCTTGATATATCGGTTATTTTGTTGGTTATTCAATATGCCTTATCAAAGGGTAAGGATAAAATTCCTTTCATATCGGATATTTGCCTTAAACTTATTGATAAGGGAATTGACAATATTGCCGATGCTGATGTTGAACTTCATAAAATGGATTTATCGGACAAGTGTTGGCAAATGGCTTCGGCTATTTTTGGTCTCGAAAAGCGTAAACCAAGTGCCAAGGAAAGCGAAACCGTTACAAAATGGTTTGATGAGTGGAAAGTTTCCAAGGAATTGGTGAGTAAGGCTTACGATGAGTGTGTTAATAAAAAGTCGAAATTTTCCTTTCCTTATGTTGCCAAGATAATTGAAAGTTGGCACCAAAAGGGCTACCAAAAGGCTGAAGATATCGAAGAAAACCCGAAGCAGGAAAGTTTTGCTTCCTATGATATTGACCTTTACGAACAGATGATTAATTCTAAGGATTGATAAGTTATGATAAATCGTGAATATACATACAAAAAAGCCTTTGAAAATAAAAAAGAGGCTGTCAAAAGAAAAGATTTTGAGCGCGAACTTATGCTTAATTCTTTGTACCAAAGCGAACCCAGACTTTCAGAAATTGAAAACGAACTGAAGTATTTGGGTGCAAGACTTGGTCTCGCAACCTTAGCAGGGGATAAGGAACTTCTTAAAAGTATTAAGGAAAAATCAAAACTTTTAAGCAAAGAGAAAAAGGAAATTTTGAAAAAGGCAAAAATACCCGCTTCGAAAAATCTTTGCGACCTTTGTGGTGATACCGGTTATGTTGGAGGCAAAATTTGCGATTGTATTAAAAAAGAAGCCTCTCGCATTATGGCTGATGAATTAGGGAAAGAAATGCCCTTAAAGGACTGCCGTTTTGATAATTTTGATTTAAAATATTATGCCGATAAAACCGATACTGACGGCACAAACCCCAAAAGAAGAATGACTGCCATTTTAAAACTTTGCCGTGATTATGCCGAAAACTTCGGCGAAGGCAGTGAAAACTTGCTTTTTACGGGTGGCGCAGGTCTTGGCAAAACCCATCTTACACTTGCGATTGTCAGTGGTGTTATAGAAAAGGGTTATATGGCAATTTACGGTTCGGCTGAAAACTTGTTTTCCATGGTTGAAAGTGAAAAGTTTTCGGGCGAGGGTAAAGGCAATTATGATATGATGCTTAATTGCGACCTGCTTGTTATTGATGATTTGGGCACTGAAATGATTACATCTCTTACAAAATCGGTGCTTTATAATCTCATAAACACCCGAATTTTAAGTGGTAAACCCACAATTATCAACACAAACCTTACAATGAAGGAAATTGAGATTAAATATTCTCCCCGTGTTTCTTCCCGTCTTATCGGTCATTATAACGCCAACAAGTTCTTGGGCGCTGATATTCGTCAGCAAAAATTATTAAATAAAAAATGAGTGAAAAAATGTCTATAAAAAAGTATTTTGCCGGTGAATATGATGTGGCCGTTATAGGCGCAGGTCATGCCGGTATCGAAGCCGCTTTGGCTCCTGCCCGTTTGGGCCTTAAAACAATAATTTTTACAGTAAGTCTTGACTGGATTGGAAATATGCCCTGCAACCCATCTATTGGTGGTACTGCCAAGGGTCATCTTGTGCGTGAACTTGATGCTTTGGGTGGCGAAATGGGTAAAGCGGCCGATAAGTTTACACTGCAAAGCCGAATGCTAAATTTAGGCAAAGGCCCTGCTGTTCATTCCTTACGTGCCCAAATCGACCGTCGTGCTTACAGCGGTTATATGAAACACCAGGTTGAACTTCAGGAAAACTTGGATGTTAAACAATGCGAAATTGTGGAACTTTATAAAGAGGGCGACCTTTGGCACTGCGTTTCTTCCTTGGGTGCCGAGTTTGTTTCCAAGGCTGTTATTATTGCAACGGGAACCTTTATGGATGGCCGAATTTATGTGGGCGAGGTTAACTATGCTTCGGGCCCCGACGGCAGTTTTGCCACCATCGGCCTTTCAAGTTGCCTTGAAAAAATGGGTGTGCCTTTGCGCCGTTTTAAAACCGGAACTCCTGCCCGTGTTGCTCGTGACAGTATTGATTTTTCGGCCCTTGAGGTGCAAGGTGGCGATGAGCAAACCGTTCCTTTCAGTTTTTCAACCAAGGAAGACCCTGAAAATAAGGTTGTTTGCCACATTGCTTATACTAACGATGATACCAAAAAGGTTATTTTGGAAAACCTTAACCGTTCGCCTTTATATGCAGGTGAAATTGAGGGTATAGGCCCCAGATATTGCCCCAGTATTGAGGACAAAATCGTTCGTTTCGCCGATAAGCCAAGGCATCAATTTTTCATTGAACCTTGTGGTGAGGATACCGAGGAAATGTATCTCCAAGGTCTTTCTTCCTCCTTGCCTGAGGAGGTTCAGGTTAGCCTTTACAAGACAATTCCTTGCCTTAAAAACGTTAAGATAATGCGTAATGCTTACGCTATTGAATACACTTGCGTGGACCCTCAATTTTTAACTGCAACCCTTGAAATGAAGGGACTGGGAGGTCTTTATGGCGCAGGTCAGTTTAACGGTTCTTCAGGTTACGAAGAGGCGGCAGCCCAAGGTCTTGTTGCCGGTATTAACGCTGCCCTTAAAATCAAGGGCGAAGAACCTTTGATTTTGTCTCGCGCATCATCCTATATTGGAACTTTAATTGATGATTTGGTTACTAAGGGTTGTATGGACCCTTACCGTATGATGACCTCTCGCAGTGAATATCGTTTGCTTTTGCGCCAAGATAATGCTGATGAAAGACTAATGCCTATTGGTCATAAGATAGGTCTCGTAAGTGAAGAAACCTATGCCGATTTCTTGGAGAGAAGAGAACAAAAAGAGAAGGAAATTGAGCGCCTTAATACAACCTTTTTGGGTCCAAACGAGGAACTTAACCGACTTTTAGAGGAAAAGGGAACTGCGCCCATGACAACGGGAATGCGCCTTGCCGATTTGGTTAAGCGTCCACAACTTACCTATGATATGTTGGCGCCCTTTGATAAGGAAAGACCCGATTTGCCTAGAAATGTAAGGGACAAGGTTGAAACCGAGGTTAAATATGAGGGATATATTACCCGACAACAAGCGCAGGTTAACGAAATGTTGCGCCTTGAAAAGAAACTTATCCCTGCCGACATTGATTATAACGATGTTTACGGTCTCAGACTTGAGGCAGTTGAAAAGTTAAATAAAATCAGACCTGCAAATATTGGTCAGGCTTCCAGAATTTCGGGTGTTAGCCCTGCCGATGTTTCGGTTTTGCTTATTCACCTTTCAAGATAGATATGGAAATTAAACATATTTTTGAACCAACACCTCTCCAGTGTGGTCAGGCCGTTCTTTCAATGGTGACAGGCAAAAGTCCCACAGAGGTTGTGGAAATTTTGAACAATGAACGGGAAACCACCTTAAAAGAAATGCTTTCTTTTTTGGAAAGGGCAGGTTTTGATGTGGTTCACGAAAGGGTGCAAGTAAACAAAAAAGAGGAGCTTCCAAAACTTTGTTTTTTAAGTTTGGAAACTCCTAAATGTTGGCACTGGTCTTTATATTTTGATGGGGTTTTCTATGACCCCGAACACGGCGTTTTGGATGACTTCCCCGAAAGTTATCGCCGTTATTATTGGGAAATTAAACTTTAAAAATGTGGGAATAATCGGGTGTTTGATAAAGGGAAACCCAATCGTCATCGGCAATTATTATATGGTCAAGCAACTGAACGTTAATGTGAGCCAAAGCCGTAACATAACGCCTTGTGCTTTCAAGGTCAGCGTTGCTTGGCAAAGCATTACCGTTTGGATGATTGTGGCAAATTACGGCAGCCACGGCCTTTCTTTCGATAACCTTTTCCACCATTGTTCTTGTGGAAACACCGATGGAAGAAACATCGCCTTCGCCAATAATATCAAAGGCGATTACCGAACCTTTACTGTTTAGAGTAACAAGGGTGAAAACCTCGGTTGTGTAACCAATGTATTTTTTAAGTAAAGCATCGCCTAGTTGGTCAATGCTGTTGATTTGTGAGGTTTTAACCCCTTTTTCACTGCTGTACTTACGGTATAAAGGTAAAAGCAGTTTAATAAGGGTTGCCGCTGATTCGCCAATTCCTTTAACTCGCATAAGTTCTTCCGGTGAGGCTTCCATAACTGCCGCAATGCTGCCGAAACGGTTAAGTAAATCGTGGGCGATTTCGTTGGTGTCCTTTCGGGGAATTGCAAAAAATAACAGCAATTCCAAAATTTTATGTGGAGGTGTGGCATCCGAAAAGCCATTTGCCAAAAACTCCTTGCGAACCCGTTCGCGATGGTCTTTGTGGGGATTTTCTTGGTTTGCCATTAGGACACCTCCTTTAAAAGTCATAGTGATATTATATAACAATTTTAAGTTATTTTCAAGGGTAGATATAAATGAAGGAATTTATTGTAACAAAAAATGATGCAGGTTTAAGGTTTGACAAATTTATTGTTAAAATTTGCCCCACCTTGCCGTCTTCTTTAATGTTTAAATATATTCGTACAAAGCGTTTTAAAATAAACGGCAAAAAGGGTGAAATAAGCACTCGTTTAAATGTGGGCGATGTGATTTCGGCCTATGTTAATGATGAATTTTTCGCTCAGGTAGAGCCAAAATATTCATTCTTGTCGGCCCCTTCTAATATTGATGTGGTTTACGAGGATGAGAACATTTTGCTTGTGGATAAAAAGCAAGGACTTTTAGTTCACCCCGATAAAAACGAATACATGAACACCTTGATTGATAGAATTCAGCATTATTTGTATAAAAAAGGGGAGTATGACCCCAAGGCTGAAAACAGTTTTGCCCCCGCTTTAGCCAACCGAATTGACCGAAACACAGGTGGAATTGTAATCGCCGCCAAAAACGCCGAGGCTTTGAGGATTTTGTGCGATAAAATTAAATACCGTGAGATGGACAAGCGCTATCTTGCAGTAATTCACGGTGTTCCTAAAAAGAAAAGTGATATTTTAGAAGGATATCTCGAGAAAAACGAGAGTAAAAATCAAGTTTATCTTAAAAATTATAAAACTGCTGATAATAAGACAATTAAAACCAAGTATCGAGTTTTGCAAAGTAAAAACAATTTGTCCTTGGTGGAAATTGAACTTTTAACCGGTCGTACCCATCAAATAAGAGCCCATATGGCTTCTATCGGCCATCCACTTTTGGGTGAGGGTAAATATAATAAATCGGCCGAGGATAGAAAAATGGGCTTTGATAAACAAGCGCTTTATTCCTATAGCCTTATGTTTGATTTCAAGACCGATGCAGGTATTTTGAATTACTTAAAGGGCAAACGATTTACCGTTTCAAAGGTTTGGTTTGCCGAAGAACTTTTTGGGAAAGACTATATAAAAAGATTAGGAGAATAATTATGGCAGTTTTAAAAATTACACGTGAAAATTTTGAAAAGGAAGTTTTAAAATCCACTAAACCCGTTTTGCTCGATTTCTATGCCGACTGGTGTGGTCCTTGTCAGATGATGGCGCCCGCCATAGAGGAAATTTCCAACGAGCGTGAGGATATTGTTGTTGGCAAAATTAATGTTGATAACGAGCCGAAATTGGCGCAAATGTTCCAGGTTATGAGTATTCCAATGTTTGCAGTTGTGAAAGAGGGCAAACTCACCAACACCTCGGTAGGTTACAGACCAAAGGATGAAATTTTAGGGTTGTTGTAAAGACAATCCCTCAGTCATTTAAAAAATGACAGCTCCCTTTACACAAGGGAGCCTTTTTATATATAAAGTAAAATTTAATTAATCTTATAAATTAAAAAAATCTTAAGGTGCTATAGAGTTGTAATATGTTTTGAATTTTGATATAATATTTAAAAATTATATGGGAGTAAATTTTATGAAAAAGTATAAATTGATTTCTACATATATAATTTCTCTATTTTATCTAATGATTTTTAATTTTAATGTGTTTGCAAATTCTTCTTGGGTTTGGATATCAGAAACCCGACCTTTTGATATTTTGCCATGGGTTGCTCTTGGAACTTTAGTGATTGAAACTATATGTCTTTTCGTTTTTGCAAAAATTAAAAACATATTTAAAATCTTTACATTTGTATCAATTGCAAATGTAATATCTTTTGTGACACCATATTTAGTCAATTTAATATTATACGCTAATTCAATGTTTACATTTGAAAAATATTTAGAACATTGGCCGTCATACACAGTTGGTGTTTTATTTTGTATAGCAACTATTTTAATAGAATTGCCTATTGTTTATATTTTTTTAAGTAAAGATGCAATTTCAAGGAAAAGGTTTTTCATTACTTTTGTTGTAAGTAATGTGATTACTACGGTATTAGTGGCTGTTATTGAAAGGATTTTTTGTGTAGGCAGGTGGTGAAATTTAAAAAAATATATTCGTGCGAAGCACACCGAAATTATTCATTATTCATTATTAAATATTCATTAAAAAAACGGCTCCGGTTGGAGCCGTTTTTGTATTAATCACAACATGGGTCGGGATTCTTTTTTGGTGCTTTTTTGGGAGCGGGGTCGGTAACATCACCAAGACCGCTTGTTTCTGAGAAGATAACATTTGCCTTTGTCATATCAACAGCGTCGGTGGGAACGATGATTTTCGATGCGCTGCCGTTAGACATTGCAACCAAAGCTTCATATTTCTTAAGTTCCAAAACGCTTAAATCGGCGTTTGCGGCCTTTAAAGCGGCAAGACCGTCAGCCTCAGCTTTTTTAGCAAGTAAAATAGCCTTAGCTTCACCTTCGGCACGGGCAATTCGAGCGTCACGCTCACCCTCGGCAGCCAAAATCATAGCCTGTTTGTCACCCTCTGCACGGGTAATAACCGCAGCCTTGTGACCTTCAGCTTCAAGCAAGGTTTCACGGCGGTCACGCTCGGCCTTCATTTGCTTTTCCATTGCATTTTGAATTTCGGCGGGTGGGATAATGTTCTTTAACTCAACGCGGTTAACCTTAATGCCCCACTGGTCGGTAGCACAGTCAAGAATTTCGGTCATTTTGCCGTTTATGGTATCGCGCGAGGTTAAGGTATCATCAAGCTCCAACTCACCAACAATATTACGCAGGGTGGTTGCGGTAAGATTTGAAAGTGCGCTTATGGGGTTAACGGCGCCGTATGTGAATAACATAGCGTCAAAAACCTTGAAATAAACAACAGTGTCAATCTGCATTGTAACGTTATCTTTGGTAATAACGGGTTGGGGAGGAGAATCCAAAACCTGTTCTTTAAGGGTTACACGCTTTGCAACGCGGTCGATAACAGGAATTAAAAAGTGAAGTCCTGCGTCCCAGGTTTTACAGTATTTACCCAAACGCTCAATAACGTGTTGACTGGCTTGGGGAACAATTCTTAAACAAAGAATAACGGCAGCCAAAATAATAACTAAAATAGCAAAAAATCCCATAATATTTCCTCCTTTATTTAGGGTTTCACCCTTTGATTAAATTATATCAAAATTGAAAATTTTTGTAAAGAGGTATTTGTTGCATCTACAATATATTTTCCATACAAATTTTTTGCGGGGTCATACCGAGTGACTCATAGAATTTTAATGCCGACGGATTACAACTCCAGACGTTTAGGGTTAGGTTGTAACAGCCGTTTTCTTTTGCTAAATTCATTGCAGCGTCGAAAAGTTTACTACCGATGTGTTTGCCACGTAAGGTTTCATCCACACACAAATCATCAATGTATAAGGTTTTAATGTCGGTTAAAACCGAGTCGTTTTTCTGCTGTTTCAAAATGCAAAAACAATACCCCAAAACCGTATCATTTTCGTCGGTTTCGACTAGAATCGGTCGGTTATTGTCTTTCATTAGTTCTTCGAGTTCTTCGGCATTGTATTTGGTGCCGATTTTAAAAATATCAGGTCTGCCCTTGTGATGCACCAAGTCAACCTGCGCCAACAAATCGAGTATTTTTGGAATATCTTTAATTTCTGCAAATCTAATCATTTTCATCACCAAATAAATAATATCACATTTTTTTAGTGTTCTCAATCTATATTTTAATTTGTATTTAAATTAAATGCTTTATTTTATACCTGATATGTGATACAATTTTTACTATACAAAACCTTATATCACTGAAAGGAGAAAATATGAAGGTTATCATTTCTTGTCTCAATTCAAAATTTGTACATGCTTCTCTTTCTCCTTGGTGTTTGCTCAGTGGTATTCGTGAATTTTCTAAAAAAACTTACGATGTTTCGGTTTTGGAAAGCACCATTAACGGTGATATGGAAAGTTTTGCCCGTAAAATCATTGCTGAGAAACCTCAGGTTGTGGCTTTTTCTTGCTATATTTGGAACATCACTAAAACACTGGAAGTTGCTCGTTTGGTCAAGGAAAACCTTGACTGCAAAATTGTGATCGGTGGTCCGGAAGTGGCTTATCGCCCCAAAGATGTTCTTTTAAAATACGATTTTATTGATTTTGTGCTTTCGGGTGAAGGGGAGTGGACTTTCCCCGATTTTCTTGACAATATAGAGGGAGAATTATCTTCGGTTTCAGGCCTTACTTATAGGCTTGAAGGGGAGATTATCACCGTTCCTGAAAAAGAATACACCGACACGCCACCTTCTCCCTTTAGTGATGAATTTTTCAAAAATCTTAATGGCAGAATTTCTTATATTGAAACCACAAGGGGATGCCCATACCGTTGCGCTTTTTGTCTTTCGGGCAGGTGTTCGCCTTTGCGCTTTTTTGATTTGGAAAGGGTTAAAGAGGATATAATTCGTTTGGCGACCAGTGGAACACAAACGGTGAAATTCGTTGACCGAACTTTTAATGCAAACGAAAAAAGGGCAAACGAAATTTTGGGCTTTATAAAAGAAAATTACGGCAAAACAATCCCCAAAAATGTATGCTTCCATTTTGAAATTGCAGCCGATATTTTAAGGGAAAGCACCCTTGAAATTTTGGCTTCAATGCTCAAAGGCGCAGTGCAACTTGAAATTGGAATGCAGTCCTTTAACGAGGAAGTGCTTAAAAATATTAACCGAAAAACCGATACCAAGAAACTTATTGAGAATATTAAACGGCTTATGACTTTTAATAATATGCACATCCATATTGACCTTATTGCAGGTCTTACAGGTGAGGATTTTGAAAGTTTTAGGAATAGTTTTAATATCGGGTATTCCCTTAAAGCCCATATGCTTCAAATGGGCTTTTTGAAACTGCTCTACGGCGCTGATATGCGAGAAAATAGTGAGAAATATCCTTGCACTTTTAATGCCGAGCCACCCTATGAGGTAATATCTACTCCTTGCCTTTCTTTTGATGAGATAAAGGAACTTAAAAACTGCGAGGATGCTCTTGACAGACTTTATAATAGTGGTCGATTCTTATATACGCTTGAGTACCTTATAGACGAGGTTGGCATTGCGCCCTTTGATGTTTTTAACGATTTTGGAAATGCTGTAAAAGGGGATAAGATGCGCCTTTCCGACTATGCGACGGAAGTTTATAATTTCTTTAGCCCAAAATGTGACAAGGCCATTTTGCGAGAAAAAATTCTTTGTGATTTGCTTTGTTGTTCGGCTTCGGTGCAAATTCCCGATATTTTAAAAATCAAAGACCCACTTTATAAAAAGGCCAAAAAGTATTTCACCGAAAATGTGAATAAGAACATAAAAATCGCAATTCTTTATAGTCAAAACCAAATCTTTGCAGTGGACCAAACCACACCCAAAAACCTTCATAATAGATATGAAGGCAAATTTTACGATATGAACGAATTACACTACTGAAAATAGAGTGTAGAAATTATTCGTAGTTGGCAAATTAAAATCCTTATTTATAGTTTTTTGCAAGGGCGAGAATTACGCCGAGAGGGAAGCATATTAAAGCGATAATAAAGGTTAAAATTCCGTATTTAGATTTCATTTTCTTTACCTCCTAAAGTATTTCGCAAATAAAGCACATAAAAGCGTAAAAAATGGGTAATGCAAATAGTCCGAAAACAAACATTTTAAAAACTCCTTTTTCTTTTATGTCTTTATTTTAACACGGACAGTGTCCCATAAAACGGACTTTGCAATAAAAAACTCGGCTAAATTTAGCCGAGTTTTTTAACTTAATTATTTGTGTAATATTCTATCGCCTTTGATACAAATTCTGCCGTACCGTCACCGTTTTTATCGATGTTAGTTTTGAAACGTTCATCAGCGACATACATAAGGCCTAGACCTGCAAGAATTTCTTTGGTGCAGGTGTAATAGTTTTCAGTAATGTAGTCTTGAAGTTCTTTTACGAGTGTTTGAGCCTCGTTAGAATCGGCAGTGTTGCCGGTTTTCTTACACTCGGCAAATTTGGTGAAGATGACCATCAATCCATCGTTTACAGCCTGCCATTTATCTTTAGTGTAATTAGCAGTCTTTTCTGCATGTTCTTTATAGGCACCGGTTTCTCCCCATCGCTGTTTTGCCTCGACTTCATACTGCTTGCGTGCGGTTTCATAATCACTGTTATCAAACGCTGCCATTCTAACCATTCCTTTCGTAGCGTCGTCCAAAGCATCGATAATTCTCTCTAATCGTTCCTTTTTTAACTCTAAGAGTTTTCGTTGCTCGGCGAGTGCTTTTTGCTTGTCATAATCGGGAGATGACAATATCTCTAAAATGCTCTTAAGCGGGAAATCAAGTTCGC
>JAZOXF010000003.1:0-3618 GCA_045659605.1 Acutalibacteraceae bacterium
TACTCAATAATGTCATAAACATCAACAACCGAGTAAACGGGGAAACCGTATTCTTCACCAACCTCAGCCATAGCGCTCTTGTCGGTTTTGCCCTTTTCTTTACGGTCAACCATAACGAAGGTAGCGGCAACCTTTGTGCCCTTTAAAGAGGAGAGAATAGACATACTTTCTCTGATAGCGGTACCTGCTGTGATAACATCCTCAACAATAACGATTTCTTCGCCTTCTTGAGGTTTGTAACCAACAAACACACCGCCTTCGCCGTGGTCTTTTTCTTCCTTGCGATTAAAGAAGAAGGGAACATCAAGACCGTTTTTGGCTAACGCTACTGCAACGGATACTGCAATCGGGATGCCTTTATAAGCGGGTCCGTAAAGTACAGTTTTTTTATTGCCAACCTTTTCAAAGTAAGCCTTGGCATAAAATTCGCCTAATTTGCAGATTTGTTCACCTGTCTTTATATCACCGGCATTGATGAAATAGGGGATTTTTCTTCCTGATTTAGCAGTGAAATCTCCAAATTTCAAAACACCTGCAGATTCCAAAAACTGGATAAATTCTCTTTTGTAGCTTTCCATTTTAATTCTCCTTAATCGCAAAATTCTGCAACACAACGCTCGTATGCAGCAACGGGGTCAGCCGCAGCTGTAATCGGACGGCCAACAACTATGTAATCACTGCCGATTTTCTTAGCCTCGGCAGGGGTCATAACGCGCTTTTGGTCACCAATGTCACCATCAGCAAAACGAACACCGGGTGTAACTGTGATAAAGTCTTTACCACAAGTATTGTGAACCTTTTCAGCCTCTAAAGGTGAACAAACAACACCGTCAAGACCGGCTTTAGCAGCATTGGAAGCATAGTGCATAACAACCTTGTCGATAGGTTCCTTAATCAAAAGGTCGTTTTCCATTCTTTCTTGGTCGGTGGAAGTAAGTTGTGTAACAGCAATAAGGATGGGGCGTGTACCATCGGGACGGGTAAGACCTTCAAGAGCGCCTTCCATCATTGTAATTGTACCTGCAGCGTGCAGGTTAGTCATATCAACATCAAGGCGAGATAATACTGCCATTGATTTTTTAACGGTGTTAGGAATATCGTGAAGTTTCAAATCTAAAAAGATTTTGTGACCTCTTGCCTTAATTTCTCTAACGATTTGGGGTCGCTCGGCATAGAAAAGCTCCATACCGATTTTAACGAAAGGTTTTCTACCTGTGAATTTATCCAAGAATGTGAAAACCTGTTCCTTGCTCGCAAAATCGCAAGCTACAATTACGTCCTTACCCATTATGTGCTCCTCCTATAATTTCAGTTAAACTGTTAATTCTATATTTTTCCATAACTCTTGGCAAATCTTCAATGATGTTTTTACAAGCGAAGGGGTCGATTAGGTTGGCAGCACCGACTTCGACAGCAGTTGCGCCTGCAAGCATCATTTCGATTACATCCTCAGCAGTTGAAACACCACCCATACCAACAATGGGGATATTAACTGCTTTATAAACCTGATAAACCATTCTAAGGGCAACAGGGAAAACTGCAGGGCCCGAGAAACCACCCATTGTATTTGCTAAAATGGGCTTTCCGGTTTTAAGGTTAATTCTCATACCAAGAAGGGTATTTATAAGGCTAACGCCATCTGCGCCTTCAGCCTCGCAAGCCTTTGCAATTTCGGTAATATCGGTGACATTTGGTGAAAGTTTAATGATTACGGGTTTGTTAGTAACCTTTTTGACAGCCTTGGTTACATTAGCAACATTTTTAGGGTCAGTGCCAAATGCTAAACCGCCGCCGTGAACATTGGGGCAGGAAACATTAACTTCAAACCAACCTATTTGCTCTTCACTGTCTAATTTTTCACAGGTATAAGCGTAATCCTCAACCGAAAATCCGCTAACATTTGCCATAACAGGCTTTTTAAAACAAGCCTTAAGTTTGGGCAACTCCTCGCTGATTACCTTATCAACACCGGGATTTTGAAGACCTACAGAATTAAGCATTCCTGCGGGTGTTTCAGCAATTCGAGGTGTGGGGTTACCGAAACGAGGGTCCTTGGTTGTACCTTTAAAAGAAAAGGTACCAAGCATATTAATGTCATAATTATATGCAAATTCATAGCCAAAACCAAAGGTGCCACTTGCAGGGATAATGGGATTATCAAGTTCGATACCACAAAGGTTAACTTTTGTATTTACCATATAATCTCCTCCCTTTCAAGAACGGGGCCATCTTTGCAAATTCTCTTGTTGCCGTATTTTGTTTTGCAACTGCAACCCATACAAGCGCCAAAGCCACAACCCATACGTTCTTCAAAACTATATTGACCACTGGTTTTTGCAATGCCTTCAATAGTTTTAAACATAGGCATTGGACCACAGGTATAGAAATAATCATAATCAAGGTCTTTTAAAACATCGGTAACAAAACCTTTTGTGCCGTAACTACCGTCAACGGTTGTCACATATACATCGATGCCTAAAAGTTTGAAAACTTGTTCATAGAACATTTCGGAAGCGGTATTAAAACCTAAAATAACGGTGGGTTTCTTACCAAATTTAATAAGTTCTTTGCAAAGACCGTAAAGTGGGGGAATACCAACACCACCACCGATAACAACAGGGTTTTTGCAGTCATTTTCAGCGTTAAAGCCGTTACCTAAACCAACCAAAAGGTCAAGTTTGTCACCTGCAACCATTTTGCTCATCTTTTCGGTACCACTGCCAACCACCTTGTAAATAATGGTAATGGTTTCCTTGTCATAATCGCAAACCGAAATGGGGCGGCGAAGATATAAGCCTTCAATTTTTACATTTACAAATTGACCGGGAGAAAGTAAAGCCCTAGTATCTCCTTTTAGCACCATACGGAAAACCGATGGTGCTAATTCGAAGTTAAAAAGAATTTCGTAAATTCCTTGTTTCATCATAAGTTATTTCACCTTAAGAATCTATAGTAGAAATTGTAATTGTGTTTTCATCCAATACATCCAAGAGAACTCTTACAGTATCAAGAGATGTAAAGATGGTAACATTGTTTTCGGTAGAAAGTCTGCGGATTTCGTAACCGTCGGTCAAGTCGCCTGTGGAGTTAATGTCCTTTGTATTAATAACATAAGCGATGTGACCTTGGCGAATAGCTTCGGGAATTTCGTCACTGCCTTCACCGATTTTGCCGAGTACATGGGTGCGAATTCCGTTTGCTTTAAGGAATTCTGCAGTACCCTTAGTAGCCTGAATGTTAAATCCAAGATTATAGAAACGGCGAATTAAGGGGAGTGCTTCTTCCTTGTCATCATCAGCAATTGTTGCAAAAACTGTACCGTAGTTTTGAAGTTTCATACCACTAGCCTGTAAAGCCTTGTATAAAGCACGGTTAAGTTTATCGTCATAACCGATTGCTTCACCTGTTGACTTCATTTCGGGTGAGAGGTAAGCATCAAGACCGTGGATTTTGTTGAAGGAGAATACAGGAACCTTTACATAGACACGCTTCTTCTCTTCGGCATAGATGTCAAAAATGCCTTGTTCTTTAAGGGATTTACCAAGGATAACCTCGGTTGCAATATCAGCCAAGCTGTAACCTGTTGCCTTAGAAAGGAAGGGAACAGTACGAGAAGAA
>JAZOXF010000004.1:0-34002 GCA_045659605.1 Acutalibacteraceae bacterium
AAGTGGCGACCAGTGTGTCATTTCCACCGGCGACCGCGACTCTTTGCAACTGATTTCGGACAAGACCCGTGTTGTCCTTGTGGGAAATAAAGAAAACACCAATTTCACAAAGGAAGTTCTTTTTGAAAAATACGGACTCACCCCCGAAGAAATGATTGAACTAAAAGCCTTGATGGGCGACTCTTCGGATAATATCCCCGGTGTTGCAGGTGTTGGCGAAAAAACCGCCACCGACCTGATTTCCCGTTACCACTCTATTGATTACATTTATGAAAATCTTGACTCCCTTGAAATTAAAGAGGGTGTGAGAAATAAATTGGCATTGGGAAAAGAAATGGCATTTTTAAGCCGTGAACTGGGTACCATTTGTAAAACTGCCCCCATTAACGAGAATATTTCGGCTTACGCCACAAAGGAAAGACAGTCAGGCGACTTGGCCCGTCTTATGACCAAACTTGAGTTTTTCAAACTTATGGAAAAAATGGGTCTCACCCCCGACTCAAGCGACGCTACCCGTGAAACTGCATCTTCCACCTTTTACACGGTGGAAAAACCCGACAGTTTTGAAGAAATTACCCTTTTTAGTGAAAACGAACTTTTTGCAGGTGTTTGCGATACAAAGGTTTTCTACCTTGAAAAATCGGAATTTGAAAATATTTTAAAGGATACATCGGTTAAAAAGACCATCCACAATGCAAAGACCGTTTGGAAGGCTTATCCCGATGCTGAAAATATTATTTTTGACCCTATGCTTGGGGCCTATCTTTGCAATCCTTCCGCCTCTTCTTATGACAGCGACCGAATTATCGGCGAGTACGCTTTTGAAAGAATAGAACTTGAAGATAAATTCCTTAAAAAGACTTGTCTTTTAAATGAGGCTTCAAAAACAATTTTGGCCGAACTCCACAAAACGGGTCAGTTTGAACTTTTAAAGGAAATTGAACTTCCCCTTTCCCGTGTTCTTGCCGATATGGAAAATGTAGGCTTTAAGGCCGACAAAAAGGCTTTAGAGGATATGAGCGCTGAACTGGGCGAGAGAATCAGCCTTATTGAAAAGGAAATTTTCGACCTTGTGGGTTACGAATTTAACCTTAACTCCCCAAAACAACTTGGAATTGCCCTTTTTGAAAAGTTGGAACTTCCTGCCAAAAAGAAAACCAAAAGTGGTTACAGTACTAACGCCGAAGTTTTGGAAGAACTTAAAAATATTCACCCTGCCGTAGCACTCATTTTAGAGTACCGACAGTTGGCAAAACTCAAATCCACCTATACCGACGGTTTGCAAACCTGTATTGCCGAGGATGGTCGAATTCACACCACCTTTAACCAAACCGAAGCCAGAACCGGCCGTATCAGTTCTTTGGAACCCAACTTGCAAAACATCCCCGTTCGCACCGAGGAAGGCAAAAGACTTCGCGCCTTTTTCGTCTCCGAGGAAGGCAAAATGCTTGTGGATGCCGACTATTCCCAAATTGAACTTCGTGTTCTGGCGGATATTTCGGGGGATGAAAATATGATCGGGGCGTTCAAGAGTGGCACCGATATTCATACAGTTACTGCATCGCAAGTATTCGGTGTGCCCACCGATTTTGTGACCCCCATTATGCGAAGCCGTGCAAAGGCCGTTAACTTCGGCATTGTTTACGGAATTGGGGCCTTCTCCCTTTCAAAGGATATCGGCGTTACCCGTAAGGAAGCCGATAATTATATAAAAACCTATCTTGCAACCTATAAAGGGGTTGCCGATTATATGGAAACCACCATTAAAGAGGCAAAACTTAACGGTTTTGTTTCCACCCTTTTCGGTAGAAGAAGATATTTGCCCGAACTCCAAAATTCCAACAAAATGTTGGTGGCTTTTGGGGAGAGAGTGGCAAGAAATGCGCCAATTCAAGGCTCGGCTGCCGATATTATTAAACTTGCTATGATAAAAGTGTGGAAAAAACTTAAAACCGATTTCCCCACTGCAAGGCTTATTTTGCAGGTTCACGATGAACTGATAGTTGAGTGCGAAGAAAAGGATGCAAAAGCAGTGAGCGAACTTTTATCAAGAGAAATGCAAAATGCCGCAAGTCTTAAGGTTGACCTTTTGGCCGACGCTAATTTTGGAAAGAATTGGTTGGAAGCAAAGGGATGAATATACTTTTTATTTGCACAGGAAACACCTGCCGAAGCCCTATGGCCGAAGGATATTTGGACAGTTTGAAACTGCCAAATGTTAAATGCGAAAGCCGTGGTCTTGCTTCAAACGGCGGACCACTGAGCCAATACGCCTTGGAAGTTTTAAAAGAAAAGGGAATTGATTTAAGCGATAATGTTTCGGCGCCACTTACTTTAGCCGAACTTTCTTGGGCCGACAAGATAATTTATATGTCGGAGAGTCATTTCACCCTTTTAAAACTTTACGCACCGCGTGAAAAACTTTTTATGTTGGGTGACGGAATTTCCGACCCCTTTGGTGGGGATTTGGAGTGCTACCGAAAATGCCGTGATGAGATTTTCGGCGCTATTGACACTTTAGTTTCCCAAGGTTTTTTTGATGAAACGGTTGTTTTAAAGGCCGATGAAAGTAAAATCCCTTCCATCGCCTTGTTAGAACAAGAATGTTTTTCTTGCTCCTGGAGCGAAAAGACCTTGAGAGAAGCCTTAAATTCGGGGACCGACTTTTTCATAGCCCAAAAGGGCGAAAAGGTTATCGGTTATGTAGGAATTTCTCTTGTTTTGGACGAAGGATATATAACCAACATTGCCGTAACTAAAAACGAGCGCAAAAAAGGCGTTGGCACTGCCCTTTTAGAAAGGGTTTTTGCCCATGCAAAAGATAACAGTCTTTCCTTTGTTTCCTTGGAAGTAAGGGAAAGCAACCAAAATGCAATTTCCCTTTACGAAACTTTAGGCTTTAAACCCGAGGGAAAACGCAAAAACTTTTACGATAATCCTAAAGAAGATGCTTTGATACTGACTAAGAGGTTTTAAGTATGATAATTTTAAGCATTGAAAGTTCCTGCGACGAAACAAGCGTTGCCGTTTGCAAAGGTCGAGAGGTTCTTTCAAACATTGTTGCAACTCAAATTGATGAACACAAAATTTACGGTGGAGTTGTACCCGAAATTGCATCCAGAAGACATACCGAATCTATCTCGGCAGTTTGCGATGAAGCCGTAAAAACTGCAGGTATCACCTACGATGATATTGACGCTGTGGCAGTTACCTTTGCCCCAGGTCTTATCGGCGCTTTACTTGTGGGTGTTAATTTTGCCAAGGGTCTTGCCCTTTCCTTAGGTGTTCCCCTTATTCCCGTTCACCATTTAAGAAGCCACATTGCTGCAAACTATATTGCCCACCCCGATTTAAAACCACCCTTCTTATGTCTTTTGGTTTCGGGTGGTAATACCGTTTTGGCCGAGGTTACCGATTACACTAAGTTCAACATCCTAGGCGCTACCTTGGATGATGCCGCCGGCGAATGTTTTGATAAAGCCGCAAGATTTATGGGTCTTTCTTACCCCGGTGGTGTTACCCTTGATAAAATTGCAACGGTAGCCGACACAGAGAAATACCCCTTACCCACACCAAAAACCGGTGAAAACGACCTTGATTTTAGTTTTTCGGGTCTTAAAACTGCCGTTATAAACCTTATTCACCGCACAAAACAGCGTGGAGAAGAACTGGATGTTCCCGTTCTTTGCGCAACCCTCAGACAAAAGGTTTGCGATATACTGATAAACTCCACCCTGAAGGCTGCCGAGAGAGGCAATTACAGCCAAATCACCTTGGCAGGCGGCGTTTCGGCCAACTCGGAACTTCGCGCCCGTTTTGAAGCCGAATGTAAAGAAAGAAATTTAAAACTTTACTACCCACCCCTTAAATACTGTGGCGATAATGCCGCAATGGTGGGTGTTCAGGCCTTTTATGAATTCCAAGATGGCAATACTTCAGGCACCGACCTTAACGCAACCGCCACCTTGCCCATAAACTACCGATAGTTACTCTTTTGGAGGGACAAAAATGGAAAACAAAAAACTTCTCTTAATTGTTAACCCTTGTTCAGGCAAGGCTAAAATGCGCCCGGCTCTTTTGGGTGTTGTGGAAATTTTCACCAAAGCCGACTTTGACGTTACCGTTTACCCCACAAAAGAAAGGGAGGACGCCACAAAAAAGGTTGCTACCCTTAAAAGCGAAGACTATGACTTAATCGTTGTTTGTGGTGGCGACGGCACCCTAAACGAGGTTATAACAGGTCTTATGGAGTCGGGAGCCGACATCCCCATTGGTTACATCCCTGCAGGTACACTTAACGAGTGGTCAACAGGTCTTGGAATTTCCAAGGTTATAAGACAGGCCGCAAAGGACATTGTGAAGGGCAAAGAAATCACCCTTGATATCGGACAATTTGGGAATAAATATTTTACCTACACTGCTTCTTTCGGCGCCTTTACATCGGCTTCTTATTCAGCCAACCAAGACATTAAAAATGTTTTAGGTCAAGCCGCCTACTTCTTCGAAGGTATAAAATCCTTGGGCACAATTAAGCCCATCCACCTCAAATTTGAATGTGATGACCGCGAAATCGAAGGAGATTTCCTTTTCGGCGCCATTTCAAACTCAATGAGCGTTGGCGGAATTGTAAAGTTTGACCAAGCCGCCGTTCAGTTAAACGACGGTCTTTTCGAAGTTTTACTGATAAAAAACCCTGCCAATGTTTTGGGTTTCCAAACAATTATTGACGGAATTGTAAAACACGAACTAAACCGTGAAAACTTAGAATTCTTCCGCACCAAGAAACTCACCGTTACAAGCGACGGCGACCTTGACTGGACTTTAGACGGAGAACACGGTGTTTCCAAAGACAAAATAAAAATAAAGAATATTCACAATGCAGTTCGCTTCATTGTGCCCGATAAAGGAGAAAAATAAATGTTTACAAGAGATATAGGAGTTGCCCTTGGCTCCGCCAATACTTTAGTTTGCCTTAAAGGTAAAGGAATTATAATGCGCGAGCCTTCGGTTGTGGCTTACGATATTAGAAACGATGCCGTTCGTGCCGTAGGTCAGGAAGCCAAAGAAATGATTGGTCGCACCCCCGGTTCCATTGTGGCTGTTCGCCCCTTGAAGGACGGTGTTATTGCCGACTTTGATGTTACTGCCGCAATGCTTAAAAGATTTGTAAATGTGGCACTTAAAGGCTCATTTTTCTCCAGAGTTCGAATGGTAATTTGTATTCCAACCGGTGTTACCGAGGTTGAAAGCCGCGCTGTTATTGATGCGGCTAAAATCGCAGGCGCTTCGGATATTGACCTTATTGAAGAGCCCATGGCTGCCGCTGTTGGCGCAGGTCTTCCCGTTTGGGATGCCAAGGGACATATGATTGTCGACGTGGGCGGCGGTACCAGTGAAGTTGCGGTTATTTCTTTGGGTGACATTGTAACCGCTCAGTCCATCCGCCTTGCAGGGGATAATCTTGATGAAGATATTATAGGCTACATCCGCCGCAAACATAATCTTATTATCGGCAACCGCACTGCCGAACAAATTAAAATTGATATCGGTTCGGCCAAACCTTACGAAGGCGAGACCAGTGTTGAGATTAAAGGTAGAAATCAGGTTGACGGTTTACCCGCCAATGTTGTTATTACCTCTAAAGAGGTTAGAAAGGCTATGGCCGACACCATAAGCCAGATTATTGACACTATCAGACTCACATTGGAGAAAACTCCCCCCGAACTTGCCGCTGATATTATTGACACAGGCATTACCTTAACCGGCGGCGGCGCTTTGCTTCGCGGTTTTGCCGAACTTATCGCCGAAGAAACAGGTATTGCTGTTAGGGTTGCTCCCAACCCCCTTGACTGTGTTGTTTTGGGCACTGCAAAACGCCTTGAAAATGACAGCCAATTTGCAAATTACGTTTTCCGCAAAGGAAAGAGATATAGATAAACGGAGTGTAGAAAAATGCGTTTTTTCTTTCGAAGCCGACAATTTAAAGTTATTTTGGCCGTATTTTTAAGCCTTGTTGTCCTTTCGGTTACAAGTCTTATAATCGGAAGCCGAATTTCACCCCAATCGGATTTGTTGGGGTCGGTTTTGGCGCCTTTTAGAACGGCTTTTGTTAGAACTACTCAGGCCTTTGATAATCTTTTCTCGGCCTTTTTGGAGGGAGAAGATGCCCTTATTAAAAACGCCGAACTTGAAGCCCAGATTGCTAAACTCAGGGAAGATACTGCCAAACTCCAGGAATTAGAAAAAGAAAACGCTTTTTATAAAGAATATTTAGAAATCAAGGATGCCCACCCCGATTTTGTTTTCCAAAAGGCAACCCAAATTTCCAAAGAAACCAAAGACCCTTATAAGGGCTTTTCCATAAATGCAGGTTCCGCCCAAGGATTAGAACTTCACGACCCCGTTATTACAAGCGCAGGTCTTGTGGGTTATGTTTCCCAAGTGGGACTTACCACCTCTAAAGTTACAACAATTTTAGACCCCGACATTACCCTTGGCGCCCTTGATAACAGAACCAGTGACTCGGGTATTTTATACGGTAGTACCACCCTTGCCAAAAAGAACCTTACGGGACTTTACAATCTCTCCCGTTCTTGCAATGTGGCGGTGGGCGACTTTATTGTAACCTCGGGCGAAGGAATTTTCCCCGAAGGTATCTTAATCGGAACGGTTCGCTCCATCGGAAGCGAAAAATATAACACATCTCTTTTTGCCGAGGTTGAACCCTTTGTGGACCTTGAAAATATCCGAGATGTTATGGTTATAACCAATTTTGAAGGTCAAGGCGGTTTGGACCCCAATAAATAAACCGCAAAAATCACACTAAAAGGAGGGTTAAAAGGTGACCAAAAACAAACATTGGGGAATCAGAATTCTTTGTTTTGTAATGTTTTTCTTTTCTCTCACCCTCTTTGGCGGGTCGGGTTTTAGTCTCACCCTTTGGGGTATTTCACCCATTCTTGTTTTAAGCCTTTTAACCGTTTTTTCTTCCCACTCTTCGGTTACCGCAACGGTTATCGTTTCCCTTGTTTGCGGAATTGTTACCGACTCGGTTTCCACCGAAGGATACTGTTTTAACACCATTTGTTTTTTAATTTTAGGACTTTCGGCAAACCTTTTGGCCGAATATGTTTTCAACCGCAACCTAAAAGCCACCGTAACCCTTTGCTTTATTCTTACCCTTATTTACTATTTGGCGTATTGGGTTATCTTTTCGGCTTTTGTTTTAAGTTCAAGTGAAAGTATGCGTTATCTTTTGCAGTGGTGTTTACCCAGCGCGCTTTACACTGCGCTTTTAACAATACCTTTTTACTTTATTTTTGAAAAATTCAGAAAAATCAAGGAACTAGACTAGGAGGTGAATTCCTTTTGCCTTTTCAAAAGAAAAATCAAACAGCAATAACCTTTCTTTCGGTGTTGCTTTGTTTTTGTATGGCTTTGCTCAGTTTTCGCGGATATTTTTTGCAACTGAAAAGCAAGGAATTCGCCAACAAAAACGATGGCGCCGCTTCGGTGCTAACCACCGTTTTGAAAGCCCCAAGAGGAGAAATTTTGGACTGTTACGGCAGACAAATTGCCATTAACCGTGACGGTTATAACATAGTTTTCAACAAGGCCTATGTTAAGGACAACCTTAACGATGTTATACTAACCCTTGTTAATCTTTTGGAAGAAAATGGGACCCCATATTTAGATGAACTTCCCATTTCCAAAACCGAACCTTACACCTACACCGAAGATGGCGATAAGGATAAACTTCTTAAAACATTAGGCTTGGCCCATTATGCCACCCCTCAAAACTGTATTGCGGAAATGACCGAAAAATACGACCTTAAAAATTACAGTACCGAGGATAAACGCAAAATTTTAGGCATCAGATACAGTATGAATATTAACGATTTCTCGGTGTCATACCCTTTCACTTTTGCCGAGGATATTCCTTCTGACCTTATGCTTAAAATTTCCGAATCCGCCTTCCTTTTATCGGGTGTTACGGTGGATGTTGTCCCTGTAAGACATTATTTGGATACTTCCCTTGCTGTAAACCTTATCGGTAATGTCGGTCCCATTTTTAAAGAAGACTGGGATGAATACCGCGAAAAGGGATATTCCTATAACGATAAAGTGGGCAAAAGCGGAATTGAAGCCTGGGGCGAGGAATATTTAAGAGGTATCGACGGTGAAATGACCTATCGCCTTGATGCCGACGGAAAAATTATTTCCAAAGAGGTAACGGTTGAACCTATTGCAGGTAAAACCATTATGCTTACCCTTGATAAAAATATGCAGCGCATTGCCCAAGACTCGTTGGCAACCACCGTTCAAGGTCTTCAGGCAACGGGCGGTACCGCAAGGGCGGGCGCGGCAGTTGTTGTGGATATTAAAAACGGTAATGTTTTGTGTTCGGCAAACTACCCGACATACGACTCGGCAACCTTGGGTAAAGACTACGATGCCTTGGCCGCCAACCCTGACAAACCTTTGACCGACCGCGCTTTTCAGGGTGTTTACCCCATTGGTTCGACCATAAAACCCATTGTTGCCATTGCGGCAATGGACAACGGACTTTACGAAACAGGGGAACACATCTTTTGCAGTCAGCAATATAATTTCTTTGCCGACTATAAACCAAGTTGTATGCACTTCCACGCAAGTATCGGTCTTAACACCGCCCTTTCCAAAAGTTGCAACTACTTCTTCTTCGAACTTGGCCGCCGTGTAGGCGCCCTTACCCTTACCGACTATTTCAAGCAGTTTGGCTTGGGTGTTAAAACGGGTGTTGAGGTTAACGATGCGGCAGGAATTATTTTAGAACCCCAGTCCAACGGCACCGGTGGTGACACATTACAAATTTCCATCGGTCAGCTGAACGCCTTCACTCCATTGCAACTTGCCAACTACACCGCCTCATTAGCCAACGGCGGTACCCACTATAAAGCAGGTCTTATTAAAAGCGTTGTTTCCTACGATTTATCCGAGACCTACAAAGAATTTAAACCCGAAGTTCGCAATAAAATCAACATTACCGAAGCCACTTTGGGCGAAGTTAAAGCCGGTATGCTTTCGGTTACAGTTGACGGTACAGGTCAAGCCGCTTTGGGTACCTACCCCATCCGTATTGGTGGTAAAACAGGTACTTCTCAGGTAACGGGCAAGGCCGACCACAGTATTTTCGTTGCCTTTGCTCCCTTTGATAATCCCGAAATTGCCGTTTCGGTAGTGCTGGAGCACGGTTCATCGGGTTTTGCGGCAGGTACCGTTGTAAGAAACATTTTAGACGCCTATTTCTTCACCGACTCAGGCTCGGCAGGAGAAGACCTACCCTTTATCGTTCTTGACTGATTTTAAAGGGCTTTTAATTGACATTAGTTTTTGTTTGTGATAAAATTATTTTTTGAAACGAGGGGAAAATATGAGCAAAATTTTTGCCACCACCTCAGGTAAAGGCGGTGTTGGAAAATCCAGTGTTGCCACAGGGTTGGGACTGGCTTTCAGCCATTTGGGTCACCGTGTTCTCTTGGTGGATATGGATGAGGGGCTTCGTTGCCTTGACCTTCTTTTAGGGGTTGAGGAAGAAGCGGTTTTGGACCTTGCGGATGCCTTGACCACACCCGACATTTCGGATATTGCCTACCCTTGTAAAAGTGAAGGTCTTTACCTTTTACCCGCCCCCACAAAAAACGGTGTGGTAACCCCCGAAGCCCTTAACGACTTTTGCCAAAAGGCGGAAAGTTTTTACGATATAATTATTTTTGATTTCCCTGCGGGAATTGATTTCACCCTTTACGAAGCCTTGCCTCGCAAAACAGTTTTTATCTGCGTTGCCACCCCCGACCCCGTTTCGGTGAGGGATGCTTCCTTTGTTGGAGCAAAGCTTTCAGAATTAGGCCTCACGGCCCGACTTATAATCAACCGATTTAACCTTAAAACCCATTTTAAGCGAAAACAAAAAAATATTGACGGAATAATTGATACTTCCGCCATTCGCCTTTTAGGAATTGTGCCCGAAAGCGATGAAATCACCCTTTTATCCCTTCGCCATCGCCTAAAGGTTAGAAAAAAACCATTTAAAGCCTTTCTTCGCATCTCCCATAGGCTTCTTGATAAAAACATACCCTTAGAAAAATTAAGAAAGATTTGAGGTTTTTTAAATGACAATAGCACTTATCGCCCATGATTCAAAAAAAGAACTTATGGTACAGTTTTGCATTGCTTACTGTGGCATTTTAAGTAAATACAATCTAGTTGCAACCGGTTCAACCGGCAAGGTGGTTTCCGAAGCCACAGGTCTTGAAATCACTTCATTTTTACCCGGTTCCCAAGGAGGTTCTCAACAAATTGCCAGCCGTATCGGTTGCGATGAAATTGACCTTCTTATGATGTTCCGTGACCCTATTACCGCAAAACCCGAAGAACCTGATGAGCAGGTGCTTTTGAGACTTTGCGATATTCACAACATCCCTGTTGCTACTAACATTGCTACCGCCGAAATGGTTGTTCACGGTTTAGAGCGTGGCGACCTTGACTGGCGAGAAATTATGAAAGCGGATAAAAAATAATGGCTGAGATTAACCGTGCCATAAAAGGCACCAACGACGTTCTCCCCGAGGAGAGCCACAATTGGCAGTTTGTTGAGGGCAAAATGCTTGAAACTGCCACCCAATTTGGATTTAAAGAAATAAGAGTACCCGTTTTTGAGCATACCGAAGTATTTTTGCGCAGTGTTGGAGATACTACCGATGTAGTTCAAAAGGAAATGTACACCTTTGATGACAAGGGTGGCCGTTCCATCACTTTAAGGCCCGAACTTACAGCAGGCGTTATTCGTTCCGCCATTGAAAAGGGTCTTGTAAACGGCGCTTTGCCCCAAAAACTTTGCTATATTGGTGGTTGCTATCGTTACGAAAAACCCCAAGCAGGAAGACTAAGAGAATTCCACCAATTTGGTGTTGAGTGTGTGGGCGCTGCTGCTCCTAACGCCGATGCCGAGGTTATTTCTCTTGCAAAGGCTGTTCTTGAAAATATTGGAATTAGCAGAATTTCTCTCGAAATTAACTCCATCGGTTGCCCCGAATGTCGCAAGGAATATCACAAGGCTTTGAAGGAGTATTTCTCCAAAAATGCCGAAACCCTTTGCGATACCTGTAAGGACCGACTTGACCGTAACCCCATGAGAATTCTTGACTGCAAGAGTCCCGTTTGCAAGGAAATTGCCGAAAATGCTCCCGTGGTTATAGATTATTTATGCGATGATTGTAAAAACCACTTTGAAAGTGTTAAAGCCCACCTTGAGGCTATGAATATTGACTTTACCGTTAACCCCAAAATTGTTCGCGGTCTTGATTATTACACAAGAACCGTTTTCGAGTTTGTTTCGGGTGATATTGGCGCTCAGTCCACCGTTTGCGGTGGTGGCCGTTACGATGGTCTTATTTCCCAAATGGGTGGTCCTCAAACTCCATCGTTGGGTTTTGCAATGGGTCTCGAGCGACTGATGATGGTGCTTAAAGCCCAGAACGCCCAACTTCCCGAAGCCCCCACCTGCGACTTGTTTATTGCAACCTTGGGCGAAAAGGCAAGTATTAAAGCCAGTGCCCTTTGCAAAGAACTTCGTGATGAAGGGTACAAGGTTCAAACCGATATTTGCGCAAGAGGACTCAAGGCTCAAATGAAATATGCCAACAAAATCGGCGCAAAATTCACCTTAGTTTTAGGTGACAACGAGGTTGAAAACGGCAAGGCAAAACTTAAAAATATGTCCAACTCGGTAGAGATGGAGATTAACCTTAACGAGTTGGTTGAAGAACTTGGCGAGGAAATTCGCAAAATTTTATTCCAAAGCATTGCTGAAATTTTTTAGGAGATGAAACCCTATGTTAGATAGATTACAAGGTCAAAAACGCACCCATTACTGCGGTGTTTTAAGACGAGAAAATGAGGGCGAAACCGTAACCGTTTGCGGTTGGATTCAAAGACAACGCGATTTAGGTGGTCTTATTTTTGCCGACCTTAGAGACAGAACAGGTATCGTTCAACTCGCCTTTGATGACAACACCGAAAAAAGCCTTTTTGAAAAGGCTTCTACTCTTCACAGCGAGTATGTTGTTATGGCTGAAGGTAAGGTTCGTGTTCGTTCTTCCATAAACAAAGAAATTCCCACCGGTGAAGTGGAAATTGAGGTTACAAACCTTAAAATTTTGGGTGAAAGCCAAACTCCTCCCTTTGAAATTTTGGAAAACTCCAACGCAGGTGAGGATTTGCGACTTAAATACCGTTACTTGGACCTTCGCCGTCCCGACCTTCAAAAGAATATTCTCCTTCGCCACAAGATTACCAAGGTAACCCGTGATTATTTTGATGAAAACGGCTTTATTGAGATTGAAACCCCAACCTTAATTAAGTCCACCCCCGAAGGCGCGAGAGACTATTTGGTTCCTTCCCGTATCCACAAGGGCAGTTTCTTCGCCCTTCCCCAGTCTCCCCAAATGTATAAGCAACTTTTAATGCTTTCCGGTTTTGACCGATATATGCAAATTGCCCGTTGCTATCGTGACGAGGACTTACGCGCTGACCGTCAACCCGAATTTACCCAAATTGACCTTGAAATGTCCTTTGTTGAGCCCGAGGATGTATATTCCATCGCCGAAGGTTACATCAAACGCCTTTTCAAAGAGGTTTTAAACGAGGATATTGTTACACCTCTTCCAAGAATTAAATTTGTTGACGCTATGAACGACTACGGTTCGGATAAGCCTGACACCCGTTTTGAAATGAAAATCAAGGATTTGTCGGACATTGTAGAAAACTGTGGTTTCTCGGTGTTTAGCGATACCGTTAAAAACGGTGGTACCGTTAGAGCAATTACTGCAAAGGGTGCAGTTGATACCTACACCCGTAAGGAAATTGACAAGTTGACCGAAACTGCAAAGGGTATCGGCGCAAAGGGTCTTGCCTTTATCCGTTGGGTTGAGGATACTCCTACCTGCTCCTTCTCTAAATTTATGACCGAAGATGAAATGAAGGCAATTTTAGAGAGAACAGGCGCCGAAAAGGGCGACTTGGTGCTTATCGTTGCTGATAAGAAGAATCTTTGCCTTTCTGTTTTGGGTGCTTTGCGCCTTACAGTTGCCAAGAGACTTGATATCATCCCCGACACCTACAATTTCCTTTGGATTACCGAATTCCCCTTCTTTGAATACAACGAAGAAACAGGAAATTGGGATGCTATGCACCATCCCTTTACCTCTCCTTTGGATGAGTCCATCCAATATTTGGATACAAACCCAGAAAAGGTATTTGCCAAGGCTTACGACCTTGTTTTAAACGGTGTGGAACTTTCCAGTGGTTCAATTCGTATTACCGACCCCGTTTTGCAGTCTAAGATGTTTAAGGCATTGGGTCTTTCTGATGAAGAAGCCCACGAGAAATTCGGCTTCCTTACCGATGCTTTCAAATTTGGCGCTCCTCCCCACGGCGGTATGGGTATCGGTCTTGACCGACTTGTTATGCTTATGTGCGGTTGCGACAGCCTTCGTGATGTTATTGCTTTCCCCAAGATTTCTAATACATCCGAGCCCATGTCAGGCGCACCTGCGCAGGTTGATGATATTCAGCTTAAAGACCTTTCCATTAAAACTTTAGAATAAAATCAAATATTTTTATACCTTCATCATCAATTTCGATGGCTGAACGGTATTCTCCAAAGCCTACGAGGCGTATGCCTTCGTAGGCTTTTGTTATGCCAAAAAAACCAAAAATCAGGCAAAAAACCACCACCGTCGAAACAAAAAAACTCCTAAAAAATAACCTGGTATTCCTTTTCATATTCAACCTCACGCTTTTTTGTTATTATTCCCCGAAAATTTGTATTTAAATTATTTTTTCAAATTGTAGGGGAGGGGTTCCATCCCCTCCCGCAATAATTTTTTTTAATTTAAATCCGATAACAATTTCACAAGGCAGTCTCCGACGAGGGTTGCCGAATAATGGACCTCTTCTAATGTGTTTGCGTCGGTGCCGAATTCTAAAAGCAGGGAACCGGTTGTTAAACTTTGGTTGTAATTTTTGCTCATAAGCATTAAAGGTCTAGCCAATGTGGGGTAATTTTTCTCCATTACATTTTGAAGTTTCACAGCAAGGCTAAAATTTTCCTCCCACTTTGGAAAATTTGTTACCGACCCGCTTTGGGACCCCATTACCAGCATTACCTGAGCCGCCTTTTTTCCGCCTATTTCGGTAACCAATTTTACTTTGTCCCCGTTTTCTTTTGTAACGGCATCTCGGTGAAGGTCGAGCACCACCTTTATGGAAGGATATTTTTTTAAATAACTCTTCACTGTCTCGGCGCTGCGGGAATAACTTTTGGTGTAACTAGGATTATCGTGCTGTGTGGTATCGTGAAGGGTTACAATACCCGCCGAATTTAAGGTTTCGGCCACAATTTTTCCAACCGACACCATATTTTTACTGTTGTCCTGACTGCGAGATGTAAAATCCTCGGTAAAATAGTCGGTATTTTGTGTCATAAAGGTTTCGGTGGCATGGGTATGAAGAATAAGCACCTGTGGTTGGGCATTTTTTGTAATGCCAAAATTAATGTTTCCTTCTAAATATTTTTTTATGCTTATATTAAGGTCGGTGTTGTTTTTTAAGAAAACACTGTCGTAACTGTTACTGGCAACATAAGGGGAACTGTACTGACTTATTATATTACCCTTTATAGCCGCTGCCGCCGTTTCTTTTACCTCTTCTTTTGGCGCGGAATTTTCGCTTTCTGAGGGCGTTTTTTCGGGTGTGATTTCTTGGGGTTTGGTTTCTTCTTTTTCGGGTGTTTTTTCATTGGAAGTATTTACAATAATTTCGCTTTTTTTATTCGTTTTTTCGGTAGCCGAAACCTGAGTGGAAAAACTTAAGAAAGTTAGCCAAAAAACGAGGAAAATGCTTAAAAAATTAACCAAAACCACCCTTAAAATCGAGCTTTTCATTTATGTCTTTTTCACCCCTTAAAATCTCTAAAAAAAAGCCTAAAATTTATGCACTTTTTTCGTTTAAAAACATTGAAAATTTCTGCCGAATATGATATAATTTAGTAGATTGGATTAGTATTATTTTTTCACATAAAAACCTATTGAAAGGACGTTAAATTTAATGGCTGTTACATCGGTAAATGACATTTGGAATTTAATTTGCGAAGAGTGCAAAAAGATCATAACTTCGGTTGCTTTTGATTGCTTTTTAGGCGACCTTGTTCCCGTTTCTTTTTCATCGGGTGTTTTAACCCTTTCTTGTAAAGAGGAATACGCGAAAGAAATTATTGAACAAAACTATTCCGAAATCCTTAAAAAAAGCGGTGAAGCCGCAATGGGTTTCGAGGTTAAGTTTAACATAACTGTTGAAAAGGACGAAGACCTTATCCGTTTGGCTGAACAATTCAGTTCGGGTCTTACCTTTGAAGATTTCTTCACCTTCCAAAACTTCGTTGTTGGTTCTAATAACCGTTTTGCCCACGCCGCATCCTTGGCGGTTGCCGATGCGCCTGCAGTTATTCCAAACTACAACCCATTGGTTATTTACGGCCCTTCAGGTGTTGGTAAAACCCACTTGATGTTGGCAATTAAAAACCACCTTAAGAAGAACAATCCTTACAAAAAAATTGAATACATCCGAAGCGAAGAATTTACAAACCAATTAATTCAGGCTTTGCAAGAGGGTAAACTTGGTATTGGTTCTATCGATGATTTTAGAAACAAATACCGCACAGCCGATGTTTTACTAATAGATGATATTCATTTTATTGCCGGAAAAGAACAAACTCAGGAAGAGTTTTTTAACACCTTTAATACCCTTATTCAAAACAACAAACAAATAGTTGTAACGGTTGATAAACCGCCTAAGGATATTAAAACTCTTGATGACCGTATTCGTTCCCGTTTAGAGGGCGGTCTTTTCGCTGATATTCTTGCCCCCGACTTTGAAACAAGGGTCGGAATTATTATGAAAAAGGCTGAGCAATACAATATCGAAATTTCCGAGCCTATTGCTTATTATATTGCGGAAAATATTAAGGTTAACACCCGCCAACTTGAAGGTGTTGTTAAGAAAATTCAAGCCTTTATTTCCATTCAAAAGAAGGTTCCAACAATTTCGGCTGTTCAGGGCATTATTAAAGATATTATAAGTGACACTCGACCTGAACCAATTAAAGTTGAAAAAATCATTGCCGAGGTGGCTCACACCTACAATGTTTCGGAAAGTGATATTCTTTCCAACCGCCGTACTGCGGATTTAGTACTTGCCCGTCAGGTTGCAATGTATATTGCACGTGAAACCACCGAACTTTCTTACAAGGCAATCGGTGAAAGTTTTGGCAAAGATCATACTACCGTTCTTTACAATGTAAATAAAATTGAGGAATTTTTAAGGGATAAACCCTACCAAAAAGAGTTGGTAGATGATCTTATTGCTAATTTAAGAAGCCAAAGTGAAGCAGGTTTTTAAAGTGGGAGTTTTCCACCGTTTCCCCTTTAATTAACCTAATAGTTATTAAACAGGGTGTGTATAAAAAAAGTTATTAAACTTTTCCACTTTTTATCAACTTTTTAATTAACCGCGACTTTCCTTGTATTTTAAAGGAATTTCCCTTTTTTCCCCACAATTAACCTATTTTATTATTACTATTATTTTTATATTTTTATATAGGAGGAATTTTATGTTTTTCACTACCGAGAGATCAACATTACTTGACGCTGTTTCCCGTCTTCAAAGAGTTGTTGGAGCAAAAACTTCCATGCCAATATTAGAAGGTATTTTAATTTCAGCCGAGCAAGGTAAAGTAACTTTAATTGCTTATAATCTTGAAATGGGTATGAAAAAGGAAATATATGCAAACTGCAAAAGCGCAGGCGATATTGTTATCAACGCTCGTTTACTTGCTGATATTTTAAGAAGACTTGACGGTTTGCAGGTTGAAATTGAAACCGATGAAAAATTAAACTGCCATATCAGATGCGGTGAAGCCACCTTTGATATTTTAGGCATGGCTGCAACCGATTTCCCTGAAATGCCAAGTGTTGCTGATACCGAAAGTATTAATATTGAAGCAGGAATTATGGCTGAAATGATCAAGACCACAATTTTTGCTGCCGCTACCAACGAAGGCGCTAAACCAATTTTAACCGGTATTAATTTTTGCGTAGATGATTCTTATCTTACCATGGTTGGTATTGACGGTTACCGTTTGGCTGTTAGAAAAGAAAAGGTTAAAGAAACTAAAAACATTGAATTTACTGTTTCTAATAAAGCTGTAGCCGAAGTTTTACGCCTTATTGATGAAGATAGTGAAAATATTGAAATTAAGGTTTCAAATCGCTTAATCTCATTTGCTATTAACGGTTACTCATTTATTTCCCGTTTAATTGAGGGTGAATTTGTAAATTACCGCAAAACCATTCCTACCGAATTTACCCAAAGGGTTGTTGTAAACACAAGAGAACTCATTAATACTATTGAGCGTGTATCTTTACTTATCAGTGAAAGTTTCTCCACACCTATCAGATGTTATTTTAACGAACTAAATGTTGTGTTTACTTGCGCTACATCGGTTGGTCGCGCTACCGAAACATTTAATATTAATCTTGAAGGACCTAAGTTCGAAATCGGTCTTAACAGCAGATATTTACTTGATGCTTTAAGAGCTATCGACACCGAAGAAATCCAAATTTTATTTAACGGCGCAAACGCAGGTATTTTAATGAAGGCATTAGAAGGCGACAGTTTTGAGTATATGATAATGCCTATGAGGTTGAAATAATGAATTTTTTAGAATTAGAGATTAAAGAAGATTTTATTAAACTCGACTCGGCTTTAAAATTTTCTTCCCTTGTTCCCACCGGTGGAATTGCTAAAATGGTAATTTTAGACGGTCTTGTAAAGGTAAACGGTGAAACCTGCCTTATGCGCGGTAAGAAACTTAGAAGCGGCGACAAGGTTGAGTTTGACGGTAAAGGATTTATAATAAAATGAGGATTAATTCCTTAAAATTTAAAAACTTTCGAAACATTAAAGAACTTGAAATTTTCCCCGAAAAGGAAATGAATGTAATTTACGGGGAAAATGCTCAAGGTAAAACCAATATAATTGAAGGTATTTGGTTTTTTACCGGTGCTAAAAGTTTTCGTGGCGCTAAAGATGATGAGTTATTAAACTTTGAAGCTAAAAAAGGTGAGATATATTGTAATTTTGAATCCCAAGGGGTAGAAAAAGAAATTACAATAGAAATTACCGATAAAAGAAAAGCATTTTTAAACGGCAAGGCTTTAAAATCTCCGTCAAAGTTAGCAGGAAATTTAAATGCAATAGTTTTTTCTCCTCAAGATTTACGACTTTTAACCGACGGTCCGAAATTAAGAAGAAAATTTTTAGACACTGCAATTTGCCAACTTTACCCGAATTACATTGAAATTTTGCGAGAATATAACCGCGCTGTAATGCAGCGAAATAAAATTATAAAAGATATTAAAATCTATCCTGAAATTAATGATATTTTAGATTCTTTCGAAGAAAAAATAGCCGAAAACGGTGAAAAAATTATAAAATACCGTTTAAGGTACATTGAAATTTTAAAAGAATTTATTCCTAAAATATATGGCGGAATTTCAGGTGAAAAAGAAATTTTGGAAATTGAATATATCCCTTCTTTTAAAAATCTTTCTCTTTTAGAAAATTTAAAAATTAAAAGACAGGAAGATATGTATTCTGCAAAAACGTCGGTAGGACCCCACCGAGATGACCTTGAATTAAAAATTAACGGAATTTCGGCTAAAAATTTTGGATCTCAAGGTCAAAAGCGCAGTATTGCCCTTTGTTTAAAACTTTGCGAGGCGGAAGTTATTAAGAAAAACACAGGGGAAAGCCCAATTTGTTTACTTGATGACATTATGAGTGAGTTAGATATAAACCGCCAAAACTTTATTTTAAATCACATTAAAGGAATGCAAACATTTTTAAGTTGTTGCGATTTAAACAGTGTTGAAAATTTAGATAAAGGCAAAAGTTTTAAAATTAATAAAGGAGAAATTGAAAAATGTATCTCCATTTAGGTCTTGAAACTGTGGTTAAAGAAAATGATGTTATCGGAATTTTTGATTTAGACTCCACAACCGTTTCAAAACACACCAGAAAATTTATAAACAAAGCTGAAAAAGAGAACAAAACTGTAATCGTTTCTTACGAATTACCAAAATCTTTTATTCTTTCGGGCAAAAAAAATGATGTAAAGGTTTACATTTCACCTCTTTCTTCTCTTACTTTATATAAACGAATCGGCATATTATAAAAATTTTTACTCAAAGAAAGGAAATGAATTTTAATGAGTAATGAAAACTTAAATCCTATAGTAGAAGGAAATTACGATGAAAGTTCCATTCAGGTTTTAGAGGGACTTGAAGCCGTAAGAAAACGCCCCGGTATGTACATAGGTTCAACCGGCGAGAGAGGACTTCACCACTTAGTATATGAAATTGTGGATAACGCAATTGATGAAGCCTTGGCTGGATTCTGTGATAAAATCACCGTTGAAATTTTAGATGACGGTGTTATTCGTGTTACCGATAACGGCCGTGGTATTCCTGTTGGTATTAATCCTCAAAAAGGAATTCCTACTGTTACTGTTGTTTTCACTATTTTACACGCAGGCGGTAAATTCGGTGGTAACGGATACAAAGTTTCAGGAGGACTTCACGGTGTTGGCGCATCGGTTGTAAATGCTTTGTCTTCTTGGCTTGAGGTTGAGGTTAAAGATGGCGAAAAGATTTATAAAGAGCGTTACGAAAAAGGTAATGTTGCCGATGCTTTAAAAGAAATTGGAACTACCAACGAAAAAGGTACAACAGTTACATTTAAACCTGACCCTTCTATTTTCACCGATACAACAAGATATGATTACGATATTTTACTTAAAAGACTTCGTGAACAAGCATTTTTAAATGCAGGTATCAGGGTTGTTTTAAAAGATTTAAGAAGCGATGCCGATATTCCTGACCGTACTGATGACTTCAAGTACGAAGGTGGTATTAAATCTTATGTTGAATTTATCCTTGAAGGTATGAAGAAGGATAAAATTAATAAAGATGTTATTTATTTTAACGATACTGATGGCGATTCAACTGCTGAAATTGCCCTTATTTGGTCAACTTCTTATGATACAAGAGTAATGTCTTTTGCTAATACTTTGTACACTGTTGACGGTGGTACCCACGAACAAGGATTTAGACAAAGTTTAGCAAATGTTGTTAATAAATATGCTTTCGATTTCAAAAAACTTAAAGAGGGTAACGCAAGACTAAAGGGCGACGATATTTTAGAGGGTGTTGTTGCAGTAGTTTCGGTTAAACTTGCTGATGCTCAGTTTGAAAGCCAAACCAAAGCAAAACTTGGTAACACCTCTATTGGTAAACTTGTTAGAGATTTGGTTAACAAGAAACTTTATCAGTATTTAGAAGAAAACCCCGACGACGCTAAAATTATTATAGATAAAGCAATTGCTGCTTCTAATGCCCGTGAGGCTGCTCAAAAAGCCCGTGATTTACAAAGAAGTAAGTCAGGTATCGGCGGTAAGGCAAGAATGCCTGAAAAACTTAAAGACTGTATTTCCGATGACCCCACAAAGACCGAAATATTTATTGTAGAGGGAGACTCTGCAGGTGGTTCGGCAGTTGAGGGAAGAAACTCAACCTACCAGGCAATATTACCTCTTTGGGGTAAAATGCTCAATGTTGAGAAGGCAAGGGTTGACAAGGTTTACGGCAATGATAAATTAACCCCTGTTGTTGTGGCTTTAGGTACAGGTATTGCTGAAAACTTTGATATTGAGAAACTTCGTTACGATAAAATTGTTATTATGGCCGATGCTGACGTTGACGGAAGCCATATCAGAACACTTTTACTCACCTTCTTCTTCAGATATATGCCACAGCTTATTGAAACGGGACATATTTATCTTGCGCAACCACCCCTTTACCGTGTTGCTAAGGGTAAAAAGTATTTCGATGCTTTCACCGATGAAGAAAGAGATAGATATATTGAAGAACTTGGTGGAAATGTTGAAATTCAGCGTTATAAAGGTCTTGGTGAAATGAACCCTGACCAACTTTGGGAAACAACCCTTGACCCCGAAAAGAGAACCATGTTAAAGGTTACAATGGCCGATGCAGAAATTGCCGACCAAACCTTTACAATGCTTATGGGTGATGAGGTTGAACCAAGACGCCGATTTATTGAAGAAAATGCAGTATTTGCAACCGATTTGGATATTTAAGGAGGGATAGGAAATGGCAAAACTTGAAAATGTATATTGGCCCAGTGATGAAGAAACTAACATTAAGCCGGTAGAAATTGTTGATGAAGTTAGACAATGTATGCTTCAGTATTCAATGTCGGTTTTGGTTGGCCGTGCTATCCCTGATGTTAGAGATGGTTTAAAGCCTGTTCATCGTAGAATTCTTTATACTATGTATGAAAACGGACTTTCTCCTGATAAAAAACATAGAAAATGCGCTGACACTGTAGGTTCGGTGCTTGGTAGATACCATCCCCACGGTGATGCTTCAGTTTATGATGCAATGGTTCGTATGGCGCAGGATTTCTCACTCAGATATCCTTTAATTGACGGCCAAGGAAACTTCGGTAATATTGACGGTTTCCCTGCTGCTGCTTATCGTTATACTGAGTCTAAAATGAACCGACTTTCTTACAGTATGCTTGATGATATTGATAAAGAAACGGTTGATTTTGCTCCAAACTATGATAATCGTTTGGAAGAACCTACTGTTTTACCCGTTCGTTTCCCACAATTATTGGTTAACGGCTCAAGTGGTATCGCAGTTGGTATGGCTACCGAAATTCCTCCCCACAATTTAGGCGAGGTTATTGACGGTATGTGCTGTCTTATTGATAATCCCGAGGCTGAACTTTCCGACCTTTGCGAACATATTAAAGGACCTGATTTCCCCACCGGCGGTATCATTATGGGTAGAAGTGGTATTCGTGCTGCTTATGCTACAGGTCGTGGTAGAATTATCCTTCGCGGTAAGGCTGAAATTGAGGAAATTAAAAACGGAAGATTCAGAATTGTTATAACCGAAATTCCTTATAAGGTTAAAAAGCAAGATTTAGTTAAGAATATCTACGATTTAGCCGCTGAAAAGAGAATTGAAGGCATTGATGATGTTGTCGATTATTCTTCAAAGCGTGACGGCGGTATTAGAATTGTTGTTGACCTTAAAAAGGATGCTAATCCTCAGGTTGTTCTTAACAAAATCTATCGTTACACTTCACTTCAAACTACCGTTGGCGCAATTTTACTTGCTATCGTAAATGGCAAACCTCAAATTTTAACCTTAAAAGAGATGCTTCAAAATTGCATTGACTTCCAGTATGAAATTGTTTACCGCAGAACTGCTTTTGATAAACGCAAAGCCGAGGAAAGAGCCCACATTTTAGAGGGCTTGAAGGTAGCGCTAGATTTCATTGATGAAGTTATTGCAATTATCCGTGGGTCTAAGACAATTCCCGAAAGTAAAGAGGCATTGTCCGCGCGCTTTGGATTAGATGATATTCAAACCACTGCTATTGTGCAAATGCAACTCGGAAAACTTGCAGGTCTTGAAAAACAAAAGATTATTGATGAATTAAACGAGAAACTCGCCTTTATTAAAGAGTGTGAGGAAATTTTGGCTTCTCGCGAGAGAATTCTCGATATCGTTAAGACCGAGGCGTTGAATCTTAGAGACAAATTCTCCGATGACCGTAAAACCGAGATTACCGATGTTGCAGGCGAGGTTGATATTGAAGACCTTATTCCTGAGGAAGACTGTGTTCTTACCAAAACCGTTAACGGATACATTAAGAGACTTCCTGCCGATACTTATAATGTTCAAAACCGTGGCGGCCGTGGTATTACAGGTATGACCACAAGAGAAGAAGATGCAGTTGAGAATATGTTTGTTTGTTCTTCTCACGACTGGATTATGCTTTTCTCCAACCTTGGAAGAATGTATCGCATTAAAGCATACGAAATTCCTGAGGGAAGCCGTACTTCTAAGGGTATGAACCTTGTAAATATCTTGCCACTTATGCAGGACGAAAAGATTACAATTATTCTTCCTGCCAGTGAACTTGATGAGGATAACTATATCGCTATGGTAACCAAGAAGGGTACTATTAAGAGAACTAAAGTATCCGAATTCAGAAACACCCGTAAAAGTGGTATTATCGCCATTAACATTGATGAAGATGATGAGTTAGGCTTTGTTAGAATGACTAACGGCAAGCAAAACATCTTTATTGCAACCCGTGATGGTTTGGCAATTCAATTTAAGGAAGAAAATGTTCGCGCAATGGGTCGAACTGCTCGTGGTGTTCGCGCAATTAGTATGCGTGAAGGCGACCGTGTTATTGATATGGCTATTGTTGATGAGGATAGCAAGATTTTAACCGTTACCGAAACAGGTTATGGCCGTATTTCTTCTATTGCCGATTATCGTTTGCAGTCTCGTGGCGGTAAGGGTCTTACCAACTACCGTACCGAGAAATACGGCAAGGTTGCGGCAACCATCCCTGTTGGCGATAATGACGATATTATTATGATTGCTTCTAACGGCATTGTTATCAGAATTTTCTCGGGCGATATTTCTCAATTCAACCGTCCTGCAAAGGGTGTTAGAGTTATGAAGGTTGCCGAGGGTGAGAAAATCCTTTCAGTAGCACTTACTGAACACAATGAAGATGAAGTAACCGAAAAACCTGAAGCAGCCGATGCTGATGCAGGGGATGCAACCGAAACTGCCGAAGAAATTGCCAGTGCAAATGAGGTAGCCCAGGAAACAGAGGAGTAAGCGGTAATTTTTAAAGAAAGTTTAGAACTATGAACGAAAATTACAACGAAAATTTAAACCAAGAAACCTTTGGGGTAGAGTCTGACTTTACCCCGGAGGTTTTTGTGCCATTTTTTTCTCCCGAAGAAATTGCAAAAAGGGATGAAAAGAAAAAAATTAAAAAAACCGCCAACATAATAGGTCTTGCCTTTTTGTTGGTTAATGCTTTTACATTTATTTTAAGTTTGGGTTTAAGTATTGCAAATGTGGTGATTTATAAAACAACAGGACAACTAAATTTTCTATCTTCCCCCGCAATAAACGAAGTTATAAATATCTTTTTTTCACTTTCGGTTTTTGGCGGAATTTTCACCCTTGTTTTTAAGTTTGCAGGGTTTAGGATAAGTGATTTAGTTTCCTTTAAAAAAACCGAAAAAGGTTTGAGTTTACCTCTTTTCTTTTTCGGAATATCCTTTTGCGCCTTTGCAAATATGGCATCGGGAGTTTTAGATGCTTTTTTTAGATATTTCGGCATTGATTATGCCGTTCCCGATACCGAAATGCCTAAAGGTGTTTTCGGATTTTTGCTGAGTTTGATAGCAACAGCAATTGTTCCCGCTTTGCTAGAGGAATTTGCCCTTAGAGGTATTGTTTTAGGAGCCCTTAGAAAATTTGGGGATATTTTTGCTCTTATTGCTACTTCGCTTTGTTTTGGATTAATGCATTCTAATTTTGAACAAATACCTTTTGCCTTTTTGGTAGGTCTTTTCCTTGGGTTCTCGGTAATTAAGACCGGTTCTTTAAGGGTGGCTATTGGGGTGCATTTTTATAATAACTTGATTTCGGTTATATTTAACTGTTTGCCTGACTGGATACCTAATCAGGCAAAAAATATAGGTTATGCTATACTTTTGCTGTTAACACTTACAATTGGAATTTTTATGCTTTCTAAAACCGATAAAGATTTCTTTAATTTAAAAAACAGTGAGTCGGTATTAACCGAAAAAGAGAAAAACAAAACATTTTTCCTAAGCGGAACAATACTTGCTTTTTCAATTATTTGTTTAGTTGAATCCAGTTTATATATTGTACTTTAAGGATAAATTATGAAAAAAGAATTTATGTCCAAAGCCATTGAACAAGCAAAAAAAGCGTATGAGGCAGGGGAAGTGCCGGTTGGCGCGGTTATTGTTAAGGATGGCGAGATTATTGCCGAAGGTTACAATATGCGCGAACAAAAACAAAATGCACTCTCCCATGCCGAGATTGAGTGCATTAATAAAGCTTGTGAAGTTTTAAAAAGTTGGCGATTAGACGGTTGCGAACTTTATGTCACACTTGAGCCTTGTCCCATGTGCACGGGAGCAATAATTAATTCCAGAATTAAAACCGTTGTTTTCGGAGCCTACGATTTAAAGGCGGGAAGTATGGATAGTGTGATTAATCTTTGCGACTATCCTTACAATCACAAGGTAGAAATTTACGGCGGAATTATGGAAGATGAGTGCAAAGAAATTTTGGAAAATTTCTTTCAAAATTTAAGATAAAAAACCTTCCTTTTCAGCCAATAGAAATTTTAAAAGTTACCAATTATATGTAAAAATATTTCCATTGGCTGAGAAAGAGTTTCGACAAAATTTGCGTAATTTCTACACATAAAATGTCAAATTACCGCCTAAAACTCTGCAAAATTTCTTTAAAACTTGCAATTTTAAAAATTTCAAGCAACAATACATATAAAGTTACCGATAGGGCGGAAAATAGAATTGTAGAGATAAGTGTTGAAGAAATTTTAATTAGATTTAAAATTTGGTCGGCAATAAAAACCGTAAAAAGTGAGAGGGTAAGGGGAATTAAAATTTCTTTTACCGGTTTTAAAGAAGCGCCGCTCACCTTGCAAAGTCTCTTAACATTTAAAAAACAGGTTAGAAAATTTGAGAAATACATTATATAGATAAAACCCTTCATTCCCATTATGGGGAGCATAAGCAAAATTAAAATTATTCTAAGGGTGGAGTCGGAAAGGGCGGTGCGGAAGGTAAAGGTTTGTTGGTCAAGACCTTTTAAAATGCCATCCGAAACGCTGTCAAGATACATAAATGGCACAATTGGTGCGAGGGCAGTCAGAAGAGCGCCCACATCGGCCGAGTTGTAGATTAAAAGACCGATTTTTTCTCCTTTAATAAGAAAAACACCACTGAAAATAAAAGAAAGCAAAGTGGTTAACTTCAAAACTTGTTTGGTTAGCCGTTTTACTGTGGAACGCATATTTTTTGCAACGGCTTCGCTGATTTCTGGGATAAGCAGGGTGGAAACCGAGTTTAAAAGGGTGGATGGAAAGAACAAAATCGGCAAAGCCATACCTTTTATCATTCCGAACTGGGATAATGCGCCCACACCGGAGTGGGGATATCTTGCCAAGTTCTTTGGTACTAAGACATTTTCGGCAGTTCTAAGGGCGGTGTTGAGATACCGACCCGAAGTTATGGGTAAAGAAATGCGAGTTAGTTCTTTTATAACCCCAAAAGGCGGATTTTGACGGCCTTTTAGATTTTTTAATGACCTTTTGCTCGATAAGAAACAAATAAAAAGCACTAAACAGGATAATCCTTCGGCGATGCAGTCACCTAAAATTACTCCTGCGGCGGCGTAGGCGATGCCTTTAGATATAAATTTTTTAACAAAAAGCAAAACAGCGCCAATTCTTACCCCTTGTTCAAAAATTTGGGTAAGAGCATTGGGAGTAACCTGTCGTTTGGCAATAAAATAACCCCTTATACAGGAAGAAACACCCATAAACGGTAGGGAAAGGGGTAAAATTTTAACAGCAGGTAAACTTCTAATGTCTCCAATTAAGGTTTTTGCAATAAATTCGGCCCCCAAAAGAACAATGCCTATAGAAACAAAGGCGATAATTAGTGTAAGTTCTACCGAACGGCGGAAAATTCTAAGGGTTCCTTTTTCACAACCAAGCGCCATTTCTTGGGTAATTAAACGGGTAACGGCGGTGGAAATACCGCTTGTGGCAAAGGTTGAAGCCAAAACATAGAAACTGAAAATCAGTTGGTAAAGACCGACACCCTCGCTTCCAATAAGCCGTGTTATGTAAACCTTAAATATTATCCCTGCAAACCTTAATATAAGGGATGAAACAGTTAAAATCATTGCATTTTTAATAAAAACAGTCTTTCGCATATAAAACACCCTATTTTATATATGATTCAGGATAAAAACTAATGACAGGAGGTGGCAAAATGTCCCCTTTGGCTGACAAATTAAGACCCGAGACCATTGATGATGTGGCAGGTCAAAAGCACCTTTTGGGTGAAGACAAGGTTTTAAGAAGAATAATCGAGTCTCAAAGGTTGCCCAACCTTATTTTCTACGGACCTTCAGGGGTGGGCAAAACCACCGTTGCGAATATTATCGCTAAAAACTGCGGAAAGAAACTCCATTACCTTAATGCCACAACCGCTTCTACCGCCGATATTAAGGAAATTGTGGCTTCCATTGGCAGTATTGAGTCCCAAGGCGGAATACTTCTTTACTTGGATGAGATTCAGTATTTCAATAAAAAGCAACAGCAAATTTTGCTGTCATATATCGAAAACGGGGATATAACTTTAATTGCTTCCACCACCGAAAATCCGTATTTTTATGTTTACAATGCAATACTCAGCCGCTCCACCGTTTTTGAATTTAAAACCTTGAGTGCTGATGATATTTGTCAGGTTTTACGCCGCGCTGTGGCCATTTTAAGCCAAACCGATCCGGTTACAATTAGTGATGAAGCCCTTAAAAAAATTGCTCAAGCCGCAGCGGGAGATGTTAGAAGAAGTCTTAATATGTTGGAACTTTGCCACATGTTAGGTTCACAAATTTCCGACCAGACGGTTGAGGAAATACTGGCCGGCAACTCGGTAAGATATGACCGAGAAGGGGAACAACATTACGATATTGTTTCGGCCTACCAAAAATCTATGAGGGGAAGCGACCCCGACGCTGCCGTTTACTATTTAGCCCGACTTTTGGCTGCAGGTGACCTGCCTAGCGCTTGTAGAAGACTGCTTGTTTGCGCCAACGAAGATGTTGGTTTGGCATATCCCCAAATCATTCCCATTGTAAAAGCAGCCGTTGATACTGCAATGATGGTTGGTTTGCCCGAGGCAAGAATTCCCCTTGCTAACGCAGTAATTTTGGTTGCCAACGCGCCTAAATCCATCTCGGCTTACGAGGCTATAAATGCCGCTTGGCAGGATGTGGAGAGAGGTCTTATCGGGGATATTCCAAGGCAACTTCAAAATAAACACTTTGATGGGGAAGATGCTACTGTTAAGGGTCAAAATTATAAGTACCCACATTCTTATCCTAGACATTATGTAAACCAACAATACTTGCCCGATGTGGTTAAAGATAAAAAGTATTATGAGTTTGGCGATAATAAAATAGAACAAAACTACAAAGAATATTGGAAAAAAATTAAAGGAGAGTAGGTGAAGAAATGCAAGAATTAAAACTACCAAGAAAAACTCTGAATTTATGGAAAATAAGGGTTACAATCGGTGTGCTTTTATTTTTCGGCGTTTTCTCCTATTTTTTCCATTCTTACGATTGGTTTTTACCCGCAACCTTGGTTGTGATTTGCCTCTATGAGGCGCTGTTCCTTTGGTATTTGCCAAACCTTTTTAAAGGTTACCGTATTAAATATATAAACGGCGCGGTGGTAATTGAAAGTGGCGTTATTGTTAAAATGACCCACATAATGCCTTTTTCTAAAATGATTTACGCCGAAAGTATTACTTCCCCCTTGGCAAAAGCCATGGGACTTAGCGCGGTTTTTCTTAAAGCGGCACGAAGCCGAATTTTAATTCCCGAAATGCCTGCGGACGACACAGCCAAGTTTATTAAAGCTTTGGCGGAGGGTGAGAGATGAAACGAGATTTCAAGGCCCATCCGTTGATGATATTAAGCATAATCAAGCCATTTTTGCCCCTTTTGCTCATCCCCGTTTTACGTGGTGTGATACAATATATTAAGGACGGTCAGGTAACCCAGATTTTGGGAGCCGAAATGCTTTTGTTTGGCGGTATTGTGCTTTTTGGTACCGCACGTTGGTATTTTTTCCGACTCCATTGTCACGAAAATTATGTAACTGTGCGAGACGGAATTTTCATAATTCGCAAGGCGGCAATTCCTATCGGCGGTCTTTCTTCGGTTCAGTCGGAACAAAATCCTTTGGATTACATTTTCGGTTGTGTAACCTTCCGTATTAATACCGAGGCAGGAAGCCGAACCAAGACCGATTACAGTTTTAAACTAAGCCGAAAGGACGCCCACACGGTTTCCCATTTGCTTTACGGCACAAAAGAAGGGGAACCGGTGCGCTTTTCCCCCGTTAAGATTGCTATATTAGCGGCGGCAACATCTTCGGCGTTCACGGGTTTGCTTGTGGGAGTTCCTATTTTAAACTCTATTGCCCGACTAACGGGACGCGGTGTTAACGAACTTTTGGACCAAATAAACAGCGTGTCCAACACCTTCCAAACCCACTTCCCGCCGATAGTTAATACCGTTACCTTTATTTTGCTTTGCAGTTTTGCAGTATCTTTCATCTATTCTTTTTTGCGATACCTTAAATTTAGAATCTACCTTAACGACGACCGTGTTGAGGTGCGCTCAGGTTTGTTCGTAATGCTTAGAACATCCTTTAAAAAGAGTTCTATTAATAATGTTAAAATCGAGCAAACTTTGCTTATGAAATTTCTTAAGCGTTACTCAATGAAGGTAAATGTTGGCGGTTTTGGTGAAGCCAAGAGTGAGTCCCAACTTCTTGTGCCTTGCGGTAAGTACGAGGAAATTAAAGAAATGTTCGGCGACTATTTTCCCTTTTTGCGCATCAGCGGAAAGAGTTTGAAGTCCAAGGTTGGCGCCGTTCATTTAAACCGCTATTTCTTTTGGGCCGAAATGTTTATGACAATTTTGCTTACCACAGCCCTTGTTTTAGGTTTAAGGTTTGATGAGTTCGGACGACTTATTGCCTTTATGACCTTGGTTATAGGTTTTATAATTCTTTATTACGCCTACCTTTGCCATAACGAATATAAATATTGTCAAGTTTCTTTTGGTAAGACGGTTTATGCAAGAGGCAAAAAAGGTTTGCGGAAATGCCGTTTTTACTGCCCAAAAGAAAAGGTGGGGGAAATTAAACTATATAGATATCCCCTTGACCCCTTGTACAAAACCTGTAATATAAGAATAATTACCCGAAGCGAGACGGCGGACAACCTTCTTGTAAGGCATTTGGATTACGAAGAAACCAAAAACGAGATTTTCGAATGTTTCGGAATAACCGATTAAACTTAGCACAAAATAGTAGTGTTTCACGTGAAACACTACTATTTTTTCTTTTTGGAGAGATTTATGGAACTTTTACTTAGTTGTTTAAAGGCTTTTTTAGTGGGTGGCGCAATTTGTTTGGTGGGTCAAGTTTTAATTGATTTTACCAAACTTACCCCTGCAAGAATATTGGTTTCCTTTGTGGTGGCGGGTGTTTTGCTTACCGCCCTTGGCTGTTACGAGCCGATTGTGGAGTTTGCAGGGGCGGGCGCAACAGTACCGCTGACAGGTTTTGGATATAGTTTAGCCAAAGGAGTCAAGGAAGCAGTACAGCAATACGGCTTAATCGGAGCCCTTTCGGGTGGCCTTTCTGCTACATCGGCAGGTATTGCCGCATCGGTTTTGTTTGGTTTAATAATGGCGCTTTTATTTAAACCTGGTGATAAATCCTAACTTATCCACTTTACAAATTCCTTTGTTACTGATATAATAAATTTAAGAAAATGATGTTTCACGTGAAACAAAGGAGTAAAAAATGGGTAAAATCATCTCCATAGTTAATCAAAAAGGCGGCGTTGGCAAGACTACGACCGCTGTAAACCTTGCCGCAGCGGTGGGAATTGAGGGGAAAAAGGTGCTTTTAGTGGATGCCGACCCCCAAGGAAATACCACAAGCGGTTACGGAATAAATAAAAAGAAGGTTGCGCTTACATCTTATGACCTTCTTATCGGCAAAACTACTGCTGACAAAGCGGCGGTGAAAACCGAGTTTGAAAACGTGGATATTGTCCCTGCTTCCATTGATTTGGCGGCTGCCGAGGTGGATTTGATTGAAATCGAGCGCCGTGAGGCTCAACTAAAGATGGCGCTTTCTACCGTTAGGGACAATTACGATTACATATTTATCGACTGCCCACCATCTTTGGGACTTATAACCGTAAACGCGCTAAATGCGAGTGACACTTTACTTGTGCCGATTCAGTGCGAATACTTTGCTTTGGAAGGCCTTTCCCAGTTGATGGCAACCGTCCGTCAGGTAAAGAGACTTTACAACCCCACCTTAGAGTTGGAAGGCATAATTCTTACTATGTTTGATGGCCGACTTAATCTTACCCATCAGGTTGTGGCTGAAATTAAGAAGTATTTTGCTAACAAACTTTACAAAACTGCCATTCCCCGTGCAGTGCGCCTTTCAGAGGCTCCGAGTTACGGTATGCCTATTCAGTATTACGATAAGCGTTCCAAGGGCGCCCATGCCTATAATGATTTGGCAAAAGAATTTTTAAAGAAAAACAGGAGAATATAAAATGGCTTTAAAAAACAGAGGTCTCGGCCGCGGAATTGAAAGTATTTTTGATGAGAATTCTACATATAGCGAGAAAATTGTTACACTTAATATAAATGACATTGAACCTAACCGTAATCAGCCCCGTAAAGATTTTGATGATGAGGCGCTAAACAGCCTTGCTGAAAGTATTTCTCAGCATGGACTTATCCAACCTATTGTTGTGCGCCCCACAATCGGCGGGGGATACACCATCATCGCAGGTGAACGCCGTTGGCGTGCCAGCCGTTTGGCAGGGCTTACCGAAATTCCCGTTGTTGTAAAGGATACCGACGAACAAAGCCTTATGGAAATGGCCCTTGTTGAGAATTTACAGCGCGAGGATCTAAATGCGGTTGAAGAGGCTTTGGGTTATAAATCGCTTATTGATAATTTCGGTCTTACCCAAGAAGAAGTTGCAACCAAAATGGCTAAATCGAGAAGCGCTATTGCAAACGCTCTGAGACTTCTTAATTTAAGCGAGGAAGAGCTTGAAGCTTTGAGATATGGTAGAATCACCGCCGGTCATGCAAGGGCTTTATTAGCCACTGAGGACCTTGATTTGAGGGCGCAAATGTTAAACTTGGCATTGGAAGGCGAAAATGTTCGCACCCTTGAAAAAATGGCCAAATCTTCCCCCTCTAAACCCTCTAAAAAAACAAAACCAACCTTTTATAACGAGGTGGAAATTTCCCTTAAAAACGAACTTCGCCGCAAGGTGACCGTAACCCCCACAGGAAAGGGTAAAGGCAAACTTACAATTGAATTTTTCTCAGATGAAGAACTCACCGAATTTGCCAAAAAACTTGCGGAGTAGTTTATGACAAAAAGACTTAAAAAACAAGTGCCTTCAAGGCACTTTCGGCGCCGACCACCCCCGAAAGCATAGGAATTTCAATAAATTCTAATATTTTCGGAGGTTAAATATGTTATATTACTTTTTATCAATATTAGCCCTCCTTTGTTGGAGTGGCTCCGACCTTTTCTCAAAAATGGGAACAAGGGAAAGGGATAAAAACAGCCATTGGAAGGTTGTTTTCGCCGTTGGTCTTATAATGGGAATACATTTCTTTATGACCCTCATCGGCGGCGCAATTATTGACAATACCGTGGGAGTTGACGGGGTTCATAAGATAGTTGCAAGTTTGTTCTATACCGACTTTAAAATGATGGACTTTGTTCATTATTTACCCATTGCAGCAGTTTACATATTTGCTATGATTTTGGGATATGTTAGTTTGCGTTATATCGAACTTTCAATTTCTTCCCCAATTTGCAACTCTTCGGGTGCTTTGGCGTTTATTTTGTGCTTGGCTTTCGGTATTTTCTCCCTTGATGAAATCACCGTTACCACCGTTGTTGGTATCGTTATGATAACTGTTGGTATTGTGGCGCTCGGATTCATCGAACAACACGAGGATGAGGAAATTAAAAGAGCGAGACAAGAAAGAGCAAACCGTAAGTACGCTAAGAGTATTTTGGCTTTCTTGCTTCCGATTTTGTACCTTGTAATCGATGCTTTGGGTACAGCAGGGGATGAATTCCTTTTCTCGGACAGTTTTATTGAGAAAACCGGCATCGAACTCAGCGATTACGCCGCTAACTCGGCTTTTGAACTTACCTTCCTGTTCTTTGCAATTTTTGCCTTTATTTGGCTTAAATTTGTTAAAAAGGACGTTGTTTTCAAGGGAAGCCGTTCCTTTATGCTTGGCGGTCTTTGCGAAACCATCGGTCAGGTGTTCTATATGGCAGTTATGTTCAGCGACTTCTCAGCAGGTATGGTAATCATCTCGGCTTACTGTGCGATTTCTGTTTTGTGGAGCAGAATTTTCCTTAAAGAAAAAATGTCATGGAAACATTACGCTGTAATCGCGCTTGTAATCACAGGTATTGTTATCCTCGGATAACCTATTGCATACACATTATATATATAAGGGGGCTTTTTGCTCCCTTATTTTTTATTGCTGAAATGTGGTCTTTAGCACAGTAAAACACTAGATATTGTGCCAAAAAAGGCAATAAAAATTTTTTTAAAAAAAGTTTAAAAAAAGTGTTGACAAAGCGGGATGTGTGTGGTATTATAATCGGGCGCCTTGAGAAAGGGCAGCAAACGGACCTTGAAAATTAAACAACGACAAGTAATAAGGACCCGACGATTCTTATGAGAAATCATATAAATCAAGGACAATTATTAATGCGTCAGCATTAAGTAAATGAGCTATAAAGCTTATCTGAAAGATTTTAGCACTTAGGTGTTGAGATATAATTTTTTAGAGAGTTTGATCCTGGCTCAGGACGAACGCTGGCGGCGTGCCTAACACATGCAAGTCGAACGGAGACAAACGCTGATTTGATGGTAGCTTGCTACTGGATTTTCTTGTTTGTCTTAGTGGCGGACGGGTGAGTAACGCGTGAGTAACCTGCCTTACAGAGGGGGACAACAGTTGGAAACGACTGCTAATACCGCATAAT
>JAZOXF010000005.1:0-6173 GCA_045659605.1 Acutalibacteraceae bacterium
CCGCTTGGGCTCCGACTTGGTATCATAAAGCATTTGAGTGGTCTCACCAATTTCACCATTGTTGATAGGATACTTAACATCCTTGTAGCAAAGCTCACCGATTGGAGAAACAACTGCAGCAGTACCACAGCCCCAAGCCTCTTTAAGAGTACCGTTTTGGAGCGCCTCGCCTAGTTCGTCAACGCTCAAAAGTCTCTCGCTAACCTTAAAGCCCTTATCTTTAAGAACTTCTATGCAAGACTTTCTTGTAATACCGGGAAGAATTGAACCGGAAAGCATTGGAGTTACGATTTCATCGCCGATTTTGAACATAACGTTCATTGCGCCAACTTCTTCGATATACTTTCTCTCAACACCGTCAAGCCAAAGAACTTGAGCATAACCCTTTTGAGCGGCTCTCTCGCCTGCTCTGTTAGAAGCAGCATAGTTACCACCACATTTAGCGTAACCTGTACCACCACGAACAGCACGAACGTCCTCATCCTCAATCATAATCTTAACAGGGTTAATACCCTCTTTATAATAACTTCCAACAGGAGAAGCAATTATAACATAAGTTGCATTATGAACAGCGTGAACACCCAAAGATTCATCATTACCGAACATAAAGGGTCTGAGATATAGAGATGTGCCTTCAGCTGAAGGAGTCCATTCTTGCTCAAGTTCAACAAACTTTGTAAGAACTTCCATTGCCAAATCCTCGGGGATTTGTGGTAAGCACAAACGCTCAGCCGAGTTATTCATTCTGCGGATATTCTCGATAGGACGGAAAAGCTGAACCTTGCCGTCTGCACGACGGTAAGCCTTTAAGCCTTCAAAAATCTCGGAACCGTAATGTAAAACGGTGGAAGCGGGATGGATGGAAAGATTCTCAAAAGGCACTATTCTTGCGTTATACCAACCTTTTTCACTGTTCCAGTCCATCATAAACATATGGTCAGTAAAAATCTTACCGAAACCTAATGTAGAACTATCGGGCTTTTCCTTTAAAACGGGAGCCTTAGTAATTTTGATTTCCATAATTAGTTATCCTTTCCGAGATTTAATGCTTTAAGGTTAAAGTCAAGCATATTAGCGTGTCTTGCTGAAATTACTTTAGAAAGAGCAGTGTTAATACCTGCTTCATCAAATTCGCCCATTTCAGCCATAACCTTACCAACGATAATCATATTAGCCAAAGTAGGCATCCCATTTTCGTTTGCAAGGCCTGTTGCATTAATATAATGTACCTTAACATCGGTACGGCGAACCTTACGCTCAATAAGGGTGCTGTCAACAAAAATTGTACCACCCTCAGCCACAGTATCTTCATACTTATCCAATGAAGGAAGGTTCATTGCAACCAAAACATCGGGCTTAGAAACGATGGGAGAACCGATAGCAGTGTCGCTGATAATAACAGAACAACTTGCTGTACCGCCACGCATTTCAGGACCGTAAGAAGGAAGCCAACTTACCTGTTTGTTTTCACTTAAACCCTTATAAGCCAAGAATTTACCCGAAAAGAGAATACCTTGACCGCCAAATCCGGCAAACAAATATTGTGTAGTAGCCATTATGCATCCTCCTTTTCAGCGCTTCTATCCTTATAAACACCCAAAGGATAATAAGGAATCATTTTTTCATCAATCCATTCGAGTGCCTTTTGAGGAGTCATACCCCAGTTGGTAGGACAACTTGAAACAACCTCAACCAAGGAGAAGCCTTTGCCCTCATCCTGATTTTGGAAAGCCTTTTTAATAGCCTTTTTAGCAGCCTTAACGTTTTTAACATTATTAACTGCAACACGCTCTAAATATTCAGCGCCATCTAATTGAGAAAGCATTTCGCAAACCTTAATGGGGAAACCACAGTGGTTAACATCTCTACCATAAGGAGAGGTTTGAGTAACCTGACCGGGCAAAGAAGTAGGAGCCATTTGACCACCGGTCATACCATAAATTGCATTGTTGATGAAAATAATAGTAATATTTTCATTTCTTGCAGCGGCGTGAACTGTTTCAGCCATACCGATAGACGCCAAGTCGCAATCACCTTGATATGTAAATACAATGTTTTCAGGTAATGCACGCTTAACACCGGTAGCAACAGCAGGAGCACGACCGTGAGCAGCCTCAATCATATCGCAGTTAAAATAATCATAAGCCATAACGGAACAGCCAACGGGAGCAATACCAATGGTCTTACCCTCAATGCCCAATTCATCCATAACCTCGGCAACCAAACGGTGAACAATACCGTGGGTACAACCGGGGCAATAATGCATGGGAACATCAGCCAATGCATGGGGTTTATCAAATACAACCATTATTTAGCACCTCCGTTATTCATAGAAATAATAGCCTCTAATACCTGCTCTGGAGAAGGAATCATACCACCTGCACGATTGCAAAGGGTTACAGGCACTTTACACTCAGAAGCCAAACGAACATCTTCGATCATTTGACCCATAGAAAGTTCAACAGAAATAATACCCTTAACCTGCTCGGCAGCCTTCTTGAAAGGAGCCTTGGGGAAAGGCCAAAGAGTGATAGGACGAATAAGACCTACCTTAATGCCCTGCTTACGAGCTTCATCAACAGCATTCTTGGCAACACGAGAAGCAATACCGAAAGCAGTAACACAAATTTCAGCGTCATCCATTAAATATTCTTCATACATAGTCTCGTTTTCTTCAATAACCTTATAGCGATCATAACGCTTAAAGTTTTCTTCCTCCAATTTTTCGGGAGAAAGGAAAAGAGAGTTTGTAATGTTGTGTTCACGCTCAAGATTTGTACCGTTGGTAGCCCAAGGTTTTTCGGGAGCAGGTTTAACATCTAAATCGAGAGAAACAGGCTCCATCATTTGACCCATAGTACCATCAGCCAAAATCATAGAAGTCATACGATACTTATCAGCAAGTTCAAAGCCCTTAACGGTTAAATCAGCCATTTCCTGAACAGAAGCAGGAGCCAAAACTATCATATGGAAGTCGCCGTGAGCGCCACCCTTTGTAGCTTGGAAATAGTCCGATTGAGAGGGTTGAATACCACCAAGACCGGGACCACCACGTTGAACGTTAACGATTAATGCAGGCATATCAGCACCTGCTAAGTAAGAAATTCCTTCGCCCTTCAAAGAAATACCGGGGCTTGAAGAAGAAGTCATAACTCTAAAACCGGTAGAAGCAACACCGTAAACCATATTAATAGCAGCGATTTCGCTTTCAGCCTGTAGGAAACAACCGCCGATTTTAGGCATTCTCTTTGCCATATAAGCGGCAATTTCAGTTTGTGGGGTTATAGGATAACCGAAGTAATGGCGACAACCTGCGATTATAGCGGCTTCGGCAATTGCTTCGTTACCTTTCATTAAAACCTTATCAGCCATATTTTTCACTTACCTTTCAACCTTAATAATACAATCAGGACACATTGTAGCGCAAAAAGCACATCCGATACAAGCCTCTTCGTTTACGGCTTCTACAGGATTATGTCCCTTTTTATTGATTTTGTCCTTTGCCAGTGCTAAAACCTGCTTAGGGCATACGTCAACGCAAAGGCCGCAACCTTTGCATTTGTCAGTTTTAAAAGTCAACTTTGCCATATTTATGCACTCCTTTTCACAAAGTTTAATTTATTTTCTTTTGAAGCTTTAAGGAAAAAAGATTATCAATCTTACCTTCAAGTTCATTATAAAGTGATTCGTTAACCGATGTATACGCCAAAGGCAAACCTGTGGCCTTTGCAACACTTTCGGCATATTCGGTGGAATTCAAAACATCCTCGGCAGTTGTTAAAACACCTAAATTGGAATTGTTAATAATTCCCGTAAATTTAAAATTACCTGCTGTTTCAATTTCGGCCATAACTTCAAGTGTTGACTCTACATCAGGGGTTAAAGGACGATATTTATTAATCACAAGAAAAATCTCATAATCATTTTCCTCTTTAATGCTTGGCATAATTCTTCCAAGTGCCAAAGCACCACGGTCATCTCCCCCAACATCTATAACTGCATAAACATTTTTATCATCGGTTAAAGAATACATATCTTGGGGTAATGCAGGGATATCCACATTTGTTCCTGCATATTCGGAAGCAATTAAGCGAATTCCCTTTTCTTTTAGTTCGGCTTCGCTGTCTTTTGTACGAAAATAAGGATTTACAATATCCAAATCTGCAATAGCAACATTTTCTTTAGTCTCTCTAAGGCTATAAGCCATATTAAGAGCGATATTGGTTTTTCCACTTCCGTAGTGACCGCAAAGCATTGTTATTCTTTTATATTCCATAAATTTACAACTTATTTCTTTGGATTTTACCACTTACAGTCTTGGGCAAACTATCCTTAAATTCAACAATACGAGGATATTTGTAAGGAGCAGTTCGCTCTTTAACGTAAGTCTGAATTTGTTTTTTGAGTTCTTCGGTAGGTTCGGTGCCTTTAACCAAAACGATACTTGCTTTAACAACCTGACCTCTAACCTCATCGGGTGCAGCCGAAACGCCACACTCAAGAACAAAGGGAAGTTCCATAATAACGCTTTCAATCTCGAAAGGCCCAATACGGTAACCCGAAGATTTAATAACATCATCTACACGGCCAACATACCAGTAGAAGCCATCTTCATCAACCCAAGCGGTATCTCCTGTGTGGTAATACTTACCATCCCAAGTCTCACGGGTCTTTTCTTCATCGCCAAAGTAACAACTAGCAAGACCGCAAGGCAAACCGTTTTCAATATTAATAACAATTTCACCTGTTTCACCAACCTCAGCCTCGTTACCGTCAGCATCAATTACGTGAACATCATAAATGGGAGAAGGTTTACCCATTGAACCAATTTTATGGGGCGCACCGGTCATATTACCGATAATCATTGTGCTTTCGGTTTGACCAAAGCCCTCAAGGATTTGTAAACCTGTGATTTTCTCAAATTGGCGATAAACCTCTGGGTTTAATGCTTCACCTGCAGTTGTCATATGTTTAACCGAAGACAAATCATATTTCGAAATATCTTGTTTAACAAGCATTCTAAGCATGGTTGGAGGTGCGCAGAATGTGGTTATATTGTGCTTTGCAAACATTGGTAATATCTCAGCAGCATCAAAACGGTCAAAGTCGTACACAAAGATTGCAGCCTCGCTGAGCCACTGTCCGTAAAGTTTACCCCACATTGCCTTTGCCCAACCAGTATCGGAAATTGTGAAATGCAAACCATCGGGGTCAACATTGTGCCAATACTTAGCAGTATGGAAATGACCTAAAGGATACTTGTAGTTATGAGCAGCAATTTTGGGATAACCCGATGTGCCCGAAGTAAAATACATAAGCATTAAGTCATCGCCACAAGCAGTTTCTTCGGTACGGTCATAATGGGTGCTGTAAAGGGTGTATTCCTCATCAAAATTACGCCAACCTTCACGCTCGCCGTTAACAATAAACTTATACTTAACCTGTGGGTTTTTCTTACAAGCCAAATCAACTTGATTTGCAACATCCCCGTCGGCAGTACAAACAATTGCGTTAACACCTGCCGAAGCAAAACGATAATCAAAATCTTTTTCAAGCAACTGATTTGTTGCAGGAATCGCAATAGCGCCAAGTTTGTTTAAAGCCATCATACAGAACCAGAACTGATAATGACGTTTTAAAACAAGCATTACTCGGTCGCCTTTTTTAATTCCTAAAGACTTAAAGTAGTTAGCAACCTGATTGGATGCCTTATTAATATCCTTAAAGGTAAATCTTCTCTCTTCACCTTCGCGGGAAATATGTAACATTGCCAATTTCTTTGGATTTCTTTCAGCCAAAGCATCAACCAAATCAAAAGCAAAGTTGAATTTTTCGGTGTTCTTAAATTTAATAGAAAGAGGTGTGCCAACCTCGTTTTCTTCAATATCAATAAAGTTATTGTAAATTCTCTGTTTGGGGTCTTTCTTGTGAATAGGACCCTTAATTTCGGTCTTTAAGGTCTTAACCTCGGAGAGTTCGGGAATGGGTTCGCCTGTGGGGTTTAAAACGATAGCATAGAAGGTACAATCCTCACCCCCAACCGCAATCATACCATGAGGTGTGGATGAATCGTAGTAAATACTGTCCCCTGCGCTTAAAACGGCAGTATGGTTACCAACCTGAACTTTAAGTTTACCCGAAATAACAATATCGCACTCTTGACCTGCGTGGGT
>JAZOXF010000006.1:0-22673 GCA_045659605.1 Acutalibacteraceae bacterium
TCGGCTGCACCCGATGAAATGCGCGGTCAGGTTGTAAAGGCAAGTATTGTGCTTACAAAGGGAACTGAGCCCAGCGAAGAACTCAAAAAAGAAATTCAAAATTATGTTAAATCACATACCGCACCTTACAAGTATCCCAGAGTAATTGTTTTCCGCGATGAACTTCCCAAAACTATCAGTGGAAAAATTCAAAGAAATAAGTTGTAATTTGTAGTATTTCGTTGATTTTTTAAAGTTTTTCTTATATAATAATTTGGTTAATTAAAAAACCGAGGTGTTTTAAAATGAAGAAATTAATGCTTGGAAACGAAGCCCTTGCCCGTGGTCTTTTTGAGGGTGGATGTAGTTTCGTTTCCAGTTATCCCGGCACTCCCAGTACCGAGATAACCGAATTTGCTGCTAAATATGAAGAAATTTACGCCGAGTGGGCTCCCAACGAGAAGGTTGCAATGGAGTCGGCTTTTGGCGCTTGTCTTTCGGGCAAACGCAGTTTTTGTGGTATGAAGCATGTAGGTCTTAATGTGGCTGCTGACCCCTTGTTTACTATTAGTTACACTGGTGTTAACGGTGGTTTTGTTATCGGTGTTGCCGATGACCCTGCAATGCACAGTTCTCAAAACGAGCAGGATTCTCGCCACTATGCAAAGGCTTCCAAAATCCCCATGCTTGAGCCTTCGGACTCTATGGAAACTTTGGAAATGACCAAATTGGCTTTCGAACTTTCCGAAAAGTTTGACACACCTTTCTTCGTAAAGATGTGCACCCGTATTGCTCACTCACAAAGTGTTGTTGAGACAGGGGATAGAATTGAGGTTCAAAAGACATATTCCAAAAATCCTCAAAAATATATAATGATGCCCGGTAACGCTAAACTTCGCCATCCTGTGGTTGAAGAAAGAACCCGCGCATTAGTTGAGTATGCTGAAACTGCCCCGATCAACCGAGTTGAAGAGGGAAGCGATAATTCTATTGGTTTTATCACTTCTTCCACCTCTTATCAATATCTTAAAGAGGTTTTTGGCGATAAACATCCTGTTCTTAAACTTGGTATGATTTATCCCATGCCCGAAAAACTTATTAAAGATTTTGCAAGTAAGGTTGACCGTCTTGTTGTTGTTGAGGAACTTGACGGATTTATTGAGGAACATTGCAATAACTTAGGCGTTAAGGTGGAAGGCAAGGAAATTTTCTCCCTTATTGGTGAACTCAGCCAAAATGCAGTTGCCGATAAGTTTGGTATTGCTACCACTTGTGGCGCTGTTTTAGATGACAATATTCCAAACCGTCCTCCCGTTATGTGCGCAGGTTGCCCTCACAGAGGTCTTTTCTATACACTTTCCAAGAATAAATTAACCGTTATGGGTGATATTGGTTGTTACACCTTAGGCGCAGTTCAACCCTTATCGGCTATTGATACCACTATTTGTATGGGTGCTTCCATTTCGGGACTTCACGGTTTTAACAAGGCAAACGGTGGTGAGACCGACGGTAAGACCGTTGCTGTAATTGGTGATTCGACCTTTATGCATTCGGGCATGACAGGTCTTGTTAATATTGCTTACAACAGTTCTAACTCTACCGTAATTATTCTTGATAACTCAATTACAGGTATGACAGGACATCAGCAAAACCCAACAACAGGCTTCAATCTTAAAGGCGACCCTGCTTCTAAGATTAATCTTGAGGCTTTGTGTAAAGCAGTTGGCATTGAGCGTGTTCGTGTTGTAGACCCTTACAATTTGGCTGAATGTGATACTGTTATCAAGGAAGAATTGGCTGTTAGTGAACCTTCGGTAATCATTTCACGCCGTCCTTGCGCTTTGCTTAAATATGTTAAATATAACAAACCTCTTAAGGTTGATGCTGACAAATGTAAGAGTTGTAAAATGTGTATGAAAATCGGTTGTCCCGCCATCAGTATGAAGGACGGTAAGGCTTTGGTTGATAATACACTTTGCACAGGTTGTGGTGTTTGCGGTCAACTTTGTAAATTTGATGCATTAAAGGCACAGGAGGACTAAGAAATGGAAACTAAAAATGTAATGATTGTCGGTGTTGGCGGTCAAGGTAGCCTTTTAGCCTCGAAACTTCTTGGCAAACTTTTGCTTACCAAGGGATACGATATTAAGGTATCCGAAGTTCACGGTATGAGCCAAAGAGGTGGTAGCGTTGTTACCTATGTTCGTTTTGGTGACAAGGTATATTCTCCTGTAATTGATAAAGGTGAGGCTGATTTTATCATTTCCTTTGAAATGTTAGAAGCCGCTCGTTATACCGAGTTTTTAAAACCCGATGGTAAAATTATCGCCAATACCCAACAAATTAATCCTATGCCTGTAATTACAGGTGTTGCAGAGTATCCTGAAAACTTGGCCGAGAAAATTAAGGCTAAAGGAATTGATTTAATTGCTTTTGATGCCTTGAAATTAGCTGAAGAAGCCGGTTCTTCAAAGGCAGTTAACATTGTATTAATGGGTATGTTATCTAAATTCTTTGATTTTACCGAGGAAGAATGGCAAAATGCTATTGAGACCAGTGTTCCTGCTAAATTCTTAGAACTTAACAAAAAAGCATTCCAGTTAGGTGCAAATGCATAAAGGAGTTTTCAAAATGAGCAATTATTATCAACCGGAAATTGAAACTGCTTCTTATGAAGAGATTCGTGCTTTGCAAAACGAACGACTTGTAAAACAAGTTAAACACGTTTGGGAGAATGTTCCTTACTATCGTAAAAAGATGGAAGATAAGGGTGTTACTCCCGATGATATTAAGAGTGTTGATGATTTATATAAATTACCCTTTTTAACCAAGGATGATTTGCGTCAGGCTTATCCTTACGGTCTTATGGGTACTGATTTGAAAAATTGTGTAAGAATTCAGTCCACATCGGGTACAACCGGTAAAAGAGTAGTGGCTTTCTATACCAAAGAAGATGTTTCCTTATGGGAAGATTGTTGCGCAAGAGCCCTTGCCGCTGTTGGTTGTACTAAAGAGGATGTTGTTCAGGTGGCTTACGGTTACGGTTTGTTTACCGGTGGCGCAGGTCTTCACGGTGGCTCCCACAAGGTTGGTTCTTTAACCCTTCCTATGTCTTCGGGTAATACTGATAGACAACTTCAATTTATGACCGACTTGCAGTCCACAATTCTTTGTTGCACACCTTCCTATGCGGCATACCTTTCCGAGTCTATTCACGAGCGTGGAATTAAAGACCAAATCAAGCTTAAAGCAGGTATTTTCGGTGCTGAGGCTTGGAGTGAAAATATGCGCCGTGATATTGAAGAAGGCTTGGGAATTAAGGCTTATGATATTTACGGTTTGACCGAAATTTCAGGCCCCGGTGTTTCTTTCGAGTGTGAGGCACAAACCGGAATGCACGTTAACGAGGACCACTTTATTCCTGAAATTATCGACCCCGATACCGAGGAGGTTCTTCCTATCGGTTCTAAAGGTGAACTTGTTTTCTCCTGCATTACCAAAGAAGGTTTCCCACTTCTTCGTTATCGTACTCGTGATATTTGCGTTCTTTCTCGTGAGAAATGTTCTTGTGGCAGAACCCTTATTAAAATGAGCAAACCAATGGGTAGAAGCGATGATATGTTGATTGTTAAGGGTGTTAATGTATTCCCGTCACAAATCGAAACCGTATTGTTAGAACAAGGATATCATCCTAACTATCAAATCATTGTTGACCGTGTTAATAATTCCGATACTTTGGAAGTTCAGGTTGAAATGACTCCTGAATTGTTCTCCGATAATTTAGGTAAGATTACAACAATGGAAAAAGAACTTGTTGCTGCTTTAAAAACAATGCTTGGTATTTACGCTAAGGTTACACTTGTTGCACCGAAGACTATTGCTCGTAGCGAAGGTAAAGCAGTAAGAATTATTGATAAGAGAAAGATTTAGAGGTGGGTAAAATGGCAGTTAATCAAATTTCGATTTTTCTTGAAAACCGTACTGGTAAATTGGCCGAAATCACCGGTCTTTTAGCAGAAAATAAAATCAATTTAAGAGCAATTTCCATTGCCGAAACTGCTGATTACGGCGTTTTGCGTATTATTGCTGATGACAGCGAAAAGGCGACCAATGTATTGCTTAACAGTGGCAACATTATCAATATGAACCCCGTTACCGTTGTTGCAGTACCTGATAAACCTGCCGGTCTTTCGGAACTTCTTAATATGCTAGCGAATAGCAATGTTTCTATTGAGTATATGTATTCTCTCTTTACTCACCAAAACGACAAGGCATATATGGTATTCCGTGTTACCGATTACGAAAACTTTATTGAGCTTTTGAATGCCAACGGTTTAACACCCGTATCGGCCGATGAGTTAGGGTTAAAATAATGGAAAGAATTGCGAGTTTTTCGGTTGACCATTTAAACCTTGAATCTGGTATATATGTTTCCAGGGTTGATGAGCGTGATGGCGTTAAGGTTACAACCTTTGACCTTCGAATTACTGCGCCTAATAAGGAGCCGGTAATTGATGTTCCTGCACTTCACACCATTGAGCATTTGGGCGCAACCTTTTTGCGAAATTCCGATAATAAAGATGATATTGTTTATTTCGGTCCAATGGGTTGCCGAACAGGGTGTTATCTTTTGGTTTTTGGTGAAAAGAGCAGTGAAGATATTTTCCCACTTGTTACCGAAATGTGTGATTTTATCATTAATTTCCAAGGAGAAATCCCCGGCGCAAAACCTGAGGAGTGCGGAAACTATAGTGAACAAAATCTCTCTATGGCAAAGTATTATATAGCCGAATACAAAAGACGACTGATTGAAAAAAAGTCTTTTGAATATAATGACTGTAGTTTGTCGAAACAAGAATGTTTCGACTAATCATAAACATTATAACAAAATTTAAGGAGAATTTGTATGATTGGCGCAATAGCGGTTTTTGTAGTAGCTTATATTTTAATGCTTACTTTTGCCAAATATAGACCTTATATTGCACTTGGCGGAGCTTTGATTTTTATTATTACTGGAATGTTATCTGTTAGCAACATTTTTGGCGCAATTGATTTTAATGTGTTATTAATGATTGCAGGAACAATGGGTATAGTAGCACTCTTCATTGAAAGTAAAATGCCCGAACTTCTTGCCGATTTAATAATGGAAAAAGTTCCAAATGTTATGTGGGCGGCAGTTGCCATGTCGCTTTTTGCGGGTGTTATTTCGGCTTTTGTAGATAATGTTGCAACAGTTCTTATGGTGGCCCCCGTTGCTCTTGAGATATGCAAAAAACTCAAGACAAACCCTGTACCATTTATTATAGCTATTGCTGTTTCTTCTAACTTGCAGGGTGCGGCTACCTTGGTTGGCGATACAACTGCCATAATGTTAGGCTCTGCTCTTGATATGAGCTTTATGGACTTCTTTTGGTATAAAGGAAGACCCGGTATGTTCTTTGCGGTTGAGCTTGGTGCAGTTCTTTCGGCTTTGATTTTAGCTTGGCTTTTCAGAAAAGAAAAATCTCCAATTCCAAAGGTAGGGGAACGCACAGTTGTTACCGACTATGTTCCGTCAGCTTTATTGCTCGGTACAATTTTACTATTGATTTTAGCTTCGTTTATACCAAATAAACCCAATATCACAAACGGACTTATTTGTTGTGGATTGTTGGTAATTGGTCTTGTGTATAACTTTGCTAAAAAAAGAACAGCATCTGCAATTGTTTCACCTTTAAAGGAAATCGACTTTGAAACAATAGGTCTCTTGCTTGGTCTTTTCCTTATGATTGGCGGTATTTCAGAGCAAGGTGTAATTGACGCTGCGGCAGGTCTTCTTGCAAAGGCAGGCGGCGGCAACATCTTCTTCCTCTACACAGTGATTGTTTGGGCATCTGTTTTGATTTCTGCGTTTATTGATAATATTCCTTATGTTGCAACTATGATACCTGTTATTGCAGGTTTGGCAGCGGCGCTTAATGTTGACCCAACAGTTCTATATTTTGGTCTTCTTTCGGGTGCAACATTGGGCGGAAACTGCACTCCTATCGGTGCTTCTGCAAACATCACAGGTATTGGTATTCTTCGCAAAGAGGGATATACTGTTAAAAATTCGGATTTCTTTAAGATAGGTATTCCGTTTACATTAGCGGCTATCATACCCGCTTATATCTATTTATGGCTTATGTATGGAATTTAAAAAGTTTAGGGACAGCTTCGGCTGTCCTTTTTTTTGGACAGTTATATCTGTATACTTATTTTATAGTAGCCTTTTTTTGGAGATTGTGTTATAATTTAAGTATAAATTTGAAGGAAGTGAAAAGCGTGCTCCAGTTTATTTTCGGCCGCCCTGCTTCGGGTAAGACATATTCTATTTTAAATAAAATAAATGAGCTTACTAAACAGGGTGAAAAATCGGTTTTAATCGTGCCCGAACAATTTACTTTTGAAAGTGAAAAGGCCGTTATTGAAAACGTTGGCGATAAAGCTGCTTTATATGTAACCGTTGCAAGTTTTACCCGCCTTTATGAAGAAATCGGTCGTAATATTGGTGGACTTGCAGGTACCTTTTTGCGTGATAGCGACAAAATTGTTTTTATGAAGAAAACATTAAATTTGGTTGCCGATGATTTGAATTTGTGGGGTAAATACAGGTCTTCGATTAGTTTTGCCAAGACCTTGCTTGATACAATAGGTGAGTTTAAAATCAACTCCGTAACACCTGAAAATTTAAAGGAAACCGCTCAAAAGGTTACTTCCCAAACACTTAAACTTAAACTCCTTGATTTAGCCCTTATTTATGAAAATTACGATTTATGTTTGGGTGAAAGATTCATTGACCCTGCTGACACTTTGACAAGGGTTTATGAGTCTTTAAAAAGATACCCTTATTTTGAGGGAAAAACTGTATTCCTTGATTCCTTTAAAGGCTTTACAGGTCAACAATATAAAATTTTAGAGAGAATTCTCAGTAGCGCGAAAAATGTTTATATAAGTCTTACAAACGACCCTGAAATTGATGGAGATTATACTGTTTATTCAAACATACGCAAAGCAATCACTAATATTGAAAGTATTGCTAAAAGCCGTAACGTTGAAGTTTTAGAGCCCATTGTTTTAAATAAGAGTTTTTATAATTCTAAATCCCTTGCCTTAGTGGAACGAATTTTGGCAGGGGATACTCTTACGGATAAACTGAACGAAAATATAACAATATTTAAAGCCCCAACTATTTATGATGAGGCTATGTTTGTTGCATCCGAAATCAGAAGATTAGTCCGTGAGACAGGTCTTCGTTATCGTGATTTTGTTATTATTGCAAGGGATAGCGAAAAATACCGTTTGGCAGTTCAAACTGCTTGTAAAAAGAATAACGTAAACTGTTTTTATGACAGCAAAATTCCCTTGTCCGCTTTTCCGTTATCAGTGGCGGTGGGAAATGCTTTTGAAGGGGTTAAATTATCGACCGAAGCAATCCTCAATTTTCACAAAACCGGTTTGGGAACTTTAAATTATGAAGAAATTTCCAAACTTGAAAACTATACTTTTGTTTGGAATATCAAGGGTAAAATGTGGGAAAATCAGTGGGATATGGACCCAAGGGGTCTTACTGCCGATGAAGACACAGATGGCACTTTTGCCTTAGAATTAGAAGAAATCAATGCTTTGCGCGAGAAGGCACTGAGACCAATTTTGAATTTCAAAAATTCTTTAGGTGATACTGCAAAATCTTACACCAAGGCAATTATGCGCCTTTTTGATGAGTGCGATGTGGCTGTAAAACTTAACGAAATGTGCGAAAAATACAAGGGTATTAACAATACCTTTTATGCTGACGCAATTAAATCGGCTTATGATGAATACATTAAGATATTAGATAGTCAGGTTCTATGTTTTGGGGATGGGTTTATTTCCAAAAAGGAATTTTGCGATGCCTTGAATTTGGCTGTTTCTTTAACTGAGGTTAGCGTTATACCGCAAACTTTGGATGAAGTTATTTTTGGTTCGGCTGATAGAATCAGAACCTCACGCCCCAAAATCGCCTTTGTTTTAGGCGCAAATCAGGGGGAATTCCCTCAGGTTGTTTCAAGCAAAGGTGTCTTTGTTTTGGCCGAGCGTAAAAAGTTGATTGAGCAGGGAATTAATATATCGGATAACTCGGTCCAGTCTTCTATAGATGAAAATTATTTGGTTTATTGTAATGTTTGTAGTTCAACGGATAAACTCTATATTTCTTACAGTGAAAATTCACTTACCGGCGAAGCCAAAGAACCTTCGGTTTTTGTTTCAAGACTTTGCGAAACATTAGATTTACAGGTTAAGTCCTTCGATGAAACTTCGGTGCCTGAAACTGTAAACACTGCCTTTAGTGATTACTGCCGTTCTTTAAAAACAAACCCTGACAGAGCAGTTTCCATTAAGTCGGTTTTGGAAAATACCGAAATTGGAAATAAAATCACATCGGTTGGCAAGGGTAGTGTTAAAAAAGAGGATAGGTTGTCCTCAAAAACGGCGAAGCAACTTTACGGCAAAGATATTTATATGTCGGCCACTAAACTTGATACCTTTAACCGTTGCCATTTTTCCTATTTTTGCCGATACGGACTTAAGGCCGAAAATCTTAAGAGCGCGGATTTCAATGTACTTCAAAGAGGTACTATTGTTCACTACTGTTTGGAGAAAATTATTTCGGAGTATAAAAAGGGAGTTGCCGACTTAGAATATAGCCTTTTGGATAATCTTTGTGACCGATATATTAATGAATATTTAGGTTTGGTTGGCGGCTTTGAAAGCGTTAAAGATGCGAAAAGTGAGTTTCTTATCAGCCGAATTTCCCGTTCGCTAAAAGAGGTTGTAAGAAACATTAGCGATGAAATGAAACAATGTGAATTTACACCAACTCACTGCGAATTAAAGATTGGCAAAGATGGGGAAATTCCTTATGTTCGTTTTCCTTTTGATGATGGTGAAATTTTACTTAGCGGCAGCATAGACCGAGTGGACGAGTATAACGGATATGTTAGAATTGTGGATTATAAAACAGGTAGTAAATCCTTTAAATTACCCGATATTTTGGTTGGTCTTAATATGCAAATGCTTTTATACCTTTACAGCATCGTTAAGGCTAAAAACCTTAAAGTTGGCGGAATTTTCTATAAACCATCCAAGCGTGATACCAATAATAAAGGCTTGGCAATGAACGGTCTTGTTCCTGCGGATGAAAATCTTGTTCGTGCCATGGAAAAGGAAGCCAAGGGTGAATTTGTTCCAAAACTTACCATTAAAAAAGATGGTACCGTGAGTAAGGCCAGTGATAGTTTTATTGATTTTGAAGATTTTGATTTAATTTTCAAACATCTTGAAAAAATTATGAAAAATACAGGAAACCTTATTTCAAAGGGTGATATTAATGTATCACCCGTAAACGGAAGGGAAAATGAAGCCTGTAAATATTGCGAATTTTCCAGTGTTTGCGGTATTGAGGACAGTGAAGCCGTACAGGTGGAAGCTATGAAAAATTCTGCTGTGTTAGATGCAATTAAGGAGGAAGAAAATGTCGATTGAGTTAACTCGCAGTCAGGAAATGGCTGTAGAAAAGAACGGAAATATCCTTGTTGCAGCCGCGGCAGGTTCGGGCAAAACAGCGGTTTTGGTTGAGCGTGTTATTAAAAAACTTTCTTCCAAAACAAACCCTGTAAGCGCCGATAAACTTTTAATTGTTACATTTACCAATGCCGCCGCGGCAGAAATGCGCGGAAGAATTGAAAAAAGACTTGATGAAGAATGTAAAAACAACCCTGAGGACACAGGACTTTTATTACAAAAGCATCTTTTATCTTCAGCGAAAATTTGCACCATTGACTCTTTTTGTATTGATTTTGTAAGGGAAAATTTTGAAAAACTTGGAATTTCTCCCGATTTTACCATTAGCGAGGGAAATGCTTTAAAACCCATAAATGAACGGGTTTTAGGCGAACTTTTAAACGAGTATTTCCTAGGTGAAAATGAAGTCTTCCATGAACTTTTGGATATTGTAGGCTCGGAATATGATGAGGGTAATTTTGCCCAGTTGGTTTTGGATTTGTATGAATTCAGCCGTCAGTTACCTTTTCCTGAAAAGTGGTACCAAACACTATATTCAAATTATGAATGTTTTAGCAAGGGTAATATTTGGTTTGATTTTGCAATCAAAAGGGCTGAAATTACAGTTGGTCAATTGCAGGTTTCTTTAGCAAATGCCATCGATTTATTAAGAGTCGATGAAAAAATGGCTGAAAAATTTATGCCAAGTTTTCTTTTGGCTACAGAAGAATTGGAAAAACTTTCGGACGCTTGTAAATCTCAAAACTGGGATAACACGCATAATGCCTTAAATTCCTTTATTTTAGGCTCTTTGCCAACAGTTAGGGGTTCTAATGATATACCCGAAATTAAGGCGGCAAAGGATATTTACGACCACATTAAGGGTAAGGCTTGTGAGTCTTTAAAGAAACTGTTTTATGCTGACTCTCAGTTTATTTCGGCTCAGTTTGAAAAACTTTATAATCCAATGAAGTTGTTGGCTGAGATTTTAACCGAATTTTCAAAGCGCCTTTTTGATGCCTATGTGGAGGAAAACACCTTCACCTTCCATAATACCGAAGCCTTGGCATTGCAACTTCTTTGTGATGAAAAAGACGGTGAAATTCAAATCAGCCAAGAAGGATATGAATTTTTAGAACTTTTTGATGAGGTTTGCGTTGATGAATATCAAGATACCAACGACCTTCAAAATATGTTGTTTTATGTTCTTTCCAATAAGGATAGTAAGCTTTTCGCGGTTGGTGATGTAAAACAAAGCATTTACGGCTTTAGAGGCGCAAATCCCGAATATTTCCTTAATAAGAAAAACAAATTTAAAGATGTTGAGGTTGCTTGCGAAGATGAACCTAAAAAGATAATTTTGGGCAACAACTTCCGTTCTAAAGCTAATGTTTGCGAATTTATAAATTTCTTCTTTTCACTTTTTATGACCTCCGAAACGGGAAAAATTAATTATGACGAAGAAGAAATGCTAAAACCTTCGGGTAAGTTTCCTGAGTGTGACCATCCGTCGGTTAGTATGGATTTAATTGAAACGGTTTCCAAAGGCGATAATAAGGTGGCCGAAGCGCGACAAATTGCAAAGTTTATTAAAAAGACAATGGCTTCGGGTAAAATTATTCGCAAGGATAAAGATACGCTAAGGAAAGCAAAATTTTCCGATTTCACAATTCTTTTACGCTCGGTAAAGGGTAATGCCGGTATTATTGCTGAAGAATTGAGAAAACAAGGAATCCCCGTTAATTTTTCTAATGAAGGTTTTTGTGAGTACACCGAAATAGCCGTAATTTTATCCCTTTTAAAGGTAATTGATAATCCATCAAGAGATGTGGAATTGTTATCGGTTATGATGTCGCCCATATTTGGGTTTACTGCCGAAGATATGGCAAAAATGAGAATAGATTGCAAAAAGGGTACCTTATACACCTGCCTTGTAAATGCATCACAAAGCGGTAACGAAAAGGCAATAAATTTCTTAAAAACATTAGAAAAATTCCGTTTATATGCCGTAACAAACACTTTGTCGGCTTTAATTGAAATCTTAATCGAAGAAACCGGATTTTTTGATACAGTTTGCGCTTATACTGATGGTGTTAAACGAAAGAATAATCTTTTGTTGTTGATTGAATACGCTGTATCTTATGAAAAATTTTATAAAGGTTCTATTTCCGCTTTTGCTGATTATATACTAAAGCAAGGTCAAAAGGGAATTAAGTCGGCGGCTTCTTTAAGTGGTGAAGACACGGTTAAAATAATGAGTATTCACGCTTCCAAGGGATTGCAATTTCCGGTTTGTATTATTAGTGGAACCGCCACCGATTTCAATAGCAGCGAGGTTAGGGAATCGGCGGTTTATACTACTAAAATGGGAATCGGTTTTAAATACTTTGATGAGGAAGAAAAGGAGAAGTATACTACCATTTCCCGTGAAGCCATTTTAGAACAAATAAGGCTTGAACGAATAGAGGAAGAAATGCGACTTTTGTATGTTGCAATGACCAGAACTGAAGATATTTTGCATTTTACGGCGGTTTCTTCTAATCTTGAAAAGAAGTTGCAGTCGGTTAAAGGTCAACTTCTTGCGAGTGAAAGTAATATCACTTCCACCTTGATAGGCAATACTAAAACATATTTTGAGTGGCTTCTTGCAGCAGCATTGCTTCATCCTGATGGTAAAATTTTAAGAGATGGCAGTTCTTTTATATGCCGTGAAGCAAAAGGGCATATCCAAATTAATTTAGTTTCGGATGATGGTATTTCTGAAACAAAGGGTGAAAATGCAAATAGCGTTTATACTGTAGATGATGAGTTATGCCAAAAGTTATCACAAAATATTGGTTACAAATATCCATTTGAGGAGTTGTTTGAACTTCAATCCAAGGCGTCGGTTTCAACCCTTGCCAATAAAGCCGAAAGCGCAAAATATAATTTTACTAATAAACCCCAATTTATGAACAAAGATAATATGAGCGCTACAAGTAAGGGAACTGCTATGCATAAGGTTATGGAATTCTTCGATTTCTCAAAATACCAAAGTGTTGACGAGGAAATCAATCGTATGGTTGAGTGGGAATTTATCACCTCGGAAGAAGCCGAAAGTGTTAACAAAGATGCATTGAAGAAATTCTTTGAAAGTGATATTTTCACTAGAATTTTAAATGCAAAAGAAGTGCATCGAGAAATGCGTTTCTTGACCGAAATACCCGCTTTATTGGCTGATAAAAACCTTGATGAAAAGTTTAAGGATGAAAAAATCATTGTTCAAGGCGCTGTGGATATTTGTTTTGTTGAGGAAGACAAGGTTGTGATTTTAGACTTTAAAACCGACCGTGTTGACAATGAAAATGAACTGTCAATAGCCTACGGAGAACAACTAAAACTTTATGGGGCGGCGTGTGAAAAAATCTTTGAAAAACCAGTAAAGGAAAAGGTTATTTATTCTTTCCATAAGGCTGAAAGCGTTATAGTAGATTAATTTTCCATTTAAAAAAGCTCCTTTTAAAGGAGCTTTTTTGTTTTATCTTTATTTGGTAATCGGCAGGAAATTTCGGTATTACTATAAATAATTTCAGCAAGCCAATCGTTAATACACTCGCCCTTAATTCTCCATTGCCAGTTTTCACCTAAAGTAGAAGGGGTGTTAATTCTAGCCTTTGAGTCAAGACCCATAAAGTCAGGCATCATTAAAATACAGGTTTCGGCGACCGACATTAAGGCTGAGCGTATCATAGCCCAGTTAAACTCACTGTCATTGTTGCAGTTTAAGTATCTTTTTGCCATTTTTACTTCATTTTCATCGGCCGATGAAAGCCAACCGATTATAGTATCATTATCGTGAGTACCGGTATAAACCACACAATTTTTATTGAAATTATGGGGCAAATAATCGCTTTTTAAAGAGGAGTCAAAGGCAAACTGCAACACCTTCATACCGGGAAATCCTGTGGCCTTAAGCATTTTTAAAACATCAGGTGTAAGAAGCCCTAAATCTTCGGCGATTATGGGTAAATTAACGCCGAATTCTTTTTTAAGGGCATCGAACAACTTGGTGTCAGGCCCTTTTTTCCATTTGCCTTTTTTGGCATCTTTATCTCCAAAGGGAATAGTGAAGTAAGACTCAAAACCTCTGAAGTGGTCGATTCTTACGATGTCGTATTTATTTAATGCATTGCCCAAATACTTTTTCCACCAAGAAAAATTATCCTTCTCCATTAATTCCCAGTTGTAAATTGGGTTGCCCCAAAGTTGACCGTCCTTGGAAAAAGCATCGGGTGGCACTCCTGCAACAACAGTAGGTTCTAAATCTTCATTAAGTAAGAATTGTTTGGGATTGGACCATACATCAGCTGAATCGAGCGCTACATAAATCGGGATATCACCTATAATTGAAATGCCCTTTGAATTAGCATATTTTTTAAGGTCTTTCCATTGTTTTGCAAACTCAAATTGCACAAATTTATAAAATTCAATATCATTTTCATATTTGGCTTTTGCCTTGTTTATGGCTTCGGTTTCACGAAAACGAAGTGGTTTTTCCCAAGTTTGCCAAGACGAATCGGCGTTGGCATTTTTGAGAGCCATAAAGAGCGAAAAGTCATCTAACCAATAGGAATTACTATTGGTGAATTCTATGTAATCAGCATCTTTTTCAAAGTTCTTAAATGCCAAGCGCAAAAGTTTAAGACGATTATCATAAAGTTTGCCATAGTCTATTTTTTCAAAGTCACAACCAAAATCAAAACTGTCGGCTGTGGCTTGGTCTATTAACTTTTCTTCTATTAAGGTTTCAATATCAATAAAGTAAGGGTTACCTGCAAAGGAAGAAAATGATTGATAGGGAGAATCACCGTAATTAGTGGGGTTTAGAGGTAGGATTTGCCAATAACTTTGTCCCGCCTTGTGGAGGAAATCCACAAAGCGTTTAGCTTCGCTTCCGAAGGTGCCAATGCCGTATTTAGATGGAAGGGAAAATATTGGCATTAAAATTCCGCAAAGTCTCATAATTACTCCTTAAAGGGTTGTTAAAATATTAGTTTAATTATATCATATTTTGTAGTTTTTTCAATTATAAATATGAAAACAGCCGACATAAAGTCGGCTATTTTTATTTAAGTTTAACTTCAATCCAAAGATTTTCATAATAACTTCTTATTTCAGGGTCAAGGTCGTGATAATAGGAAGCATTTTTCTTAACTTCTTCGGATGGATAAAGAATCGGGTCATCTTTAAATGTGTAATTCTCGTTGTTTATAACTGCTGTATTTGGTGAAGCATAGCAAATGTATTCAGCGTTTGCTAAGGCAACTTCAGGCTCTAAAAGGAAGTTCATATAAGCAAGTGCCGCCTCATAATTTTGAGCAGTTTTTGGAATGCAAACCGAATCCATAAAGATATTTGTGCCTTCTTTAGGGTAAACAAATTTTAGGTTTTTGTTGGATTTGGCCATAATGTAATAGTCACCGGCGTAGTAGGGGGTGAGTCCTGCGTTGCCTGATTCCATCTTGTTGAAAACTTCATCCATTACACGAGCTTGTAAAACCTTATTTTGTTGTTTGAGTTTTTCGGCCGCTTTTGCCCAATCGTTTTTATTTAAACTGTTAATATCGATTCCAAGTGCGAATTGAGCAATAGCAAAAGCATCACGAGAGTTATTAAAGGTCAGGATATTACCTTTATAACGGCTGTCGAACAAGGCCTCCCAACTGTCAGGTGCTTCTTCAACCATAGCACTGTTATAAATCAAACCAACCATACCAACATTGTAAGGCACCGAGTATTCATTTTTGGGGTCAAAGTAAATGCCCTTGTATTCATCAGCAATATTGTGGAAGTTAGAGAGGTTTTTGGTGTCGATAGTCATTAACATATCTTCTCTGATCATGCGCTGAATCATATAATCCGAAGGAATTACAATGTCATAAGCTGAAGAACCTGCCTTGATTTTAGCATACATTTCTTCGTTGCTTTCAAAGTTGGTGTAATTAACCTTAATTCCTGTCAACTTTTCAAACGCTGAGTTAACATCCAAGGAATTGTCGCTGCCATCGGAAATATATTCGCCCCAGTTATACACATTAAGGGTTGTTCCTGCTAAATCACGGGTATAGGTGCCATCAACCTTAATTGTGGTATTATTGAGGTTACGACTGATAATTGAAACAGCAGTCATACTTCCTGCAATAGAAAGGCAAACTAAAAGGGATAAAGCCTTCATTAGTTTGGGTTTGATTTTGGATTTTTTGTTTTCGCTTTGGGAAAGGTTGACCAAAACAAGCAATACCAAAACCGTTACGAAAATAATGGTAGACAAAGCGTACATGGTGGGTTTAACCGTTTTCTTTGTCATAGAGTAAATGCGAATGGGAAGGGTTTGGAAGGATGGTCCCGATGTGAAATAACTTATAACAAAGTCGTCTAATGATAGGGTAAAGGACATTATAAATCCTGTGAAAATACCAGGATAAATAGAAGGGAATACAACCTTCATAAAGGCTTTAAAGGGAGTGCAACCCAAGTCTTCGGCTGCTTCCGACAAATGAACATCGGTTTGTTTGAGTTTTGGCAAAACATTTAAAATAACATAGGGAAGGTTAAAGGTAATGTGGGCGCAAAGAATTGTGCCGAAACCCAAAGCCTCTTTTTTGCCAATGATACTTGCCATAAAAACAAACAAAAGCATCAAGGAAACACCGGTAACAATTTCGGGTGTCATCATTGGAATATTTGTAACGGTGGAAAGGGCAGTTTTCATTGCGCCTTTTTTCATTTTGAAAATTCCAACTGCTGCAACAGTACCCAAAACTGTGGCAATTATTGCTGATAAAATTGCTAAAATCAAGGTGTTTTGAAGGGCTGTAATAGATTCTCCGTCATAAAGCAACTGCTCGTACCATTTCAAAGAAAAACCCTCAAAAACTGAGGTGCTTTTTGAACTGTTAAAGGAGAAAATGGTCATTACCAAAAGGGGAGCGTAAAGGAAGACAAGCATTAAGCCGATAAAGAACTTTTGAAGTATTCTCATATCATAATACCTCCTTTATCGGTGTCCCCAAATTTGTTCATTATTGCGATACTTAAAATAATAAATATCATAAGCACAAGGGACATGGAAGCACCCAAGGGGTAATTTGGAATTTTAAATTGGGTCTCAATAATATCTCCTGCCAAAAGAATCATACCGTTTCCAAGTTTTTGGGAGATATAGAAGGTGCTGATGGAAGGAACGAAAACCATAGTTATTCCTGATAGAATACCGGGTAAACTAAGGGGCAAAACAACTCTTCTGAGTTTTGATAAGGAGTTGGAACCTAAGTCGGACGCGGCTTCTAAATAGGATTTGTCGATTTTAGAAATTGTGGTGTAAATGGGCAAAATCATATAAGGAATAAAGTCATATACCATACCCAAGATAACTGCGCCCGGTGTTCCCATAAATTTAACACTTTCAAAACCTAATAAGTTTAAAATTCGGTTTAAAACGCCGTTATTATCCAAAATAACGGTCCAAGAATAGGTTTTAATAAGCAAATTCATCCACATTGGAAGCATAACCAAAAGCACCATCATCTTTTGCGAGTTTGGTGAAACTTTGGTTAAAAAATACGCAAAGGGATAGGAAAGAATTAAGCAAATTAAAGTTGCTGCAAGTGCGTATAGAATAGATGTTAAAAATACATCCTTGTAAAGTGCCAATTCATAAATGTTGGAAAGTGTGAAACCACCTTTGCCATCGGAAAAAGTGTAATACAAAACGATAAAAAGAGGAACAATTATGAAAATGGCAGACCAAACAAGGCAGGGTAGATTTAACAACCTCTTACCTAAAGATGTGTTCATTCTGCGTTTTCCTCCGCCATTTCATTCATTTCGTACATTTCTTCACTAAAGGTGGAATAGTCGCCGTAAAGACCTGAGTATTCGGATTTTTTCATAATGTGAATTGCGTCAGGCTCAATGTAAAGACCAACCTTGTCATCGACAAAATGTTCGTCGGTGGTTTGAATCATCCATTTGAAACCACCAATATCAACGATGATTTCATAATGAACGCCCAAGAAGGCGACCGACGTTACAACACCTGTTAACTGGCCTTGACCTTCGGGAACAATATCTACATCCCCGGGGCGAACAACAACGTCAACCAACTCGTTTTTCTCGAAACCTTTGTCAAGGCAGTCAAAACTGCTACCTGAAAATTCAACATAAAAGTCTTTAACCATTTTACCGTCAACGATGTTAGACTCACCGATAAAGTCAGCAACGAAGGCATTTTCGGGTTCGTTGTAAATGTCTTGGGGAGTACCAATTTGCTGAATTTTACCGTTATCCATAACAATTACTCTGTCCGACATAGTGAGAGCTTCTTCTTGGTCGTGGGTAACGAAGATAAAGGTAATCCCGAGTTGTTGTTGAATTTTTTTGAGTTCTTTTTGCATATCCTTGCGAAGTTTTAAGTCAAGGGCTGCAAGAGGTTCATCCAAAAGCAAAACCTTTGGGTGATTTGCAATGGCACGGGCAATGGCAACACGCTGTTGCTGACCGCCTGAAAGGGTGGAAATGCTACGCTTTTCAAGACCCGAAAGGTTTACGAGTTTAAGCATTTCTTCAACCTTTTCTTTAATCTCTTTTTCCTTCATTTTTTTAACACGAAGGCCGAAGGCAATGTTTTCATAAACATTAAGATGGGGGAATAAAGCGTAACGTTGGAAAATGGTATTAACCTGCCTTTTATGGGCAGGTACATCATTAATCTTTTGGTTTTCGAAAATAATCTCACCTTCGTCAGGTTCTAAGAAACCTGCAATAAGCCTTAAGGTGGTGGTTTTTCCACAACCCGAAGGGCCTAAGAAGGTGATGAATTCCTTGTCTTTTATATCAAGATTAATAGCATCAAGAATCTTTTCGCCGTCAAAACTGACCGAAATATTTTTGAGCTCCACAATGTTTTCTTTATTCATTAAAAACAACCCCTTCATACTGAGAATTATAAGTTATTTTAATATATAAACAACCAGTTTAAACTATAAAGCAAAATTGCAAAAAAGTCAAGATTTTTCACCCCTAAATTCTACAAAAAACGCCATTTTATTTTAGGGCTTTTTAGGAGTAAAAAAAGTGGGGTTATTTTTTCGAAAAAACTTAAAAAAATCTTGCTCAAACTAATAAACTATGATATAATTTATAAAATTATACTTATATTGGAAAATTATGCTTTGGAGGTGGTTTTTGTGAGAATTTTAGGTATTGACCCAGGTTATGCAACAATAGGATACGGAATAGTTGATACCAATGGTTTTAAATTCTCGGTTGTGGGGTACGGCGCCATTACAACCCCTGCAAAAATCCCCTTCGAAAAAAGGCTTAAATCCATATACGATGATATATTGACGGTGATTGATAAATATAAGCCCGAGGAACTATCAATCGAGCGCTTGTATTTCAATTCTAATACTACTACCGCAATTGATGTGGCCCAAGCAAGAGGCGTTATTGTTTTGGCTTGTGAAAGCAGGGGAGTAAGGATTAACGAATACACCCCTTTGCAGGTTAAACAATCGGTAACGGGCTACGGAAAAGCCGAAAAACGACAGGTTATGGAAATGGTTAAAAGCCTTTTGGGATTAAAGGCTGTTCCAAAACCTGATGATACAGCCGATGCTTTGGCTTTGGCAGTTTGCCACGGGCACAGTTCGGCATCGAGTGTTTCAAAAATTATCAGAGAGGAGCAAAGACAATGATAGCCACCCTTAGAGGAAATTTAATATATTTTGACTCGGCATCGGTGATTGTTGAGTGTGGTGGAGTTGGTTTTAGATGCGCTACCACTTCGGCCACTTTGGGAAGTTTACCCGATTTAGGTGAAGAAATTTTCTTATACACCTATATGGCAGTTCGTGAAGATGCTATGGATTTGTTTGGTTTTTCCACCGTTGATGAAATGGAAGCCTTTAAAATGATAATTTCCGTAAACGGCGTTGGCCCTAAAATCGGAATTGCTTTGCTTTCGGAATTTACACCAAATCAGCTTTATTTGTATATCGGTTCAAACGATGCAAAAATGTTGACTTCGGCAACAGGCGTGGGCATTAAATTGGCCCAAAGAATTGTTTTGGAACTTAAAGATAAGGTCGAGAAAGTGGGTTACATTTCCGCCGCTGACCTTAAACCAAAAGCTAAACCTCAAAAGACTGCCAGTGATGAAGCAATCGCGGCATTAATGGCTTTAGGATACAACAAGGGCGAGGCTTCTTTGGCAGTTGGAAAAATTGAAGAAGATTTACCAACCGACGCTCTTATCAAACAAGCACTCAAATTACTTGCAAGGGGGTTATAATCTATGATAGAGCAAGAAATGGATTTTGAAAACCGAATAGTTTCTCCCGATTATAACTTCACTGAGGATGAGGCCGAATTAAGTCTTAGACCTCGTACCCTGAATGAATATATTGGTCAGGACAAGGCCAAGGATAATTTGCGAATTTATATAACTGCTGCAAAGCAAAGAAAAGAAACTTTGGACCACTGTCTTTTGTACGGACCTCCCGGACTTGGCAAAACAACCCTTTCGGGCATTATTGCCCGTGAACTTGGTGTAAACCTTCGTGTAACATCAGGTCCTGCCATTGAAAAACAGGGTGATTTGGTTGCGATTTTAACTTCACTTGAAGAAGGCGATGTTCTTTTTATTGATGAAATTCACCGTCTTTCCCGTAATGTTGAGGAAATTTTATATCCCGCAATGGAGGATTTTTCTTTAGATATTATTATCGGCAAGGGCCCCAGCGCCCGTTCTATTAGAATTGATGTTCCAAAGTTTACCCTTGTGGGTGCTACAACCCGTTCGGGTCAGTTGACCGCGCCTTTGCGAGACCGTTTTGGTGTTCTTTTAAGACTTGAGTTATACACCCCCGAACAGTTGTCGGAAATTGTTATTCGTTCGGCAGGAATTTTAGGAATTGAAATTGACAAGGCCGGTGCTTTGGAAATTGCATCCCGTTCAAGAGGAACACCAAGAATTGCTAACCGACTTTTAAAGCGTGTAAGGGATATTGCTCAGGTTGAGTTTGACGGCGTTATCACCGAAGAAACTGCAAGAGCAGCTTTAGAACGTTTTGAAATTGATGAACTGGGTCTTGATGATTTCGACCGCAAAATGCTTGAAATTATTATTAAAAACTATTGTGGCGGTCCTGTTGGTCTTGATACCTTGGCGGCGGCAATGGGTGAGGAAGCAGTTACAATCGAGGATGTTTATGAGCCTTATTTGATGCAAATCGGTTTCTTATCCCGAACTGCCCGTGGTCGTTGCGTTACCAAATTGGCTTATGACCATTTGGGATTACCTTTCACTTGCGAAACATCACAACAATCTATGTTTTAAGGAAAATTTATGAGAAGTGTAGAAAACTTTAAGGATTATGAATTAATAGATGCCGATAACGGCGAAAGACTTGAGCGTTGGGGAGATATTATATTGGTTCGACCCGACCCACAAGTTATTTGGTCGGGTAAAAGAAAAGACCCCCGTTGGTTTAATCCTCATGCTGTTTACCACCGTTCTCAATCGGGTGGTGGATATTGGGAAAGATGTAAAAGCGTTCCCGATGTTTGGAGTATTGATTTTGAGGATTTAACATTTAGACTTAAACCTATGGGCTTTAAGCATACGGGACTTTTTCCCGAACAGGCTGTTAACTGGCAGTTGGCTAAAAAGTTAATAGAAAAGGCAAATAGGCCCATTTCAGTGCTTAATTTGTTTGCATATACAGGTGGAGCCACCGTTGCTTGTTTAAGTGCGGGTGCAAAGGTTACACATGTTGACGCTTCAAAGGGTATGGTGCAGTGGGCAAAGGAAAATGCCGCTGTTTCAGGCCTTAAAGATGCAAATGTGCGTTGGCTTGTTGACGATTGCCTTAAATTTGTGAAAAGAGAAATTCGCCGTGGAAATACCTATGATGCAATAATTATGGACCCTCCTTCCTATGGCAGAGGTCCTAACGGCGAAGTTTGGAAATTAGAACAGCAACTTACCGAACTTTTAACCGAAACAGGTAAACTTTTATCGGATAATGCTTTGTTCTTCTTCCTTAATTCTTATACGGGTGGTCTTTCACCCACGATTTTGAATTATATGGTTAAAACCTATGTTGTTAAAAACCGCAAAGGTGAGGTTACAACCGATGAAATAGGTCTTCCCATAACCGAAAAGGGAATTAGTTTGCCTTGCGGAAATACCACTATTTGGACAGAGGATAATGGATAATATTATTGAAATTAAAAACGTAAGTTTTGAATATACCGATGAAGAATCGGTTTATACTGCAGTTAAAAATATTAATCTTAATATCGAGCGTGGCAGTTTTACTGTGATTTTGGGTCATAACGGCTCGGGTAAATCTACCCTTGCGAAAATGCTTAACGGACTTAATAAGCCCACCTTTGGCGATGTGTTCGTTGATGGTATTAATACCAAAGACGAGGAAACCGAAATTGAGGTCAAGCGCCGTGTGGGTATGGTTTTCCAAAACCCCGATAATCAGCTTGTGGCTTCCATTGTCGAAGAAGATGTGGCTTTTGGTCCTGAAAATTTAGGGTTAGAACCTTCGGTTATTCGCCAAAGGGTTGATAACGCTTTAAAAGCCGTTGGTATGGAAGAGTTTGCAACTTCAACTCCACATAGGCTTTCGGGTGGTCAAAAGCAAAGAATTGCCATTGCGGGAATAATCGCAATGGAGCCTGAGTGCTTGGTTTTGGATGAACCAACTGCAATGCTCGACCCAAAGGGTAGAAGAGAGATAATTTCGACTTTAGAAAAACTTAATCGTGAAAAGGGAATTACCGTTGTTTTAATTACCCACTATATGGAAGAGGCTGAAAACGCTGACCGTGTTCTTGTTATGAACGACGGTGAAATTATTACTGACGGCAAACCCAGTGATGTTTTTCAAAATGTCCAGTTGCTTAAATCGGTGGGACTTGATGTTCCCCAAACGACCGAACTTTTATATGCTTTAAAGCAAAAAGGATTTTCGGTTGATACAAGTATGATTTCTATTAAGGATACAGCTATTGAAATAGCAAAGTCTTTATCTAAGGAGTAAAGTTTTGGCAATATTAGAGGTTAAAAATCTAAC
>JAZOXF010000007.1:0-39071 GCA_045659605.1 Acutalibacteraceae bacterium
ATCGAAATGAGTGACGGTACAACGATGTATTTAAGCAATTTTGGAATTAACACAGCAGGATATTTTAATGCGGAAGAATTCCAGAAAAATGCATACCATATTGATGGCGATGCGGATGATACCACATCATCTACAAAGACAGATAAGTTGAGAGCCATGATTGCCAGCAATCCGGATCAGGTTGCAGAGTTCTTCTCAAGTTTATCAAAGAAACTTTATGATAAATTAGATAAGCTCATGGCCAGCACAGACTATAGTTCAGCCTTTACCGTTTATAACGATAAAGGTCTGAAAGATGAGTATGACGATTATAATATTCAACAGGCTGATAAAGCCGGTGTTTTGGTGGGAGTATATTTTTTCTCCACAGCTGTAAATACTGCCGAAGCCAAAACAGAGGCAGATTGGGTAAAAGAAAACATTAAAAATTACCCAATATCACTTCCCGTTGTTTACGACTGCGAAGGTTTTACAAAAAGCGATAGCAGAATGTATAATTTGGGTTCAAAACAAAAAACCGATAATGCATTGAGTTTTATAAACACTATAAAGAACTTTGGATATGAGGCTATGTTTTATGCTTCTAAAAATGATTTGCTAGGAGAATTTGAAACTCAAAGAATAGAAAATGTTGCAAAAATTTGGATAGCCCATTTTGACGGTAAGATTTATCCCGAGGTGCAAAATCCACAATATAGTGGTAAATATTCAATGTGGCAATACACCAACAAGGGTATGGTGGAAGGTATTAATTCAGATGTTGATTTGGTTGTTTCTTATGAGCAATTTTTAAAAAAAGCGCCTCTTGAAAACGGCGTAGTTTCAGAGGTTCAAGCACCTAAACCTCTTGATAACACATATAAATCTGTAAGTGACCGTGTTACGGCAAAATATCAGGTGAACTTGCGTGAAAGTGCAACCTCTACCTCTGCACAGGTAGGTGTTCTAAATGCAGGTGAGTATTTAGAAAGAACTGCGATAGGAAGTAATGGTTGGTCTAAATTAATATTTGGTGGAAAAACTGTGTATGCAGTGTCAAGTTATTTAACCAATGAAGAAAATTATCAAAAGCCTCAAGAAAATTCACAAACCTCTTCGGTAAGCGATGGTTATACCGTTACAAACGATAAGGTAACACCTAAAAATTCTGTGAATTTAAGGCGCGAACCCACAACTAATTCTGAAGTTGTTGTGGAAATTTCCAACGGTACGGTTTTGGAGCGTGTAGCAAAGAATAATGACAAAGGATGGTCTAAAATTTCATATAACGGTGAGATTTTATACGCTGTAAGCCAATATCTTACTACCGACCTTAATTATAAACCTTATAATTCCGAGCCACCTTCGGACCAAAACAATGAAATGTTCTTTTATAAAACTGCAGACAGAGTAACGGCAAAAACCGAAACCAATTTGCGTTCTAATCCTGCAGGTGGCGAGGACTCTCAGGTCGTATATCTCCTTAAAAACGGGGAAATTGTTGAGAGGACAGGATATAGCGACCGTGGTTGGTCTCGAGTAATTTGGCAAGGTCAAACACTCTACGCAGTTACAAGTTACTTAGAGGAAATGCCTTAAAAATAATATCTAAAAAGTATAGAATTTTAAAAAAGTAAAGGAATATGACTTATGAATTTTAATCCTTTAGACAATAATGGTTTGGTTGAAGGTTATTGCATCATTAAGAGTATTGAGGTAAAAACATCGGCACGAGGTGACAGTTACCTTGATATGATGCTTTCGGATGCCGATGGCGAGATTAACGCAAAACTTTGGCGTTATTCAAAAGACCTTCACGGTGAGTATACACCCAACGCCTTAATCAAGGTTAGAGGTGTGATTTCACCTTACAATGGTGTTGACCAGTTAAAGGTGGAAAAAATCAGACCTGCAGTGGAAAGCGATGGAGTTGACCCTGCTGATTTTGTTAAAACTGCCCTTTATTCGGGTGAAGAAATGTTTGCCGAACTTTACGGTTTGGCTCAAGGTTTTGAGGATGAGGATTTAAGAAATTTGGTTTCGGCTATTTTAGAAGATAACCGACTCAAACTTCTTTATTGGCCGGCTGCATTTAAACTTCATCACGCAGTTCGTGGTGGGCTTATGCTTCACACCTTGTCCATTGTTCGTTTGGCGCAAAATATGTGTAAGGTTTATCCCTTTGTGGATGAAGACCTTTTAATTGCCGGCGCCATACTTCACGATATTGCGAAAATTGCTGAGTTTGAGGTTGCCGAAACAGGCATTGCAACCGGTTATTCGGTTGAGGGTAATTTATTAGGCCACCTTACAATGGGTGCCGAGGTTATCGGAAAATATGCTGAAAAATTGGGAATTATAAGTGATGTACCTCTTTTGTTAAAGCATATGTGCCTTTCCCACCACGGGGAGCCTGAATTTGGCGCCGCTGTGAGACCTATGTTTATTGAGGCCGAACTTTTAAGCGAACTTGACTTGATGGATTCAAGGGTTTACGAAATGAAAGAAGCGGTAGAACAAACTCAAAAAGGCGAATTTTCGGGTAGAATTTGGGCTATGGACAACCGTAAACTTTATAACCATGCAAGAAAAGATTTATCACAAGAAATTAAATTATTTTAAGGAGAAAAAATTATGAAAATTACAAAAGATATGATTATTGGTGACATTTTAGACAAGGATTCAGGCTGCGCTCAATACTTCCTCGAAATTGGTATGCACTGTTTAGGTTGCCCCGTTTCCAGAAGCGAAACTGTTGAACAGGCTTGTATGGCGCATGGCACCGACTGCGATGCATTACTTGAGAAATTAAACAAATATTTTGAAGGCAAATAATGCAAACACTGTCTTTAAGACTTAGAACAATCTTGGGGTTGATCCCCCAAGGCGCCAAGGTTTGCGACGTTGGTACCGACCATGCTTTTTTGCCGATTGCTTTAATTAAAAGAGGCAAGGCCAAAAGTGTTATTGCTACCGATATTAACCAAAAACCTTTAAAAAAGGCGGAAGAAAACATTAAAAAAATGGAAGTGGAAGATATTTCACTTCGTCTTTGCGATGGAATTTCGGGTGTTAGCAAAGGTGAGGCGGATACTTTTGTAATTGCAGGTATCGGCGGTGAGGTTATTTGGGGTATTATATCCCGTAGTATGGAAATTTTAAAAGATAATGCCACCCTTATTTTGCAACCTACCACATCACCCGAATTTTTAAGAAAAAATCTTTACGAAAATGGGTTTTCCGTTTATTCTGAAACACCGATTTTGGAAAACGGAAAACTCTATTCGGTTATGCTTTGTAAATATACAGGCGAAAAAGTAACCAAAGAAGAATGGTTTTATTTTTCGGGACTTGTGGACCCTAAAGTAAACGAGGGTAAGATGTATATTGAAAAGCAAAGAGACCGAGCATTTAAATGTATGAAGGCTTTGGAAATGGTAGAAAACAAAGCCGATGAATTAGCTTACTACAAGGAGATTTACGAGAATTTATGGCGTTTGACGGCGGATTCTTGAGTAAAGTCATAGGCGAAATAAATGTAGCTTTAGACTCCCATATTGATAAAATATACCAGCCATCGAGAGATGAGCTGGTTTTACTGCTTCGTAAAAAAGGTTTTGCCAAACGACTTTACATAAATGTTAAAACCGGCTCGGCAAGGCTTCATTTCACCGAAAGCCGACCCGAAAATCCCGCTGTTCCTCCGAATTTTTGTATGCTTTTGAGAAAATATATTTCTTCAGCAAAACTTGTAAAGGTGGAGCAACCTTCTTTAGAAAGGGTGGCTGAGCTTGTGTTTACAGCCGCCAACGAAATGGGTGACACTGAAAATTACCGCCTTGTTTGTGAAATGATAGGCGCCAAGGCCAATGTTATTTTGGTGAGAGAAAACGGCAAAATCGTGGATGCTTTAAAACACAGTGATGTGGAAACGGCGAAACGATACATTTTACCAAACGCTGATTATGAGTACCCCGAAAAGTCGGAGAAACTTCATCCCGTTCAAAACAAGGGTGAAATTTTAGAAAAAATCGGAAATAATTATCCCGATGTAGCCAAAAAACTTTTAAACCTTGCCGAAGGTTTTTCTCCATTGGTATGCCGTGAAATTGAGTTTAAGGCCCAAAGCGTGGGACTTAAAAAGGCCTATGACAATTTGCTTGAGGACCTGCTTTACGAACAAGTGCCTGTAATGGTTTTAAAGCCTGACGGTGAGCCTTTGGATTATTCTTATACCGAAATCCAGCAGTATGGCGCAGGGTATGAGGTTAAGGTTTGTGATAGTTTTTCCGCCCTTTTAGATGAATTTTATCTTGAAAAGGAAAATGCTCAGCGCATTAACACCGCCGCCAGAGATATTATTAAATTGGTTAAAAATTTAAAAGACCGTACAAACAGGCGACTGGCTTTAAGATTGCAAGATCTTAAAAAGTGTGAAAACCGAGAGGACTTGAGAATTTTCGGTGAACTTATTAAGGCTAATCTTTATAGACTAAAGTCGGGGGACAGCGAAGCAGTTGTGGAAAATTATTACGATGAAAATATGTCTCTTGTTAAAATTCCTTTAAACCCTGCTTTGTCTCCCTCTAAAAATGCGGATAGGTATTTCAAAGAGTATAAAAAAACCTATACCGCTGCCGAGGCACTGACTAGGTTTACCAAGGAAGATAAACAAGAACTTATATATTTTGAGTCGGTGCTTGAAAGCATTGATAGATGCACTTCTATCGCCGAAATCGGCGAAATCAGGGAAGAATTATACGAGGCAGGGTATATTAGAAGACCTGTTCAAAAAGGCGCCAGAAAAAAAGAAACCCCAAAACCTTTGGAGTTTACGACCGCTGAAGGATATAGAATTTTGGTGGGCAAGAACAATACCCAAAATGATTATTTGACTACCCGACTTGCTTCTAAAAACGATTTGTGGTTCCACACAAAAGATATTCCCGGTTCCCATGTTATTGTTATGTGCGAAGGCAAAGAGGTAAGTGACCAAACCATTTTACAGGCCGCAACATTGGCGGCGAAAAATTCTAAGGCAAAAGATTCTGCTCAGGTGCCTGTGGATTACACACCCGTTAAGTTTGTTAAAAAGCCTAACGGTGCAAAGGCAGGTATGGTGATTTATACCACCAACAAAACGGTTTATATAAATCCCGAAAATTAGACTTTAAAAGGAGATGTAAAGATGAATTTAGGTATTTCGACGGCGTCGTTTTATCCTTTAGAAACCGAAGTGGCACTGGAGGAAATTGGCCGCGCAGGGGTTAAGAATACCGAAGTTTTCTTTAATTGTGAAAGCGAACTAAAAGACAGTTTTATTGATATTTTGCTCGAGATTAAAGAAAAATACAACCTAAATATTACCGCTGTTCATCCTACACTTTCTTTGGCTGAATCTTTTATGATTTTTTCGGCTTATGAGCGCCGTTTTAATGAGGCGGTCAAGAAATATCGCCGTTATTCCGAAGTTGCCAAGGCTTTGGGCGCTAAGTATATTATTATGCATGGCGGAAAACCTAACGGTGTTTTGACCGATGAAGAGTATTGTCAGCGTTTTATGACAATTAAGAACGAGTGCCTTAAAAATTCGGTTACCGTTTTGCAGGAAAATGTTGTCAACTACCGCTCGGGTGATATTGAATTTTTGCGCAGTATGAAAGAAATTTTAGGTCCCGATGCTGAGTTTTGTTTTGATATTAAACAGTCGGTTCGTTGCGGATATTTGCCAATGGAATTGATTGAGGAATTTTACGATAATATAAGACATTTCCACATAAGCGACCATTCGGTTGCAGGGGATTGCCTTTTACCCCTTGATGGGAAATTTGATTTTGGTGGATTTTTTGAATTTTTGAAGAATAAGAATTATAAAGGCGCTTTAATGACCGAGGTTTATCGTTTTTCTTACAAGGAAGAAAGGGAAGTGTTCGAGTCTTACGCTAATCTTTTAAAACTTAAAGGTGAAGTTGATGGTAAGTAAAACCCTTAATATTATAAAAAAAGATGAGTTGGTCTATATTCAGTTCCCTAAACTCAGCGCTTGTCAGGGTGTGAGGCATATTTTTTCCACCCGTCACGGCGGAGTAAGTAGTGGGGACACAGCCACAATGAATTTAAGTTTTGACAAGGATACAAACCGCGAAAATGTTATTAAAAACTTTGAAATTCTTTGTGATGCTGTAGAAATTAATCCTGAAAATTTGGTGCTAAGCAAACAAACCCATACCAATAATGTGGTCATTGTTGCCGAGCAAGACCGAGGTAGAGGTATTTATAAAGAGTCTTTCAGTGATGTGGATGGACTTATTACTAACTGTCCTAATGTGGCCCTTGTTACTCAATATGCTGACTGCACACCGCTTGTTTTTTATGACCCTGTTAAAAGGGTTGTGGCAACTTCCCATGCAGGATGGCGAGGAACGGTGAAACTTATCGGCAAATGTACTGTTGATAAAATGGTAAAAGAATTTGGTTGTAATCCTAAGGATATAATTGCAGGAATTGGCCCTAATATTGGCCAGTGTTGTTATGAGGTTGACGACCCCGTTATTAATGAATTCAAGAAAATTGATTTTTTGAATTTGGATGATTTTGTATTGACTAAAGGCAACGGAAAATATATGCTCGATTTAATTGAGGCAAATCGCCAAATTTTAATTAATTCGGGAATACTTCCTGAAAATATAGATGTGTCCGATATTTGCACTTGTTGCAACAGTAAGGATTTACATTCCCACCGAGCCACAAATGGTAAACGAGGAACAATAGGCATAATAATAGAACTGGCAAATTAAAATTGCCAGTTCTTTTTTTATCGTTTATTTTTATTTCTTTCGGAAGCAACATCAATGCCGTAGCCACCGTAACCGCCATAACCGTATTTGCGGTAGTGGGAGCGGTAACGATATCTTGAACGATAACCGTAGCCTGAAGTATAACCGCCATAACCGTAACTTGAGCCGGTGTTGTGACTGTTAATAACAAAACCGATAAGTCTTGCCTTACTGTAAAGAATGTACTGTAAAGCGTTTTTAATGCGGCTAATGCCTGTGTCATCTGATTTAACGGTAAATATAATATTATCACAAAGGTTAGCAACCAACGCAACCGATGGTAATACACCTACGGGAGGCATATCAACGATAATGTAATCATATTTTTCTTTTAGTTCTTTGAACACCTTTTTAAAATCGGCGTTATTGTATTTGCAGTTGGATAAACCGGCAAAAAGAACATCAAAGTTTTCGGAAATGTTGCAAATGCTTTTTTCAAGCTCGGCACCTTTTACAATAACATCGGTAATGCCGATGCACTTTTTAGGGTCTTTAAGTAAAGCATTTTGAAGTGTGCGACCAACAATATCCATATCAATTAAAAGGGTTTTTGAGTTTCCGTTTGCCATTGTTTGGGCAAGATTATAAGAAATTGTAGTAGTTCCTTCACCCAAAGTTGTACCTGTTATAGCAATAACTTTTTCGTTTTCTCTAAGAAGAGAGGATACTCTTTTCTTAAGAACACGCATTGCTTCAACAAAGTCAGGAAGTTTTGCGGACATCTTAATTAAACTTGAATTTTCATTACTGCTACGCTTAAAGTTTATACGGGGAACGGTGCAAATGTAGTGACTGTTAAGTTTGGTTGTGATATCGTTTTTATCCTTAATTGTTTGGGTATAATTGGCGATGAAATAAAATACTGCAAGGTTAAAACAAATACCTACTAATGCGCCAATTAAAGCATATAGTAAATAATTGGGCGCGTTATATGGCTTGTCAGGTTTGCCGGAAGAATGAATGAGTTTGATTCGGGTATCACCAATAATATGCTCGGCAATGTTGGGGTAGGATTTTACGAAAGATTTCATAATATCGTTGGCATCTTTGGCTGATGGGCTAATGGCAGTAACCTTAAAAATGTTAGAACCGGTAATAGGCTCAGCAACAATTCTACCATTCATTGGGCGGCCCAAATCGTAAGCAATAGTTTCTCTTAATGCTTCGCTTTCGGCGATGTGGGGGAAGGTTTTATTCATTTGGTCGGCAAATGAATTAACATAGTTAAATTTATAAACCGAAATACCGCTTTCCGAGTCACTCAGGACAAGAGGTGTAATTGTAAAGGTGACACTGGATTTATAACGGGGAGAATAGGTGATAAATGAATAGGTAAGCGCTAATAAAGTAAAGGCGATTACAATGCATAAAACCTTTAAGAAATGACGTTTCATAAGACCTAACATTCTACCGAGTAGTTTGAAAATATCACTATACTCAACAGTTTCGGGGTTTTGAGATTGTTTTGTATCTGCTGCGCTCACTTAAATTCCTCCTTGACTGTAAATTTCATTGTCCGAGTCGGATTTATAAGCGAAGTTAAGGGTTGAAACATTGTTGAAAACGCAACCCAATAACTTATCGTTGCTAACATTGGAAATATAATCGTTAATTGGCTCAACTTCGGTAAAGTCTTGTCTTACAACAAGTAATAAGCCATCAACCTTTTCAGATGCGATTTCCGAGTCAACGGTAATTCCGCCGGGCGGTGTATCAATTATAACAAAGTCAAAATCTTCTTCTAATAACTTAATGTAGTTGGCAAAACGACGGCTGTTGATAATTTCCGAAGAGTTGCGATATTGCTTTTTGCCACCTGCAAGATAAAGACTTGTGTTTTTATCGTATCTAACGGTAGAAGTGTAATCGGTAGTATCACCCTTTAAGTAGAGGGCTAATTCTTGGGAGTCCTCAACGGGTGTGTTGGTGAAGAATTTATAAACTGCGGGAAGTTTAAAGTCACAGTCAACTAAAATTACCTTTTTGCCGGTTTCGGCCAAAGCCAACGCAAGGTTTACGCTGACGGTGGTTTTGCCTTCGTTTTCGGCAATACTTGTTATCATAATTGATTTAATGTTTTTAGTTCTTTTTACACTTAAAAGCTTAATTGCCATAGCTCTAAAACAATTGCTGAAACGGTAGTCGATAAGGGGGTTATTCATCATAAGACCAATAACTTTATCCTTGAGTTTAGCGCTGTTTTTATTTATATGGTCAATTTTACCGAATAGTTTACAGTCAAGTAAAGCCTCAACATCGGAGGGGTTTTTAACTGTATCTCTAAAATAAGACAAAACAAGAATTATAGCAATGCATAAAACCGCCATAATAAAACCGCAAAATACCGATTTTATTATAACGCCCATAACATTTGAGCGGGTAGCCATTGAAGGCGGTGTTACAACGCTTATAACAATATTGCTAAAAGCGCTGTCGGTCAAAATGTGATAGTTTTCGCAAACCGATTTTAATGTTTTATATGCTTTTTCGGGGGAAATATCGGTAACCGATAGGGTGATAAGGTTGGTTTCGGCTTTTTGTGCGGCATTTAATGTGCCTGTGATTTTACTGTCGATTTCTTCCTCAACAACATCGATTAAAGCTGAACTTTTAAGTACATTTTGGAAAGCTTCGGCGATTTCGATAGTTCTTGAAAGGGAAGTTGCTGTTGCACTGTCGGTATATCCGCTTAAATTAACGGCAATTGTGGTACTGCTGGTGTATTCCTCAACAACAAAGGCAGAATTATAAACCTGAAAACCGCTAAATCCAATAATTGCTGAAAGCAAAATAACCCACCAGTTGCGAATAAGGTCTTCTACAAGGGAAAAAGGATTTATTAAGGATAATTTAAGTTCTCTCAATTTTTAATCCTCCCTTACAATTACTACCATACGGGTTTTGGTTACTGTGGCCGAACCTGATTTAATAGAATAAAATACATTGTATGTACCGCTCTTATCGGCTTTGAATTCCGATGAGTCCACAACAACATTATCTACAGTATAATTTTGACCGAAGTGGTTTAAAACATTGGTGATATAAGAAGCAAAGTCAACTTCTTCGCCCTTGTCCACATAGATTAGATACTCCGAAAGGCGAATAGTTGCCGCCGAATAATCTTCCTCGGTAACGATGGCTTTAACAGTAATGTCACAAGTGTCGCTAAAAGAGTTGGTAACCTTAAAGTTAATGTCATACTCACCGGCTACAAGGCGATTATAACTGGGAGAAATAATTTTAATATGAGAAGTAAGGTCGCCGTCATATTTATCAATAAGGCTTACAGAATTTTTAAAGATAACATTGCCTTTTATAGGAACAATAAGGTCATTGTTCATTTTGATTTCAGGGGAATGATAATCGGTGAAGCGAAGTTTCCTCTCGAGTTTTGCGGTGTTGTTGTCACTGTCGCAAACCGAGAAAACAATGGTGGTAAGACCTTTTTCCAAGAAGTAGGATTGACGCTCAACTACTATTTTTTTGCTAAGGTCACCGTCTTCACGGTCCATTGCGGCAACAAATTTTAAAAGTTCTTCATCAGTGGTATTTGTTGGAACACTAATGGTTTCAGACTTTTTGCAATAAAGGGAAGGAGCGTTTCTTTTATCCATATCTAAAAGTCCGAATATAGTCATCAAAGAGACGCTTATAACGGCTAAAACGGATACGATTACTCTTAATCGATACATTAAAAAATACCTCGCATTATAAAATCTTTACATACAGTAGCATTATATCATAAACATATCATTTTTTCAAGAAAAAAGAAGCGGAGCAAAGGATTTGCTCCGCCTAGGTTTTATTTAAGGATTGAGATGGCGTCTTGAATGTTTTTTTCTAAGGCTTCACGGCCATATTCATCAACCTGCGCCTTGTTTTTCTCTCCGTGTGTAAGGCAACCGGCACCGCCAATACAACCGCCAACACATGCCATACCTTCAATAAAGTTGCCATCCAGCACATTTTTACTTTTCTTTAAAAGTGCAACACGACAGGCTTCAATACCATCACATGTTACAGGTTTTAAGTCAAAATCAAGATTTTGTTCTTTAAGCGCTTCTTTGACCGCATCGGTAAGTCCGCCTGAACGGGCGAAAATTCTACCAAAGTAGGAAGCGTTATCAAGTACATCTTCATCAAGTTTGGTAATATCAATGTCCAAACTGTCAAACAATGCTTGCAATTCTTCAAAGGTTAAAACAGCGTCTATATAGGGCTTAACATTGTCAAGTTGGGCTTCATACTTTTTGGCGGTGCAAGGTCCAATAAATATAACTTTTGAATTTTTGTCGGTTTCCTTAATGTATTTCGCAAGGGTAGCCATGGGAGAAAGATTTCCCGAAACAAGGGGTAACATTTGGGGGAATGCGGATTTTATATACTGCACAAAAGCAGGACAACAAGAATTTGTTAAAAATCCTTTTTCGGCTAATTCTTTGGCTTCATGGTAGGCAACCATATCAGCGCCTAATGCGGCCTCAATAACGGTGTAAAAACCTAATTCTTTAAGTCCGGATATAACTTGACCGAGTCTTGCGTAGGTGAACTGGCTGGAAATTGAGGGGGCAACCACAGCATAAACCTTATAATCTTTATTGTTATTACTGTTTTTAATGGCGTTAATAGCATCTAAAATATAGGATTTATCGCTAATGGCACCAAATGGACATTGATAAACACAAGCACCGCATTGAATACATTTGTCATTATCAATAAGTGCGGCATTATCTTCGTTAATGGAAATCGCCTTTACCTTACAAGCAATTTGGCAGGGGCGTTTGCGATTTATGATTGCAGAATAAGGGCAAACTTTTGCGCAAAGACCGCATTCCACACATTTGGATTTGTCAATATGGGCTATATGGTTGTGGTCAAATGTGATGGCGCCTCTTTTACAAACATCTTCACAACGGTGAGCCAAACAACCACGGCAAGAAGTGGTAACTTCAAATCCTGCTGCAGGGCACTCGTCACAAGCAATGTCAATAACCTCTATTATGTTGGGATTTGTTTTGTCTCCTCCCATTGCGATTTTAATGCGTTCCGCTAAAATAGCACGTTCTTTATAAACGCAACATCTCATGGTAGGGGTTTTGCCCGGAACGATTAATTTAGGTATGTCTAAAAGTTCATCATAAAGTGTATCGTTCCACGCTTTACGAGCAACTTCACGCAATACTTTATACTTAAGATATTGAACTTTAGTGTCAAACTTTCTCATAATTTTCTCCTTTTAGAAGTAACTGACCTTAATTCGTTTACCCATTTTTTTGAGGCACTCTGATAATTCTTCTACCAAGCTCATCTTAATACTAAAGTTTATGGGAAGGTCGGGATTTTGGTGGGCAGGATTAATAGCACGGCCCACAAAGAAATTAATATCGGTGGCTTCCTCAAAAAGCAAACGGCTTATAAGGGAAGCGCCGTCACGGTTAAAACTCCATTCCTCGTAACGGGTATTGTCTTTCAGGTAATCTTTTGCGTATTCAAGAACACGGTTTACCGTAATTACACCTTCGGTTACAAGGTCGGCACCTTCAAGTTCGGCGATAGGCGGAATATCTGATTGTTCGAAATTAAGAGATGCCTTTAAGGGCTTTCTTAAATATTTTGCAGCAATAGTAGATGTAGTTCCACCACAGATAATGTGTTTTCCGATTTTGGAGAAAAACAGCGACATCATTCGGTCGGCGTCATCGCGGTTGGATGGAGGACCGAAAAGAATATTCATGGGTTCCCTTTTCCTGATTTTAACAACACAAGCGGTAGCATCGTCACCCGGTTTAAAACCGTAAAGTTTATCGCATTCATCCACTAACATGGTTGAAAGGGTTTTAGCGGTATAACCCACGGGAGCCAATGTTTCCATGAAGTTTATAATATCTTCTCGCTTCCAACCGAAATTGTAGGAAATTCCTATACCCGCATGGGGACAACCGTCGCTCATGGCAATAAAGGTGTCATTTTCTCTGAGTTTTATGACCGATTTGAGGATTTTTTTGCCCTCAATATGCATTTCGGTTTTGGGGTAATCAAAATTCTCTCCGTCTCTAAGGAAAATAACCTGTGGATTATCATATTGAATTATTTCAGCAGTAGTATTGTTTTTGATGTGGATAATGGTAAAGGTGGAATATGCCACGCCTCTCACCGAGCAAACGGGAAGGGTTGCGGCAATGGTTGAAACACATTCTTCCAAGGGCAAACCTTCTGCCATCATAGTTGAAATAATTTTAGAGGTAAGGGTGGATAATATACTTGCTTTAACACCGCTTCCCAATCCATCGGATAAAACGATAACGGTAGAGTTTTCGTCCGGCTCTACAATATCAATATGGTCTCCGCAAAGTTGTTCACCGTGATGATTAATACTTTTAAAGCCTATATCTGCACACAAATCATTCATCACTTATAGACTCCTTGAGTTTTGCTAAAGCAATTTTTGTTTCGGCTGCAGTTTCGCCCAAGAGAGATGCAATTTCCTGAACAATACGCATTTGTTTGTCAACCACCTTATCAGCAACTTCCACAGTTTGGCGGCTGATGTTTTCCTTTTTCTCCCGTTCTTTTTCTTGTTCGGTAATATCCTTTATAATGGCTACCAACAAATGGGAATCTTTATCATAAACAATGGTTTCTTCAACATAACAATCGTATTCCGCAAGATAGGTTCGTTCATCCTTGATATTCTTGCCCGTTCTTAAAACGTTCATAAATGGTGTGGGGTCAAGAATACGGATAATTCCGTCGCCTAAAATATCTGAAGCTGAGCGGATATTCATAATATTCATAGCCGAATCGTTGATTTGTTGAACTTCCAATTGCTCGTTTAAAACAATAAGACCGTTAGGGGTGTTTTTAACAATGGTATCGGAAAAACTTTCGGCCTTGTCCTTTAAGAAGGGTAAGCACATGGAAATTTCCGCTTTGCCTTGCACAATGGCAGCGGCCTTTTCACGACAGGTGTTATATCCGCAAGAACCGCAGTTGAGCTCTTGTGAGGGCTTGAATTTACCCATTTGGCGTAAAATGTTGTTAATTTCCATTTCGCTGGGTTGAGGTAATTTATGTTCTATAAATTCAAAATCTTTTTTAAGTTCGGAAATAGAGGGACTTTGAACTTCAAAGTCTTTTTCACCTGCAAAGTTAGAAACGGCAATATAGTCTCTAACGGGGGAACGGTGGTTTTTCTCCATAATGGGTCCGCCGATACAACTGCCTACACAGGCCGACATTTCAATAAAACAGTTGGTTATTTTGCCGTCGATAATATCCTTGAGCGCTTCAATACAGTTTGTAACGCCGTCAAGGGCTAAATATGTATATCCCGGAGCATCTTGAACCATAGTTTTTAAAATACCACCGGTGGTGGGGAAAAATCTTGCGCGGCTGTTGGGGTTATTTTCTTTCTCGGGTTCCAGTTGAATATCAGCCTCTTTAAACCAAGCGGTTAGTTCCTCAAAGGTTAGCACAGCGTCTACAATAGTGCCGTAATGTTCGGCTTCGTCCTTTTTTGCAACACAGGGTCCTATGAAAACTGTTTTTGCATTGGGATAACGTTTCTTTATGTCATAACAATGAGCCTGCATGGGGGACATTACGTCGGCTAAATATGCTAAAGCTTGGGGGAAGTATTTTTGAATAAGTAAATTAATGGAATGACAGCAAGAAGATATAAGAACACTGCGGTCATCTTCTTTTAGCATTCTTTCGTATTCGTTTTTAACAATGGTGGCGCCAATGGCGGTTTCTTCCACATCGTAAAACCCTAGTGATTTAAGGGCTTTTTTCATAGAGTTTATACCAACGCCTTCATAGTTGGCAACAAAGGCAGGAGCAAGACTTACAAAAACAGGTTCGCCCGATTGAAGAAGTACCTTAACCTTTTCGGTTTCGTTTACAATTTCCTTTGCATTTTGGGGGCAAACAACAAAACATTGACCGCAAAGGATACATTCGTTCCCAATAATATGAGCCTGATTTCCTGAAAAACGAATGGATTTTACAGGACAGTGGCGAATGCATTTATAACAGTTTTTGCAGTTGGATTTTTTAAGTGTTAAACAGTTAGGCATAATTTCCCCTCTAATTTTAGCAAAAATATTATAAGTTAATTAAAAAGCGGATTTAACGGTTTCTTCAAAGAAACTGTTAACGGTTTCGGGTGTAACCGAATAAAATTTATCATCAACAGTTACGCAAACACCTTGTTGGCATTGGCCTATGCAAAAGGTGCCGCTGAGTTCAATTTTTTCGGTAAGATTATTTTCTTTGATTAGTTTTTGAAGTTGTTCAACAACCTGACGGGAACCTTTAATGTGGCAAGAACTGCCGATACAAATTACGATTTTCATTGCTCATAAACTCCAATATAATTTATTATTTTTTGCCGAATTTATTAAACTAAACAATAAATTGGCGTTATTTTGTTGTACTTTATATTATAGCATTTTAAATATGAAAAATCAATCGAAACCTTGTTGTGAATTAGTGTATAATAAATGATTTATAGCGTAATTTGAATTTTGAATGTGTCGAAAAAAGTCGGGAAAAATAAAATTCTATAATTTTTCCACAAAATTATGTAATTATTGTAAAAAATGTTGCTTTTACCTATTAAATATGGTAATATATGGGAAAAGACACAAAGGAGTGCGAAATATTATGGAAAAAGAGTTGAAGATAGTTGTAGCGGACGATACATCGGAATTAGGAGAAAGTTGCGCCAGAACATTTAAGGCATACGGAATGAAGGTTATTCTTTGTCCCAAAGATGGATTTAAGATAATTGAAACGGTAAAAAAAGAAATGCCGGATATAATTTTAGCTGATGTATTTATGCCTAATATGGATATATTGGGTGTTATTAAAAATATAGAAGAAGGCAATTTGAAAAATAAACCGCTTATAATGGCTATGTCGGGTTTTGATAATGGCAGGCTTGAAAAGGAATTGATTGACGGCGGTGTGGATTATTATTTTTTGAAGCCTTTTGATGTTAATATTATGGCGCAAAGAATAATACAACTTTCCGGTTGGAAAAATCAAAGCCATCCATTGGTAGTTAAAGATAATGTAATTACCGATACAAATTTGGAACTTATGATAACTGAAATTATTCATCAAATTGGTGTTCCCGCTCATATAAAGGGGTATAATTATTTAAGAGAAGCCATTATGCTTTCCATAAAAAATGGGGATATTATTAATTCGGTGACCAAAATTTTATATCCAACCGTTGCCAAAAAACACAGCACAACTGCTTCAAGAGTGGAAAGGGCCATCCGACATGCTATTGAGGTTGCTTGGGAAAGAGGGGATATTGACGTGCTTAATTCCTACTTTGGCTATACAATTCAAATTGAGCGCGGAAAACCTACCAACAGTGAATTTATTGCAATGATAAGCGACAAATTAAGGTTAAAATTGAAAATCAGTTAACATATAAAAAACTCCCTTTTTAAGGGAGTTTTTTCTTTATAGTAAATATTTTCTTAATTCTTCGCCCGATTTAGGTGAGAGGTATGCAGGGGGAACATCGAAAACGGTTTTGCAACCTGTCATTCCTTTTTTGCTCATTCTAACTACTGCTCTGGCATATGCCAAAATAACACTGGAAGTAAATTCGGGGTTGGAGTCTAGTTTTAAACTATACTCAATAATATGGGTATTTTCCTTATTTAATCCGGTTTTACCACTTCTGATAACCATACCGCCGTGGGGGATACCGCTGTGGTCACGTTTCATTTCTTCGGCAGTTATAAAGTTAACGGTGGTGTTATAATCGGCAAAGTAGTTGGGCATTGTTACGATTTCTTTTTCAATGCGTTCTAAATCGGCGCCTTCTTTTGCTACAACAAAACATAGTCTGGTGTGTTTTTCGCGTGTTGAAAGTTCGGGGTTTTCACCCTTTCTAACCGATTCTACAGCCTTCTCAACAGGTATTGTGTATTGACGGGCATCAATAACGCCTTCAATTCTTCTAATAGCGTCCGAATGGCCTTGGCTTACGCCTTTGCCCCAAAAAGTATAGTCCTTGCCTTCGGGCAAAACTGCCTCGGCATAAAGACGGTTAATTGAGAACATACCGGGGTCCCAACCTGCCGAAATGAGAGCAATATTTGAGCCTTCCTTTGCCTTTTTGTCAACATTTTCAAAGTGTTCCGGGATTTTAGCGTGGGTGTCAAAACTGTCCACAACATTAAAATGTTCAGCCAAAGCAGGTGTTTGAACAGGAAGGTCAGTAGCCGAACCGCCGCAAATTATAAGAACATCAATGTTTCCTTTGTGGTCCAAAATATTATCCAAATGATAAACATTAGCCCCTGTAAGGGTTTTAACGGTTGTAGGGTCACGGCGGGAAAAGACACCGTAAAGTTCGGTATCGGGGTTTTGCAAAATGGCGCTTTCGGCGCCGCGACCTAAGTTGCCGTATCCTACGATTCCTATTTTAATCATTAAAATCACTCCTAAATCATCACTTATTTTATCACTTTATTCGGTTATAATCAATATTTTTTTAACTATTTGAAAAATTAGTTAAAAAGTGGCTGCGCAAAGCAATAATACTGTTGATTTTTTTATAAAAAAGGGGTATTATATTCTAAGGATTAATAAAACGGAGGATACGATGTTAGAGTTAAAAAACATCTCCTTTACCGCCGAAAATGAAGAAGGCAGTAAGGATATTATTAAAAACTTAAGTTTAAAAATAGATAATGGTTTTGTGGTAATTACCGGCCCTAACGGTGGCGGTAAATCTACCTTAGCAAAACTGATCGCTGGAATTATAAAACCCACAAGCGGTCAAATTTTGCTTGATGGTGAGGATATTACCGATTTATCCATTACCGAAAGGGCAAAGAAGGGCATTAGTTTTGCTTTTCAACAACCTGTTCGTTTCAAGGGTATTACGGTTCACGATTTAATCAGTCTTGCATCAGGTCGCGAGGTCAGCATTAGCGAGGCTTGTGATTATTTATCTCAAGTGGGTCTATGCGCCAGGGATTATATTTCCCGCGAGGTTAACGCTTCCCTTTCGGGTGGCGAACTTAAAAGAATTGAAATTGCAACCGTTCTTGCCCGTTCAACAAAAATTTCTATTTTTGATGAACCCGAAGCCGGAATTGACCTTTGGAGTTTCAAGAGCCTTATTAAAGTTTTTGAAAAAATGCATGATACCTTGGGTGGTTCTATTATAATTATTTCCCACCAAGAGCGTATTTTGAATATTGCTGACAAGGTAATTGTTTTAGCAAACGGAAGTTTGAAGGCTGAAGGCACCAAGGACGAAATTTTACCCGAACTTCTTCATACAACCGATATGGGTTGTTCGGTACTAAAAGCTCAAACGGAGGGAAACTAAATGAATAATACCGAATTAGAGCTTTTAAAGATTATTGCCGATATGGAAGGCACCCCCGATGGCGCTTACAATATTCGTGCGAACAGTGAACTTGAAAGCAGACGTGTTACTGAAAATATTGATATTAGAACAAAAACTGATAAACCCGGAATAGATATCATAATAAAAGCCAATACTAAGGGTGAAAAGGTTCATATTCCAGTAATAATTAGCCAAACAGGTTTAAAAGAACTGGTTTACAATGATTTTTACATTGGTGAAAACTGCGATGTTGAAATTGTTGCAGGATGTGGTATTCATAACTGCGGTGACGAGGAATCCCGTCATGATGGTGTTCATACCTTTTTTGTTGGTAAAAATTCAAAAGTTACCTATGCTGAAAAACATATCGGTATTGCCGACGGTAAGGGTGAAAGCAATATGAACCCCACAACTGTTATAAATATTGATGAAGGCGGATATATGGAGATGGAGACAACCCAACTTAGCGGTGTTGACTCCACCGACCGTAAAACGACTGCCAAACTTAAAGATAATGCTACTTTGGTTATTAGAGAAAAGTTGATGACAAGTGGTGTAGAAACTGCAAAAACCGATTTTACCGTTGATTTGGACGGCGAAAATTCCAGCGCTAACGTTATTTCTCGCTCGGTTGCAAAAGATAATTCATATCAGTTGTTTTTATCCCGTATAAATGGTAACAATATTTGTAGCGGTCACACCGAGTGTGATGCAATTATAATGGATAATGCCAAGGTTTCGGCAGTGCCCGAGATTACCGCTAACCATATTGATGCTTCCCTTATTCACGAGGCGGCAATCGGCAAAATTGCGGGTGAGCAATTAATTAAACTTATGACTTTAGGTCTTACCGAACAAGAGGCTGAAGAGCAAATTGTTAACGGATTTTTGAAATAAAGCTTTAAGCTTTAAATATATTTTGAGGTGATAAAAATGGATTTAAAAGGTACAAAGACTGAACAAAATTTAAGAGCAGCTTTTTCGGGTGAATCTGAGGCTCGCAATAAGTACACATACTTTGCATCTGTTGCAAAAAAGGAAGGTTACGAGCAAATAAGCGCTATTTTCCTTGATACTGCCAACAACGAAAAAGAACACGCTAAAATGTGGTTCAAAGAGTTAAAGGCATTAGGTACCACTGCTGAAAACCTTAAGGCTGCGGCTGAGGGTGAAAATTATGAGTGGACCGATATGTACGCTACCTTTGCTGATGAAGCCGAAGAAGAAGGTTTCACCGAACTTGCTAAAAAGTTCCGTATGGTTGCTGCTATTGAGAAGACCCACGAAGAAAGATACCTTAAACTTCTTAATAATGTTGAAATGCAAAAGGTGTTTGAAAAGGCTGAGGAAACCATGTGGGAATGCCGCAATTGCGGTCACTTGGTAATTGGCAAAAAGGCTCCCGAAGTTTGCCCTGTTTGCGCTCATCCTAAGGCTTATTTCGAAGTTAGAAAAGAAAATTATTAATTTTAAATCCTATAAATCCCACGGTTTTAAACCGTGGGATTTTTTTATGCCAATTTTTAAAACAAAAAGGTTTACAAATTTTATGTTCGTCTCTTTCTACAGTTAGTATCAAATCTTAAGGCTTAGCGGAGGGTAGGCTTTGGATACAATAATGAAAAGGAGAAAAATAATGATTAATGTAGAAATTTTGGAAAATGGTACAATAAATTCTCCAACGGAAACCGTTTCAGATAGTGTTATGTTTGAAAAAATAAAGTTTAGTTTTCCGCAAAATTGGGAGAACCTTGCTAAAACAGTGGTTTTTAAAAATGGTGATACTGCAGTGGAGATTTTGTTGAACGCGGATAATCAATATTGCACCGCAGAGGATGAATGTTTAGTCCCCTTTGAAGTTATAAAACCCGACAGTTTTACTGTTTCGGTTTTTGGAAACGACGGGGATGTTCTTGCTACAACCGCAAGAGGTGAAATTAAAGTTTTAGAAAGCGGTTACGAGAAGGGGGATAAACCCGCCGAACCAACCCAAAGCGTATACGCTCAAATTTTATCCCAAACCACTGAAACTAAAAACCTTGTAAATTCCTTTAAAGAGGATTTAGAAAGCGGTAAATTTAAGGGTGAAAAAGGAGATAAAGGTGAAAAAGGAGACAAAGGAGAACCTTTTAAATACTCAGATTTCACCGAGGAACACTTGGCTTCCCTTAAGGGTCCAAAAGGCGATAAGGGAGAACAAGGTCAAAAGGGTGATACCGGAGAAACAGGTGAAAAAGGCGACACCGGTGAAAAGGGCGAAAAAGGTGACCCCGGTAAAGATGCAATTATTGATCAAGTTTACAAACCTGAAAGCGAAAATGCACAAAGCGGTAAAGCGGTGGCTCAATTAGAAAAAACTTTACTTAAAAAAATAGAGGACAATGAAGTTTGGGCGGATAATTTAATTAAAAATCTTGCAGCAAGAATAGATTATTGTGTTACTAAAACTGAATTTCAAAATTCTTTGGGCGATATTGAAACCTTGCTTGGGGGTATTTGATTATGAGTATAGCAACTGAAATTCAAAGACTCCAAAATGCTAAGGCAAATATTAAAACCGCTATTGAAGAAAAGGGTGTTGAAGTTGGAAATGGAACAATAGACACCTATGCCGAAAAAATAGGGGAAATATCGGTAGGCGGTGGTGATACCTACTACGATACTTTTTGGGACAACTACCAAGAAAATGGAAATCGCATTGATTATTCCAGTGCTTTTTATGGCATTGGTTGGGATGATACGACATTTAACCCGAAATATAATATAACGATTGCAAGTGCAAGTCCGAGCATTTTTGACAGTTCTTTAATGACGGAAGTTAATGTTGATATAGTTGTGAACCACAAGACGCTTACACGAACTTTTTATAGCAATCGTGCAATAGTTACAGTTGAAAAAATTGTGCTTGTGCGAAATGATATTGAGTTTGACCGAACTTTTTCATATTGTACAAAGATTGAAAATATAACCTTTGAGGGTGTTATATCTAAAAATATAGGTTTCCCTAACTCGCCAATATTAAGCAACGCAAGTATTCAAAATATAATTGACTGCCTTGCTGATTTAACAGGGCAAACAACCCAAACTCTTACTCTTCACGCAACTGTTGGCGCAAAATTGACCGACACTCAAAAGGCAACAATAACCGCTAAAAATTGGACTTTGGCATATTAGGAGGAAAAATAATGACAAAAAATATAATTACTCAAATAATTTTGACTGCAGATGAAGGTAAATATTTGACAAATGGTGAAACATACGGCACAACAGTTGTGCTTCCTGAAACTGCTAACCAAAATGCTTGGTATGAAATTTCACAACAAGAAGTAAAGGAGCAAATCTAATGGCAGTTTGCAAAATAGCCTTAGATGCTGGACACGGACTTAATACTGCGGGGAAACAAACACCTGACGGCATTAAAGAATGGAGTTTAAATGACAAGGTTTGCGATATGGTAGAAGATTTATTAAAAGGCTATGATGTGCAAATTATTCGTTTGGACAATAACGAAGGACAAACCGATGAAACCCTTGCCAAAAGATATTCTAAATATATTAATGCAGGGGTAAGTCTCTTGATTTCTATTCATCATAATGCCCTGAGTTCTACTTGGAGCAGTGCTACGGGTGTTGAGATTTATACTGATAAAAATCCCACTAGGGAAGATAACCGTTTGGCTGAGATTATTTATAAAAAAATGGTGTCCTATACAGGTCTTAAAGGGCGCGGTATTAAAAAAGCGGAATTTTATATTATTAAGCAAAATAAAATACCCGCCGTTCTTTGCGAAGGTGGGTTTATGGATGGTACAAATGATTATAAAATAATCACTTCCAAGGCAGGACAAGAGGCTTATGCCAAGGCGGTCGCTGAAGGTATTGTTGAATTTTTGGGACTTTCCTCTGAAATAACTGCCGAGCAAAAGGCGGATATAATTTATCAAGCGTGGGATGGTTTTCACAAAAAATGGCTTCCAAATGTTGAAAATTGCGAGGATTATGCGGGAATTTTCGGTCACAGTATATGCGGTATTTTTGCTAATCTTTCGGTTGGAAATGTTACATACAAGGTTCATTGTAAAGGTGGAAAATGGTTGCCTGAAGTCAAAAACCGCACCGACTATGCCGGTCTTTTTGGTCGAAGCATTGATGGAGTAATGCTTAAATCTGATACTCAAAAAGTCAGATATCGTGTCCATTTAAAGAAAAGTGGGAAGTGGCTTCCTTGGGTTACAGGGTATGACACTCAAGACCAAAACAACGGGTTTGCAGGAATTTTAGGACAAGAAATTGACGGTTTTCAAGCGGAGGTGATTTAGAATGAAACTAAGCAATAAAGCCAAAAGGTGGATTAGGGCGACCTTGGTTCGAAGCCTTAAAACCGTTGCCGAAACTGCCCTTGCGATTATAGGCAGTAATACCTTTGGCATTACCGATGTGGATTGGTTAGGACTTTTAAGCACCTGTCTTTTGTCGGGTGTAATAACAATTCTCACTTGTATTAAAGGTTTGCCCGAGGTGGGCTAAAAAGAAAATCCCAAGTTATAAAACTTGGGATTTTTTAAAATTATTTTGTACCGAAAAGTCGGTCACCTGCGTCGCCTAACCCTGGAAGAATATATCCGTTTTCGTTGAGTTCTCTATCAAGAGTAGAAACGAAAACAGGGATATCGGGGTGGGTTTCAGCTAATTTGCTAACACCCTCGGGAGCGCCGATAACTGCCATAAATTTAATGTTTTTACAGCCACGGTCTTTTAAACGGGAAACTGCATCACAAGCGCTTCCGCCTGTTGCTAACATGGGGTCAACAATAAGCACAAGTTTGTCCTCAATGCCGTCAGGAAGTTTGCAGTAGTATTCGTAAGGTTCCAAGGTTTCTTCATTACGGCAAAGACCAATGTGGCCAACCTTGGCTGATGGGAACAATGCGTGAACACCGTTGACCATTCCGAGGCCTGCTCTTAAAATTGGAACAATAACGATAGAGTCATCCAAAACAACCTTTTGTGTGCAGGTTTCAAGAGGAGTTGTAACTTGTTTTTCGACGGTGGGAACACCATCTTTAAGGCACTCAAAGGTCATAAGAGTAGTAATTTCTTCGATTAGTTCACGAAATTCTTTCATGCTTGTTTTCTCATCACGAAGAATTGCAATTTTATGACTAATCAGGGGATGGTTAAAGATGGTTACATTTTCATAAGTTTTCATTTTAATCTTCCTTTGTATCCTGGGGTTTTTTGAATTTGTTTAAAAGAATATTAATAAGAATACCACTAATTAAAGCACAAGCAATAGCAGTGATAGTAACCTTACCGATAGAAATTGCCATACCACCGATACCGGTAATTAAAATAACCGAAACGGTAAAGAGGTTTGCATTGTCTTCCAAGTTAACCTTTTGAATCATCTTAAGGCCGGATACTGCAATAAAGCCGTAAAGGGTAATGCAAACGCCACCCATAACACATCCGGGGATAGAGTCAAGGAATGCAACAAAGGGTGAAAGGAAGGAAATGAGCATTGCCATAACAGCAGTTGTGGTAATGGTTGCGATAGAAGCGTTACGGGTAATAGCAACACAGCCAACCGATTCACCGTAGGTTGTGTTGGGGCAACCGCCGAAGAAAGCACCTGCTACCGAGCCGATACCGTCACCGAGAAGGGTACGATGGAGACCGGGGTCATTAAGAAGGTCTTTCTCAATAATGCTGGAAAGATTTTTGTGGTCAGCAATATGTTCAGCAAATACAACGAAAGCAACAGGAATATAAGCCACAGCAACTGTTACAAGGTATGTTACATTGAAATCTTTAATGCCTTTTGCAGCTTCAATAAATGAGAAAGCCGGAACATCGATAAATGTTTTAAGTGTTACACCGTCGGCAACAAGGTTTGTGAAGGGAGCAAAGTCAATAACCTTTATAGCATCAATTTTAGCAATGTAACCGATAACAGTGAAAATCAAAGCTACAACATAACCTGCGAGAATACCGATGATGAAGGGGATGAGTTTGGTCATTTTGCTTCCGTATGTAGAACAAAGAACAACAACAACCAAGGTTACCATTGCGCAAACGAAGGAAACCCAAATGTTTCCGGTCATAATAAATGCGCCGTTACCGTCCTTGGTACCATAGGAAAAAACATCATTTATTGCGGCACTTGCCAAAGATAAACCGATAAGAGCAACTGTGGGTCCAATAACTGCTGCAGGCATAAGTTTGTTTATCCAACCAACGCCAACAAATTTAACAACAAGGGCAATGATAACATAAACAAGACCTGCAAAAAGAGCTCCGAGAAGAAGGCCTAAGTAGCCTAAAGCCATGGAAGCACTACCGGCAAATGCGGCAGACATAGAACCTATAAATGCGAATGAAGAACCAAGGAAAACGGGGCTGCGGAATTTTGTGAAAAGTTGGTAAACAAGTGTACCAACACCTGCGCCGAAAAGCGCTGCGGAAATTGACATGCCATTGCCAACAATTGCGGGAACAGCGATGGTTGCTGCCATAATTGCAAGTAATTGTTGAATTGCGAAAACAATAAGTTTTCCGGGCTGCGGTTTGTCGTGAATGTCGTAAACAAGATTTTTAGCCATTTTTTGAGTCTCCTATCGTTTTTAAATTCTTTTCTGATAAAAAGATTTTATCAAGAATATTTTATCACTTTCGCTTTAAAAAGTCAACTTTATAGAAGGGGAAATAGGTCATAAAAAAACTCCCAAGTAGTGGGAGTTTTATATGTGGTCTTCAAAGCGCTCGGCAGTGATTACACCGGCCTTTACAGTAAGTCGGCAAATTCTGGCTGTTCTTCTTTCAACATAGTCTGCCGAGGCGGTTTTTATATAATCTCTTCCGTGGTAGATGGCGTAATATTCGTTACCTAGTTTAATTACGCTGTGGTGCCCTGTGCCTTCTTCGAAAGAATTTTTGATAATTAAAGGTGAAAAATTGTTGTTATCCTTAACCTTTTTAAAATTCACTTTTTTTAAGTCTTGCTCGTTAGTTTTAGCAGTGGCATAACCTATATGATATGTGTCATCCTGATAACAACCCGCGCTATACATAAGATATTGCCAATCTCCCTCTTTAAACCAAAAAGGACCTTCTATTGTGTACCAGTCTCTTTCGGCAGTGCAGTTTGGTGTGTATTTTTCCTCGTTAAATTCAGGGGTCAACACCTCTTTGGGATTGTTTTCGGGTGTGTAAGGGTCAATAAATCGGTCCACAAAAATTCTTGTGCCTACTAAATCACAGTCCACATTATTTTTTGCATACCATAAAAATAGTCCTGCATCGGTTTTAACCATGTGCGAATCAATGCTGAAGTGGTTATAAAGCATTTTTTCGTTTTTAAAAGGGCCCAAGGGGCTGTCGGCACAGGCAACGTGCATAAATTCAAATCCTGCATCGGTAACACAAGAGACATACATATAATATTTGCCATCCAATTTTATAACCGAAGGTGCCCAAAAGGTGTGCCCTTCTGCAAAATCGGTGACAATGCCTTTATAAGTCCATTTGCCCAACAATTCTTTACTTTCGTATGCTATAACACCTTCTTCGGCGGTGGCATAAATATAAAAAGTTCCACTATCCTCAAAAATAAAAGGGTCAGGTTGGGAGGTTTTCATTTTGTTAAACACTAATTTCATATATCCACTTCCTTTGACACAATAATAGCATAAAGGAGAAAATAAATCTATATAAAAAAACACCCACCAAAAAAGTGAGTGTTTTTGTATCTTTAAAATTATTGTTAAGCAAGGGCAATAATGCCGGTTTCGTTAAGCACGAGAAGTGCCATGTAAGAAACATAAATTGCAAGAAGGGCATATCCTTGCCACTTTTTGAATTTACCCATAATAATTGTGGGAACAATTGCAACAGCGCAAGCGGCAATACAAACGGGGAAGTCGAAGGTAAGATTAACCCTTTCAACCGGAAGAGCAGTGCCGTTTATAACGGCGCAAAGGGGAAGGATAAGGGTTGTGTCAATAATATTTGCGCCAATAATGTTACCAACCGAAAGGGAAGATTCCTTTTTGCGAATTGCAGTAAGGGTTGTAACAAATTCGGGAAGGGATGTTCCAAGGGCAATAACGGTAAAACCGATGATAGTTTCACTGATACCGATGCTTGAAGCGATGGTTTTACCCGAAGAAACAAGGAACTCTGCACCAAATACGATGGAAGCAGTTCCGATTACAAAGAAGAAAATCTTTGAGGGAATTTGTTTCTTTTCGTGAGCATCAATGGTGTCATTCTCAGCGCCTTGTTTACCTTCAATGACGTTGCTTATCATAAATACAAGGAAGATTGCCCAAAGAATATAAGCCGACCAGGTGGGAAGAACACCACCAAGGGAAAGAATGGTTAAACCGATGATGGCTGCGAGTAAAAGTCTACCTTTAAGGGAGAAACTCTTTCGGCTGACAACACCTGCCATAGCCACAAGGGAAACACCCATAATAAGGGTTGTGTTGGCTGTAACCGAACCGATTGCATTACCGATTGCAAGTTGAGCCGAGCCGTTCATAGCAGCTCTTACCGAAACGAGGAGTTCGGGAAGTGTTGTGGCAAAGGAAACAACAGTAGCGCCAACAACAAACTTGGGAATACCGGTTGCCTCGGCAAACCAAGAAGCCGAATCAACAAACCAGTCGCCACCCTTAATTGTGAGAGCAAGACCTACCAAAAAAATTACGGATGCAACAGCAATAAGCGCGCCTGAGGTTAAAGAACCAAAAAGGGTAAAACCAAAGAATTCCATTTTAACTTTCCTCCGTTTTATTTTAACATAAAGTTAGTTTATCCTTGAAACCGATTAATATCGGTAAACTTGGCATATTATAACATATATTATTTGGTTTGGCAATAAAAGAAAAAAATTTTTATAAAAAAACACCCACCCCGAAAAGGTGAGTGTTTAGAATGTAAAAAAAGAGAGTTGTTTTAATACTTTTTCTTTAAAATAAAGAAACAAATCCAAAATAGCACCAGCATCAGGCACACGGCGCCACTGGCAACCATACATAACAAATCCTGTCCTAAAAGTCTGAAAATGATGGTACTTACAGCACAAATGATAATAAACAGATAACCTGCCCAAGCCCAGGCTTTGTTGCGAATAAAGTGAAATCGTTCATCCGTTTCGGCAACTTTTCTTTTTTCTCGGTAGATGTCACTTTTGCTTAAACGGTAGCCACGGAACAAACGCAAAACACCGATAACCATTAAAGCTGAACCCATACCACTCCAAAATTCGTCCAAGGTTTCCATACAGCATAAAACGGTTAAAATTAGACCTAACAAAAGCCAAATTGCTCCAAAAATTATATCTTTCTTCTTCATATTATTCCTCCTCGAAAATGAAGACCTCTTCAATGGTCATCTTAAAGAATGTTGCGATTTTATGGGCTAAAAGGATGGAAGGGTTGTAGCGTCCGTTTTCCAAAGAACTGATAGTCTGGCGAGATACGCCCATGGCCTTGGCAAACTCTTCTTGGAGAATACCCTTTTCCTTTCGGATAGCTTCTATTTTGTTTTTCAAAAAAATCCCTCCCCAAAAGATATTCAAGATGTAAAGTTTGCTTTACAAAAATAAGTATAGCAGATAACCACTAAAATGTCAAGCAAACTTTACAAAAAGAAAAGACCCTACTTTTCAATAAAGTCTTTTTGGTTGCGGGGGCAGGATTAAAGAAAAAACGAAAACAGCCATCACAAGGATGACTGTTTCCATTTTTGGCAAGTTGCACCGATTTAGATATCAGCGTTGAAACTATTCGGTATATTGGAATTTGTCTATTTGGTTAATTCGCATTTATAGCGAACAACGGTTTCGTCATCATAGGTTTCAGAGAATTCCGCAATACGGAAACCATTGTTGCAATAAAACCCAACTGCATCATTATCTGTTTCGGCATATACAGAAATCAAATCATAATCATTTAGCACTTGGTTTATCATATAAGAGCCAATACCTTTTCCACGAACAGATACATCTACTGCAATACCTATAATTTCAATTTTCTTTTGCTCTATAAAGGAAACTATCATAACACCTAAAATCTTGTCTTGTTCAAAACAAGCAAAGATTTTTACGGAATTATCGTTTAAGAATATGTCTACTTTATTATTAAATTTTTCTTCAGTAGGCATAAACATACAGTGTTTATAAATCTCATATGTTTGGAAAATCTCATTTTTGTGAGTTAATTCTATCAGCTTCATTGCACACCTGCAAATTCTTATTTATCGAACAAATTATATCATAAAAACTGTAATTTTTCAACCAATGTTGCCTTTGTGTTTAGTTCAAGTCCTGCCGGTCTTAAGAAAAAACGAAAACAGCCATCACAAGGATGACTGTTTCCATTTTGGTTGCGGGGGCAGGACTTGAACCTACGACCTTCGGGTTATGAGCCCGACGAGCTACCAACTGCTCCACCCCGCGATATTCAGTTTTCCTGTATTAGTATTATACACTAAAATAGGGGGTATTGCAACCCCTTTTTTGAAAAAATATTTATTTTGTTGTTTTGTATAAATTTTATTATAAAAAAGGGTCTAAATTCTAAAACTTTATGCCCTTCAGGCGATTTGCGATGAATTTTGACAAGAAAAACGCCAAAATAATTAGAACAATATCCTTTAATATAAATGGCAGCGAAGCCGAAACAAAGGAAGCAACAAAACTGTTGCTTGTTACAAGGCTAAACTGCAACACACCAGCCAAATGGCAAAGCAAAAGTCCCAAACCGCACAAAAATATTTTTGAAATTGGTTTGGCTGTTTTTTTGGAAATGCCACAAAAAAGAGCAAGAACAATAAAACCTATTAAAAAACCACCTGTAGGTCCCAAAATCACCTGAATTCCACCCTTAAAGTTAGAGAAAACGGGGAGACCGAAAGACCCTAACAAAAGGTAGGTCACAACGGCTGACAAGGACTGCTTGACCGACAAGGTGAAACCGCAAAGGGCAATTGCCAAAACCTGAAAAGTTAAAGGCATCAAAGGTGTGGCAAATGAAATTTGGGATAAAATGCAAATAACTGCAGTAAAAAGCGCCGTAAAAGTAACCGAAAGGGCTTTTAATTTCATATTTCCACCTACCTTTCCTTAAGAAAAAAGGCGCTGATTTCAGCGCCTTAAAGTTTAGTTAATTTTACCGTAAAGGGGAATATCGCTGTCACGCTTGGGTTCTCTTGTGGGAGCCGAAGCTACGGTGTTGGATTTGGGAGCGCGGCTCTTGTTTCTTGAACCACGACGGTCATTTCTCTTGCCGTTTCTCATCATACGGGGTTTAAGCTCAACACCTTCGGGAGCGATAACAACACGTCTCTCACTTCCTTCGCCGAAAGAACCTGAGTAAACACCTTCAATGTTTTGAATTGCAGTGTGAATAATCTTACGCTCGTAAGGATTCATAGGCTCTAAAGTACGGCAGTTGCCTGCGCTTAAAGCCTGAGCAGCGATACGGTTTGCTAATTGAGTGAGGGTTTCTTCACGCTTTTCACGGTAGCCACTAACATTAAGAGAAATCTTATAATGTCCGCCACCGTTGTTGGCAACAAGACCGGTAAGATACTGAATAGCATCAAGAGTTTCACCTCTACGGCCGATGAGAATGCTTAAATCTTCGCCATCTAAGATGATGAGAGATGCATTTTCACGACTTGCAACGGTGATTTTAACATTTTCAATTCCCATTCCTGCAAGAATGGTTTTAATGTAAGCGATTGCCTTGCCGACAACAGTGTCAGCAGTAAATTCACTTTCGCTTACGGGTTCGCCAAATTCGGGAATATCGTTTACAACCTTTTTGGTCTTGGGTTTAGATTCGGTTTTAGCAGGTTTTTCAGCCTTCTTAGGCTCTGCTTTTTTAGTGTTTTGGGGTTTCTTATTTTCATTTTTCTTTGGTGCAGTTTTCTTGTCAGGTAATTCAATGTATGCCCTAACCTCAGCGTCGTTACCGCCGAAGATACCTAATACTTTCTTTTTAGGCATTGCAATAACATCAAATTGAACATCATCAAAATCAGATGCACCTAAATTTGCGATAGCATTTTCTTTGGCTTCTTCAATGGTAGAACCGAAGCCTTTTGCTTCCTTAATCAAGGTAAATCCTCCTTATATTACTCTCTATTTGCCTAATTTCTTGATTTGACCTTCTTCGAAATCGGCTTGTTTGGTTAATTCTTTAACCCTTTCTTTTGCTAACATCTTATGGGGTCCGTAGAAATACTGAATTGCAGTTTGGATAAGACCGCCGATAATGGATGAACAAGCCCAATAGAAGGTAACACCACCGGGTAATGAGAAACCGATAAATAAAGAAATTAAAGGCATGGTGAGTAACATACCGGTCATACTGGGAGCATCGGGGTTGATTTTCTTTTGCATATGACTTGAAACTAAACTTGTTAAAAGTTGAGATACAAAAGCAATGATGGGCATAAACCAAATTGGTTTAAAATCGTGGAAAATATCAAAACTGAATACAGGCTTTTGGGTTAAATCAATGCCAAAGAAGTTAAAGTCGATTTTAGTGATAGCGTCTCTAACAGTTTCAATACCCTTAAATGTGAAAGCAGGGTTATTGATTTCAGCGATTATGTTAAGTTCGCTTTGGTGAAGTTTTGGGAATGCTTCTTTGAATGCTGCAGCAGCATCAGCAAGAACGCCCTTGTTAACACCTACCAAGTAGGTAAGGGGAGACATAATAATCCAGTAAATGGACATCATTAAAACAAGTCTAAAAATTAAGGGCAAGCATCCGCCAGACATAGAAACATTTTCATCTTGATAAAGTTTCTGCATTGCGGCAGAGTATTTTTGTTTATCATTGCCGTAGCGCTTTTTCAAATCATCAAGTTTAGGTTTGATACGGGTTTGTTGAACCGATGATTTTTGGCTTTTAATGCTTAAAGGTATAAGCGCAAGATTGATAAGAAGTGTGAACAAAAAAATGGAAGTGGCAAAGTTACCACCCATAAGGTTTGCGATAAATTCCAAAACCCAACCCAAGGGTTTGTTAATAAAAGGAATATCGAACAATTTATACACCGTCCTTGTCGGTAGTTTTTAAAGTTTAGTTTCCTTTTTAGGAACGGGGTCGAAACCGCCTTTACAAAAGGGGTTGCAACGCAAGACTCGCCAAATTGCAAGAAGTGTGCCTTTGAAGGCACCGTGAGTAGTAATGGCTTCAATAGCATATTGTGAGCATGTTGGGGTGAATCTGCAACAGGGAATTTTCAAGGGTGAAATACATTTTTGGTAAAATTTTACCAGTAAAATTAAAATCTTACTCATTGCAAATTACTCCCCGAAGACCTCGGCCTGTTTAAGGAGTTTTTCAAAAGAATCCTTAACAGCGGGACTTTTAACGGTTAAAATACGGGTTCTTGCCACAATAATAATATCAAGGTCTCCCTTAATATGGGGCAAACATTCCCTGAAGGCGGCGGTTATAATCCGTCTAGCACGGTTACGGCAAACCGCTTTGCCAATTTTTTTGCCGGTAGTAATTCCGAGCCTTACGCCTAATGAACGATTTTTCATTATATATATAACAGCATAAGGACCTACGAAGGTCTTGGCTTTGTTATAGGCTCGGCGAAAGAGATAGTTTTCTTTAATTTTGGTAATTTTCATCTCAATAAAAATGAAAAGCCACAAGAGTGGCTTTTAGTATGTCAACTGTTTTCTGCCTTTAGCTCTGCGGCGTGCAAGTACCTTGCGACCGTTAGCAGTTGCCATTCTTTTTAAGAAACCGTGCTCCTTTTTGCGGTGAAGCTTCTTAGGTTGATAAGTTCTTTTCATTTGAAACCCTCCTTAGAATCAGATTGGCGGCATACCGAGTGGCATAGCCTATCGACTATAGATTATAACCCAAGGAGTGGTTGATGTCAACAAAAACTTTTTAAAATTACCGGTTATCTTAAATATACACATTATTATATATAGGCCTTGTGCAAAAACTATAAAACCCACACCTGCGGATAGAAATTTTATACATTTCATATAAAAAGTTACAAATTTTAAGAAAAAGGTTGCAATTTTGTAACTTTTTTGTTATACTAGCTCTTGTAGTTATTACAAAATGTAATTTTTTGAAGGATGGTGACTGTTATTTTTACGAATTTGAAGTTAAAGGAAACCCTTGAAACCGTTAGCAAATTCATAAAAAACAACAGAATATTCAGATATGTTTCTTGTATAGCATTAGCTGTTATTTCCGCATCATTAACAATTGTGGCTTCGGGCGTAACTTTTGGCTATACAGTAAAATACTCCGACGAGGTTATTGCCGTTGTATCCAGCCAAGCTGATTACAACGAGGCTGATGCAATTGTTTTAGATAATCTCGACAAGAAGGATGCTAAAAAAGCTTCTAAGTCTCCTAAGTTTGGTTTAACCCTTACTGTTAAGGACAAGCTAAACAACACTCAAGAAATCGTAGATGCTATTGTTAGCAACAACGATGACCTTACTGCTGCTACCGCCCTTTATGTAAACGGCGAAATGGTATTTTGCAGTAACACCAATGAAATCGCTTCTTTGGTTGATGCCCGTCTTAATGCATATAGCGTTAAGGGTGCTCAAAACGAAGTAGAGTTTATGGATGACGTTAAGGTTGAGGAAGGCTATTTCCTTAACAGTGACATTGTAGATTTAGATACCGCTAAATTTATTATTGACGGTCTTAATGTTAAAACCGTATCGGTTGTTACCAACACAGTTGAAATTCCTTTTGAAACCAAGAATGTCAGAACTTCCCAAAAGGAAAGAGGATATTCGGCTGTGACCGTTAAGGGTGAAAACGGTATTACCGAAAAAACCGAAAAGATTGTTAAGATTAACGGTGAAATCACCGAGACTACTGTTCTTGAAAGCAAAGTGATTAAAGAACAGGTAACACAGGTTGTAACAATTGGCACCGCTAACACCTACATCAGCGCTACAACTAAAGCTAATGTTAAGTCTGCCGGTTTTATTTGTCCTATTTCTTCAGGTAGATTTAGAGTTTCGGCTTACTATGGTGACGGTAGAAATCACAAGGGTATCGACCTTGCCGCTGATAGAGGAACACCAATCTTTGCCGCAGGCGCAGGTAAGGTTATCTACTCCGGTTGGGATGGCGATTACGGTTATAGCGTTGTAATTGAACATGCTAACGGAATGAAGACCCGTTATGCTCACGCAAACGCCCTTTGTGTTACCAAGGGTGCTACCGTGGCTCAAGGTGATATGATTGCTACTGTTGGCAGCACAGGTTGGTCTACCGGTAACCACCTCCATTTCGAGGTTATCGTAAATGGTGTTAAGGTTAACCCCGGTCCTTATATTGGATTAAGATAAAAATTAAAAGGCTGTCTTAAAGACAGCCTTTTTTGTTTGCAAAAATAGTAATATATGATATAATACTATTACTTTTAAGAACAGGTGGAGAAAATGAAGAAGAATATTTTAATTGCATTTTTACTGAATTTGTTTTTTTCGGTATTTGAATTAGTAGGTGGATTTTTGACAGGCAGTGTGGCGATTTTATCCGATTCGCTTCACGATTTTGGCGATGCTTTAAGTATTGGACTTGCCGTAATACTTGAAAAGAAAAGCACCAAAAAGCCTGACAATACCTATACATACGGATATATCCGTTATTCGGTTTTGGCAGGTGTTATTACAACCGTCGTTTTGCTTTCGGGTTCGGTTGTGGTAATTTTAAGCGCTGTTAAAAGAATTTTAAATCCCACCCAAATAGATTACAGCGGTATGATAGTTTTTGCTGTTGTAGGTGTGGTTGTGAATTTTTTTGCAGCCTTTCTCACTCATTCAGGCCACAGTTTAAATGAAAAGGCTATAAATCTTCACATGCTTGAAGATGTTTTGGGTTGGGCAGTTGTGCTTGTGGGCGCAGTTGTAATGAAGTTTACCGACATTTCGGTTATAGACCCGATTTTATCTTTGGCAGTTGCAGTCTTTATACTTATAAATGCTACAAAAAATCTTTTGGCAGTTTTGGAGATTTTCACCTTAAAGACACCCAAGGATATGAACATTGATGAAATAAAAGCGTCCCTTTGCAAAATCGAGGGTGTGATAGATGCTCATCATATTCATATAAGCGCCTTGGATGCTGAACAATTTATTGCAACTTTACATATTGTAACCGATGGCGATTTTAAGGAAATAAAACACAAGGTTAAACACACCTTAGAACATTTTGGAATTAATCACACAACGGTGGAAATTGAAACAGAAGACGAGCATTGCAATGATACAGTTTGCTGTCCTGCACACAAAGAACACCATCATCACCACCATCATCACCATTAAAAAAAGAGCCGAAAGGCTCTTTTTTATTTTGCGAACATTCTGAATATTTTTTGAATAAATCCCCAAAGGTATTTAATGTTTAGTGCGAACATTGCTACAAGACAAGCCGTTTCAATTAAAATCCAATAGGGCACTTCAAATAAAACTGCACCTGCACAAGCAAAGAGGAGCAGGGTGTTAATTGCAAGGGTAATGCTGTGGAATTTAAAGGGGATATACTTTTTAACGCTTATAGATCTGATAATAAACACTAACAAATAACTGGCAACGGTGGCAATAGCAGCGCCCTGAACACCTATTTTTGGAATTAAAATAAAGTTTAACGCTATGTTGCTACTGGCACCGATAAATGCAGTTAAGAAGGATAATACGCTTTTTTTGTTAAGGGTATAAACGGTACCCATAAAGGACGCAAAAGCAGTAAATACCATTGCAATTGATAGCATTGGAACAAATTCCCAAGACTTGTAGAAATCAGGGTCGGTTAAAATTTTCATAATGGGTTTGGTGAAGGCGATAACCCCTGCACCTGCTAAAAACATAACCGCTTGGAAGGAGCCCCAAACTGTGCCGAAGAATTTTGCGTGTTCTTCACGGTCGCCTTCATCTTCCACAACGGCTGAATACTGCCAAGCCTGCATAAACATAGTTGAAACCAAGGTTAAAAGGGTGGGGAGTTTATAGGCGATAGCATAAAGTCCGTTGGCGTCACTGCCGATAATTTCATTTACCATATAACGGTCGGAAACACTGGTAATCCACCAAAAAACGGTGGTAGGAATTAATGGGATACTATATTTAAGCATTGGCTTTAATATAGAAAGGTCGGGTTTAAAGGTGAATTCTCGCCACAATTTTTCTTTTATTGTTAAGAATAAAGTGCTTAAAACATCGGCCAAAACAACCGATAAAACATAACCTGTAATGCCCATAGAGAAGAATGCCAAGAAAATAATGTTAAAAATAATGACAAGGGAAGTATTGAGTATTCCTTGAAGGGCAAAAAGGGCAGTTTTGCCTACGCCTCTTAAATAGGAAACACAAAGGGAATGGTAACAAGAAGCCAAAGTATAAACCACGATAAGCCAAATGTAACCCTTAAAATCATCAACCAACCCTAAAAGCGGAATTATACCTAAAAAGGCAAGTGAACCTAATGTGATACACCAAAATCCAAGGGTCAGCACACTTTTTTTATCACTCTCTTTGTCCATTACAAAGCGAAAAACACCGTCTGCAATGCCTATCGAAATAATGGGGAAAAGCAAATTGGCAGTTTGGGTGATAAGGTCGGCTGTTGAGTAATCCGAAGGGGTAAGGTAACCTGTGTAAAACCTTACCATAAGGAAAACTAAAATTTTTGAGCCGAAGGTACCCATACTTATTAGCAATGTGTTGGATAATAGAGTATTATATTTATTTTTGCTCATTAAAAAACTCCATTAATTTAATATGATTATTTTACTATACTAACCTTCAAGTGTCAAGTCGACTGCAATTGAAATGTATTTTATGTTAAATTTTAGAAACAATATTTTCGGAGGGATTGTTTTGGAAAATGAGAAAAAGAACGAAGATACTGTTATTGATAAAATCGAAAAATTGGGAAGTACCCAAACGGGGGACGGCAAACACAAAATCTTTTGCCTTACTATTATAGGCGAAATTGAGGGTCATAATGTATTGCCCGAACAAAATAAAACCACCAAATACGAGCATGTTATACCCCAACTTGTCACCATTGAGGAAAGTCGGGAAATTGACGGACTTTTAGTTATTTTAAATACAGTTGGTGGGGACGTGGAGGCAGGACTTGCGATTGCTGAACTGATTTCGGGAATGAAGAAGCCTACCGTTTCCTTTGTTTTGGGTGGAGGACATTCTATCGGCGTGCCGTTGGCTGTGTCGGCGAAGAAATCTTTCATTGCTCCGTCGGCTACTATGACGGTGCATCCTGTCCGTTCTAACGGTCTTATGATAGGAGTGCCCCGAATGATGAATCACTTTGCTCGTATGCAGGCGAGAATTACCGATTTTGTTGTTAAGAACTCAAATGTTACTGCCGAAAAGTTTACCGAACTTATGATGAACACAAAGGAAATGGTGACCGATGTGGGTTCGGTTATTTCGGGTGAAAAGGCAGTGGATGTGGGGCTTATTGATGAAATTGGAACTTTAGGGAATGTAATTGAAAGCCTTTATCAAATGATAGATGAAAATAAAGAAAAATAAATTAATAAAATATAGTGATTTTTTTCTCCCAATATGATAAAATATATTAAAAGGTAATTGGGAGGTTTTGTTATGCGTATTTGTGTTTATGGTTCGGCAAGTAATTATATTGACGAAAGATATATTAAACTTACCGAAGAAATGGGTAAAACTTTGGCCGATAGAGACCATAATTTGGTTTTTGGCGGTGGCGATAACGGTCTAATGGGAGCGGCAGCCCGTGGTTTTAGAGAGGGTGGTGCTCATATTGTGGGTGTTATTCCGAGATTTTTCATTCGCGAGTCGGTTGAGGCTATTTGTGATGACTGCGATGAACTCATAACTCCCGAAACCATGCGTGAGCGCAAACTTTTAATGGAAGATATGGCCGATGCTTTTATTGTAACCCCCGGTGGTATTGGAACATTGGAAGAATTTTTTGAAATTTTAACCTTAAAACAACTTTGCCGTCATAATAAGCCTATCGCAGTTTACGACCAGTTGGGATATTATACCGAAATGGTGGCTTTAATGCAGGCTTCAATGGATAAAATGTTTATTAAGGAAAACTGTAAAGAACTTTATTTTGTCTCAAGTGATTTGGATGAAATTATTAAATACATCGAAACTCCTGTAATCAGTCAAAGAAGCATTAAAGAGTTAAAAGATGGTTGATAAATTTAAAACAGCCCACCTTAAACGGTAGGCTGTTTTTTTATGCCTTATTAACTACATTTTTAAATAAATCCTGCCATCCTTCGCGAGTAAGGTTTGCGGCATCGGTTTCCAAAACAATACCCATATCTTCGGCACGTTGAACAAGGGATTTAAGGGCTGCATCGCTGCTTGGCGCAAAATCGGTGGCAATAAGCAATTTTTTTGCGTGTTTTCCGCCAAATCGCTCAGCAACGGTGTTTAATTTATACAACTCATCTTCATTAAATCTACCGTTTTTACAGGATATGAAAACAGGAATGAGTCCGTGAACCAGCATAACATCTATTTCGTTTCTGGTATCCATTTCTCCATCAAAAAACGAATTGTGGAGCACGCCGTCCCAGTCAATATTTACGCCAACTAAACAACTGTTGAAAAAAGGTTGGTTGTTTTCCTCGAATTCTTTAGCCTCAAGAAATGTTTTATATTCAAGCACATTTCCGCTTTTTTTAATGCATCGCCTAAAGGTCAGGTTTTTGTAACGATAAGAAAAGTCGGCTTCACTTTTATTATTAACCGCAATAATTCCGTTTTTTTCAAGGTCGGAAATAATTTTATCAAAAAGGGTTCTCTTGTCGGAATAATCCTTAATGTTGTGGCGTAAGGTTTGGAAGTTTATATGAACTTCAAGATGCTCGCCTTTGGCACCTGCACGACTTTCAATTTCCAATAATGCCGCAGTGCGACTATTCCAAGCCGAAGGGTCTTTTGTAACTGCATTCCAAAAAGGCGCTAAATCTTGAGATGTAAAATTATGTGGAGGTTGAGGTGTTTCGGGGGCCACAAGACCGCCGTGGAGAAATACAACTTCCTTAGCTGTAAGGATGGGTTCAAAATAGTCTTTAATTAAGCCGTCGTTATCACAGTCTTGAGGATTGCCACTGGGAAAATCTACTCTTTGCATAGTAACGGGGTAGTCTTCATTAAGGCGGTCGTAAACCATAGCTGCTGCCGATATAATCGTTTCTTCGCCACCGTTTAAATCTAAAACACACTCTTCACCGGTTTTAATGATTTCTTCGAAGATGGCTTTTATATCATTTAATTTCTTATTTGTGGTGTCGCGAAAATCAATAATAGTATCAATACCACGGCCCGCGAGGAATTTGCAGTAACGCTCAATACTGCCTTGCATTTCTAAAACCGGACCGATGAAAATCATTTTATCGGGCTGAAGGTTTAGACAAGATGATATGTTTTCTAAGGGCGATTTGTCAAAGTATTCTATTAAAATCATTTTATCACAACCTCATTTCATATTTAATCTATCATATTTTAAAAACTTATATTACTAATTAAATGGTAACATAATTTACGGAGCAATTCAACTCTAATTTTTAATAAAAAAGGTTGCAAAAAGTTGTGTTCGAGTCCTTCATTTAAAAATAAAAAAATAATAGCCCACCTAAAAGGTGAACTATTATTTTTGGCGTGAGTGTTTATAATCAATCTAGGACGCGAGGTAAAAACCATAAAAAAGATGAACCTCAGCACGCGAAATGCGTGCCGAGGTTCTCGACTGGCAGGGGTAGAAGGACTTTTTCGCACAAACTTCGTTTGTTTAGACGACTAAAAAACAGTCCACCGGACTG
>JAZOXF010000008.1:0-8328 GCA_045659605.1 Acutalibacteraceae bacterium
GGTAGGATTTATCGGCACAATTTTAAATCAATTTTTAAAACTTATTTTCCGCATACCAAGACCTTGGGTTAAGGACAAAAATTTCACTATTGTCGAGTCAGCAAGAAGCGAAGCCACAGGCTATTCCTTCCCAAGTGGCCACACCCAGTCTTCGGTAGGTGTTTTTGGTTCTATTGCCCGTTGGGAAAAGAATAATATTATCCGTATTATTTGTATTTCTCTTGCCGTTTTGGTGCCCTTTTCCCGTTTATATTTAGGTGTGCACACTCCCCTTGATGTTGGAGTTTCCATCGGTATTGCGCTGATACTTATTTTCGGACTTTACCCCATAATTCACAAGTGTTTTGAAAACACCAACGTTATGAGAATTTTATTCGGGCTTATGGTTGGTATTTCGGTTATTTATCTTGCATTTGTCAGCCTTTATAAATTCCCTGCCGATGTGGACCTTCAAAACCTTAACAGCGGTATTAAAAATGCTTATAAAATGTTAGGTTGCACATTAGGTATATTCATTAGTTTTGAGGTTGAACGCAAATATATAAACTTTGAAACCGACGGCAATTTCCTTTGCCAAGCCCTTAAATTAATTATTGGTATTATCCCATTGTTAGGCATTAAAGAAGGTTTGCGCTATCCCTTAAAATTAATCTTTGGCGCAAACTATATTGCCGACGGAATAAGATATTTTATTCTTGTTTTATTTGCCGCTTGTGTGTGGCCCTTGACCTTTAAATTCTTTAAAAAAATCACAAGCAAAAAATAAATAGTTTTTTGTTGACCCTTTGACACTTTTGTGCTATGATGTGTTAAAGCGTTAAAAAAGGAGATTATTATGGAACGTGAAAAATTAGGAAGTCGCTTAGGCTTTATCCTGCTTAGCGCAGGTTGTGCCATCGGTTGCGGAAATGTTTGGAAATTCCCCTGGATGGCAGGTCAATACGGCGGCGGCGCATTTGTACTTATTTATTTAATTTGCTTACTTGTTTTAGGTTTGCCTGTTATGGTAATGGAGTTTGCTTTGGGTCGCGCCAGTCAGGCAAGTCCCATCGGTATCCATCACAAGTTGCAAAAGCCGGGTCAAAAATGGCATTGGCACGGAAAAATGGCTTTGGTTGCCAATTTCTTGCTTATGATGTTTTACACTTCGGTTACCGGTTGGATGCTCTATTATTTCGTAAAATTCCTCAAAGGCGATATGACCGGACTTTCTGCCGAAGTTTCAGCAGCTCAGTTTGGTAATATGCTTGGCAATCCCTTAATTATGGTCGGCTTTATGGCCATTGTTGTTGTTTTAGGATTTTTAATCCTTTCCTTCGGTCTTCAAAAGGGTGTAGAAGGCGTTACAAAGTATATGATGTTAGCCCTCTTTGGTTTAATGATTATTCTTGCAATAAACAGTTTCACCCTTGACGGCGCTAAAGAAGGTCTTACCTTCTATTTAGAACCCGACCTTTCTAAGATTAACGGAAATGTTATTGTTGGCGCAATGAATCAAGCCTTCTTTACCTTAAGCCTTGGTATCGGTTCAATGGCTATCTTCGGCAGTTACATTGGTAAAGAGCGCTCGCTTATGGGTGAATCCCTTAACATTTTAGGTCTTGATACCTTTGTTGCTTTAATGGCAGGTTTAATTATTTTCCCTGCTTGCTTTACCTACGACATCGAAGTTGGCGCAGGTCCTGCACTTCTTTTCCAATCTATGGCTTCGGTATTTAATAATATGACCGGTGGCCGTTGGTGGGGCAGTTTGTTCTTCTTGTTTATGTTCTTTGCCGCAATGTCCACCATTATCGCCGTTTTCGAAAACATTTTGGCAATGCTTCGTGAAATCACCGGTTGGAACCGTATAAAGGGTTGCATTATCTCTGGTATTCTTGTTTTGGTTCTTTCGGTTCCCTGTGCATTAGGATTTAATCTTTTATCAGGTTTTGTTCCCTTTGCTTCGGGTTCAGGCGTTTTGGATTTGGAAGACTTCTTGGTTTCTAACTGCTGTCTACCTTTGGGCGCTTTACTTTATGTTCTTTTCTGCGTTAGCAAAAAAGGATGGGGATTTGACAAGTTCCTCGAAGAAGCCAATGCAGGTAAAGGTCTTAAAATGCCTCGTTGGTTAAAACCTTATGTTACCTATGTGTTGCCCGTAATCATTATCGCAATTTTCTTAATTGGTATTGTGAACTTCCAGTTTGCTGATAACTTCACAATACTCGGTTGGTTTAAATCATTATTTTAGGCAATAATAAAAGCCATCTCACTTTGATTAGTGAGATGGCTTTATTTTTTGTATTAGTTTTTATTAATACATTCCACCTGCGGCGGCAGCAGCTGCAGCGGCAGCAGCGTTATCCTCAGGTTTATCAGCAATAAGGCTTTCGGTTGTGAGCACCATTGATGCAACCGAAGCAGCGTTTTGCAATGCAGAACGGGTAACCTTTGTGGGGTCAACAATTCCTGCTTCTAACATATCGGTATAAATCTCTTTAGCAGCATCAAAGCCGTAGTTAGGTTTATTTGCCGAAATGATTTTATCAATAATAACCGAACCTTCAAGACCTGAGTTAAAAGCAATTTGTCTGATAGGAGCCTCAAGACCCTTGAGTACAATATTAACACCTGTCTTTTGGTCGCCCTCGGTTTCATCAAGTAAGGTCTTAACTGCAGTAATAGCATTGATAAGTGCCACACCACCACCTGCTACGATACCCTCTTCAACGGCAGCCTTGGTAGCTGAAAGAGCATCTTCGATACGAAGTTTCTTATCCTTCATTTCGATTTCGGTTGCGGCGCCAACCTTAATTACAGCAACACCGCCCGAAAGTTTTGCAAGACGTTCTTGCAACTTTTCTCTATCAAAATCAGATGTTGTAGTAACAATCTCACTCTTAATTTGACCGATACGGTCTTTAATAGCATTGGGGTCGCCTGCGCCATCAACAATGATGGTGTTTTCCTTTGAAACCTTAACCTGACGAGCACGACCGAGTTGGGTCATATCGGTATCCTTAAGTTCTAAACCTAACTCTTCGGAAATAACCTGACCACCTGTTAAAATAGCGATGTCACGGAGCATTTCTTTTCTTCTGTCGCCAAAGCCGGGAGCCTTAACAGCAACACAGGTAAAGGTGCCACGAAGTTTGTTAACAATAAGGGTAGAAAGGGCTTCGCCCTCAATATCCTCGGCAATAATCAAAAGTTTTTTACCTGCTTGAACCATTTGCTCAAGAACGGGTAAAATTTCTTGAATGTTAGAAATTTTCTTGTCGGTAATAAGAATGAAAGCGTCATCTAAAACAGCCTCCATCTTATCGGTATCGGTTGCCATATAAGGTGTGATGTAACCACGGTCAAACTGCATACCTTCAACCACTTCGGAATAGGTTTCAGCAGTCTTGGATTCTTCAACAGTAATAACACCGTCAGCAGTAACCTTACTCATAGCATCAGCGATAAGCCTGCCGATAACCTCATCACCCGAAGAAACGGTAGCAACACGGGCAATATCTTCAGTACCGCTTACCTTTTTAGAGTTGTTAACAACGGTTTCAACTGCCTTATCAACGGCCAACTGAATTCCTCTTTTAACAACCATTGGGTTAGCGCCTGCAGCCACGTTTTTCATACCCTCGTTAATGAGTGCTTGAGCCAAAACTGTTGCAGTGGTAGTACCGTCACCTGCAGCATCATTGGTTTTAACCGAAACTTCTTTAACGAGTTGTGCACCCATATTTTCAAATGGGTCTTCAAGTTCAATTTCTTTTGCAATGGTAACACCGTCATTTGTGATTAGGGGTGAACCGTATTTTTTGTCTAATACAACATTTCTGCCTTTAGGTCCCAATGTAACTTTAACAGCATTAGCCAACTTGTCAACACCGGTTTGTAAAGACTTGCGAGCTTCCTCGCCAAAAATAATATTTTTAGCCATTTAACATTACTCCTTATTCAACAATTGCTAAAATGTCATTAACGCTAATGATGATATATTCTTCACCATCTAATTTAATTTCAGTTCCCGAATATTTTGCGGCAATAACCTTATTGCCAACCTTAACGGACATTGCAACTTCCTTGCCATTAACCATACCACCGGGGCCCACTGCTACAACCTCAGCAATTTGAGGTTTTTCTTGAGCTGCCGATGTAAGCACGATACCACTCTTGGTTGTCTCCTCAGCTTTTGCAGCTTTAAGTACAACATTATCAGCTAAAGGTTTGATATTCATAACATATACCTCCTAAAGATAAACTTTTAAATTTTATTATACACAAACACCTTTAAAAAATCAATAGTAATACCCCATTTAATTTTGTATAAAAATGTCGTTTTTTTACATTTTAAACAAAAATTTTTTCCATAATTTAATAAATATGTTTTATATTAAAAAATATGCTAATTTCGTTGACAAAATTACGGATTTGTGGTAATATTATTATCGTAAATTTTACGTTCTTTGCGACTGACGGTAAGTGTAAATAATCGGTTGTTTATTTGCACATTAAGTGGAGCTCACCACGTGAAACAAAGAACTTTTTGCCGACCGTCTGGGCCCACTAAACTGCTTTGATTTTTTAGCGGTTAAGTGTGCCCTTTTTTAATTTTTTGGAGGTAAGTTTATGAAAAAAATCGGTATCGTTATGGGAAGCGACAGCGACCTTGCTGTAGTTTCCAAAGCAGTTGATACTTTAAAAGCATTTGATGTTCCTTATGAGGTTCACATTTTCTCGGCTCACAGAACACCTGTTGAAGCAAGAGAATTTAGCATAAACGCAAGAGCTAACGGTTTTGGCGCAATTATTTGCGCCGCAGGAATGGCTGCCCACTTAGCAGGCGCTATTGCCGCTAACACAACCATCCCCGTTATCGGCATCCCCATCGCTTGTGGCGGACTCGGTGGTATGGACGCTTTACTTTCCACCGTTCAAATGCCTTCGGGAATACCCGTTGCAACCGTTGCTGTAAATGGTGCTGTGAACTCGGCTTTACTTTGCATTCAAATGTTAAGCATTGAGGACAAAGACTTGGCCGACAAGTTAGATGCTAAACGCAAGGCAGATGCTGACGCTGTTTTGGCTAAAGATGTTAATATAGCTTCCAAGCTTTAATTTTATTTTAAGGAGTTTTTAAAATGGACAAAAAATTACTTTACACCGGAAAAACCAAAAATGTATACGAATTAGAAAACGGCAACTGCCTTCTTTTATTTAAAGATGACTGTACCGGTAAGGACGGTGTTTTTGATCCCGGCGAGAACCAAGTTGGAATTACCATTGATGGCGTTGGCGATGTTAACCTTCGTATGTCAATTTACTTCTTTGAAAAAATCAATGCTGCAGGCATTAAAACCCACTATGTAGATGCTGACCTTGAAAACACAACAATGGAAGTTCTTCCTGCTAAGGTTTTCGGCAAAGGTCTCGAAGTTATCTGCCGTTACAAGGCTGTTGGTAGTTTCATCCGCCGTTACGGTGATTACATTGAATCAGGCGCGGACCTTCCCGCTTATGTTGAAATGACATTTAAGAACGATGAGAAGGGCGACCCCCTCGTAACTAAGGACGCTCTTGTTGCATTAGGCGTTATGACCGAAAAGCAATATGACGATATGAAGAAAATGACTCAGGACATTACCAAGATTGTTGCTGATGACTTGAAGGCTAAAGGTCTTGACCTTTACGATATTAAATTCGAGTTCGGTTACAACCCCGACGGTGATGTAATGCTTATTGACGAAATTGCTTCGGGTAATATGCGTGTTTACAAAGACGGAGAGTACATTGACCCCATGACTCTCTCCAAACTTTTCTTTGCTTAATTAATATTGGACTTTTGCTTAAGGCTGACGCCCCAAAAAGGTGCCGGCCTTGAGATATTTTTTAGACGCTTTTAAAAGGAGATAAATATGGGCGGATTTTTTGGTGTAGTTAGTAAAAAAGATGCCGTTGCCGATGTTTTTTTCGGTACTGACTACCACTCGCATTTAGGAACTCGCCGTGGCGGTATGGCCGCTTTTGACAGCGAAATAGGTCTTCAGCGTGAAATTCACAACATTCAGAATTCACCCTTTAGAACCAAATTTGAAAATGTAATAAACGAAATGAAAGGAACTTCGGCAATAGGTTGCATAAGCGACTTTGACCCACAACCCTTAATGTTCCGTTCAAAGCTTGGCAACTATGCTATTTGTGTTATAGGCCGTATTAACAATTCGGAAGAATTAATCGACCGTTATTTAACCCAAAACATCGGCCAGTTTACCACAATGACAGGAAGCAAAATTAACTCGACCGAATTAGTGGCTTGTCTTATTAACCAAAAGGACAGTTTTGAAGAAGGTATTCGTTTTGCTCAAGAAAACATTGACGGTACTGCCTCCATTCTTATTCTTAAAGAAAACGGTGACCTTATTGCCGCCCGTGACCTTTTAGGTAGAATTCCTGTGATTATCGGTAAAAACGAAGAGGGCTACTGTGTTTCTTTCGAGTCCTTCTCAATTTACAAGGTTGGATACGATATTACCCGAGAATTAGGGCCCGGTGAAATAGTTGAACTAACCTCCGATAATATAACCGTTTTAAAACAGCCCGAAAAAGAAATGAAGATTTGCGCATTTCTTTGGAGTTATTTTGGTTACCCAACCTCCTCTTATGAAGGTGTTAACGTTGAGGTTATGCGTTATCGCAACGGCGCCATTATGGCACGTACCGATAAAAAAACCGGTAATATTGATGATGTCGATTACATTGTTGGCGTTCCCGATTCTGGTACTCCCCACGCTATCGGTTACTCCAACGAAAGTGGCAAACATTTTGCGCGTGCATTTATAAACTACACTCCCACCTGGGCAAGAAGTTTTACTCCCACAAATCAAAGTGAACGCAAAAGGGTTGCGACCATGAAGCAAATCCCTGTTCACGACCTTATTACCGATAAAAATTTGCTCTTTGTTGATGATTCTATTGTTCGTGGAACTCAACTTGCAGGTACTGTTAAGTTCCTTTATGACAATGGTGCAAAATCTGTGCATATGAGGTCGGCTTGTCCCCCGATTATGTACGGTTGCAAATATTTAAACTTCTCCCGTTCAACCAGTGATATGGACTTGATTGCAAGACAGGTCGTTGACCAACTTGAAGGCGATGAAGGATTAAACCACCTTGAGGAATACAGCGATGGCACCACCGAGAGAGGTAAAGCTTTAAGACAAACCATTTGTAATAAATTTAGTTTCACTTCTCTTGATTTCCAATCGCTCAAAGGTGTTATCGAAGCTATCGGCCTTCCCGAAGACAAACTATGTACTTACTGTTGGAACGGTAAGGGTTAAAAATAAAAGTAAAGGACTAAAAAATTATGCATAACAATTCTAAATCCGAAAGTTACGCTGCAGCAGGCGTTGATATTACTGCCGGTTACAAGGCAGTTGAACTTATGAAAAAACACATTGCAAGAACAAAGAACGAAGGTTGCCTTGATGATGTAGGCGGCTTTGGCGGTTGTTTTGGTCTTCCCATCGCAGGTATGGAAGAACCTGTTTTGGTCAGTGGTACCGACGGTTGCGGAACCAAGGTTAAATTAGCTATTTTGCTTGACAAACACGATACCATCGGTATTGATGCCGTTGCTATGTGTGTTAACGATATTATTTGCGTTGGCGCAAAGCCTTTATTCTTCCTTGATTATATCGCTTGTGGCAAAAACATTCCCGAAAAGATTGCCGAAATCGTTAGTGGTGTTGCTGAAGGTTGTGTTCAATCAGGCGCCGCTTTAATCGGTGGTGAAACTGCTGAACATCCAGGTATGATGCCTATTGACGATTACGACCTTGCAGGTTTTGCTGTTGGTATTGTTGACAAGAAAAAGATTATCGACAATACAACTATGGAAGAAGGCGACGTTGTTATTGCCCTTCCTTCCAGTGGTGTTCACTCCAACGGTTTCTCACTTGTTCGTAAAGTGTTTGACGTTGAAAACTGCGACCTTACCTCTCCTGTTGAGGCTTTAGGCGGCAAATCTTTAGGTGAAACATTACTTGCTCCCACAAAGATTTATGTTAAACCCGTTTTAGCTTTGCTTGACAATGTTAAGGTTCGCGCTATTTCCCACATTACCGGTGGTGGTTTCTATGAGAATATTCCAAGAAGTATTCCCGATGGTTTTGGCGCTAAAATTGATAAATCCGCAGTTAAAATTCTCCCCATCTTTGATTTAATTGCAAAAACCGGTAACATTAGCGAAAGAGATATGTTCAACACCTTTAACATGGGCGTTGGTATGAGCATTGTTGTAGCAAAGGCTGATGCTGACAAGGCTTTAGAAGTTCTTAAAGC
>JAZOXF010000009.1:0-44237 GCA_045659605.1 Acutalibacteraceae bacterium
CATACTATAACGGACTGCCCGTTATGTCCTGTTGCGGTGCCCGAAATTTTTTTGACACTACCGTGTAAAATTTCGACCGCGGCCACTCCTTATGCCTCGCTGTATCTGCCACCGGCAGCGCTCGGCAACGTCCCCACTTCGATACGTCTGCAAATATAAAGACTGCCCTACGACAGTCAACTATTTAATTATATTCTATTTTTGATCCAAAGTCAAGATGTGAGAGGAATATTTGTAATATCTTACAAAATTATACAAACTACACAAAAGTTATTCAATTTCTATTGACAAACTGGTAATTATGCATTATAATAGAGCCAGAACAAGAGAGGAGGAGTAATAAGAAATTATGAAGAATGACACTCCACCCGTTTCGTTTAACAATAAATAAGAAAGAGTTGAGTCCAATGAAGTAATTTTAAAAACCTAAAATATTTGAAGAAAGTGAGTCCAATGTAAAAATTAGTATATTATATTTTGGGTACCGCAAGGGAATTATATAGAAATCCTATTGGTGTGATTAAAATGAAAATTAGGATAAATCAAAACAAATAATTTGTTACAGGTGATACCAATGTACTTATCTACTTAAAAACTCGGCTTAAGCATCTTGTGTGTTTGAAATAAACTTTGTAAAGAAAGAGTTTTGAAAATCAATCTACCGCTTTGACGGAATATAAGCTATAAAAGTCGAGTAAAAAGAAAAGGAAAATTAAATATGGATGAAATAATATAGAACGGTTGTAATTCAAAGTAAGAATTACAACCGTTTTCACATACTTAAAGCCTTGGCGTTAACCAAGGCTTTTTTTCTACGCTAATAAGGTTTCAAAAATTTCTTTAATGTACTTGCCGGTAGGCACTCCTTTACTTTCGGAAGAAATAAAGAGAGCATAGCACAATACCGCAACAGTCAGTATCAAAACACAGGATAAAATGATAATTGGAATATTAAGTTTAAGGCCGGACTTTTTATTCTTCCCTTTTTTCGCCTCTTTCGGTGACTCGGGAATTTCGTCTAACTGAACAAAATCATCTTCGGGAGAAACAACCTCGGGAAGCACCTCTTCCTTTTCTTTTATAATATCATTAATAAAACTATAATCGAAACTTTCCGTCACAGTTTCCTCAGGAGTTTCTTCAATTTCTTGAGGTTTATCAATAGTTTCCTCAACAGGTTCCAAAACTTCCTCTTCTTCAGGAGCAACAGCATCCTCTAAAACTTCGGTTTCAACCACATCATCAGCAAGTTCATTAATTTGAGCCTCAATTTCAGGTTGTTCTTCGGGCACAACTTCATCATTCGTTTCAACAAGTTCGCCCGCAACTACTTCCTTAATATAAGGATGAATTAAATTTTGCATTATATTTTTTCTAATGTCTTTATTCTCGGTAAGTAAAATTAAGGTTTGTGGACCTTGTTCAATAATGCAGCCACCAAAAATGCCATCGGTGCTAACAAGAGGTATTGAGTCGCTTATTATCTCAATTTCCTGGTCGCCATCAATTCCATACGCTTTATTGTCAACTGCATCCAACGAACGGTTTATAGCCTTGCTACAGGTTTTTATTACCCCTTCCTCTCCGAAAAGTCCACCGGTCATTATAATAATACGACTTCTTGAAACAGCCCTTACAAGTTGATTAACCAATGTTTTTCTATCAGGAGCCTTGTCGGTTAAAAGTCGCATACGGCAACATCCCGAAAGGTCAAACTCCATTTCGAAATCAGTTGTTGTATTATAATAAATAACATCAACCTTTATGTTTTGAAACATTTTACTTCCCTCCGCGTAATTGGTTTATAATCTTAAATTTCTCAAAAATTTTACTTAATATTCCTTTTGCTATACCAAATTTTGGGCAATTTAGGGTTTTGGTTTACCGTAGCACCGTAGTACTCTTTCGCCTTCTCCCCTTCCCTTAACTGTCTTGCCATAACCACTAAACGAGCGCCGTTAAAATCGTCACAGTTGGTTATAAGTGTTAAGAAATTATCCTCCACATCAAGAGGAATTTGGGTTGAAATAAGACTTCTTTCCTTAGCCTCTTTAATCCATTTGTAAAAGACTTCTTCACCTGAAAAATCCTTTTGACAAATATTATAAATTTCTTCATCATCCTGTTTTGCTTTAGAATTCATAATGAACACCGCAAAAATCTTATAATCAGTTTTTTGTTGAGCCACAGTCATAGTTATCACGGGATGAGTTTTGAAGAAGTTTAATCCCCTATACTCATGAAGCGTGGAAAACAGCAAGTCATCATCCTTTGTGTTACCGTAGATTACGATATTTTTGTGAGACAACTCGGAACGATAATCCATAAATAAAGCACCGTGGCTGGTTTCTTTTTTAAAGGAATCGTGATTCAAATAAAACTCATTATCATCGGTTTGAAAAAAAGGATTATTAAGTTCGGTGTCAGCAATACTGAGCCATCCAACATAATCGCTATTTCTTTGTTTTAACAATAATGTACCGTGTTCCAATTTGAATATTTCCTGCTCATCAGCTATGGTTTTTCTGACATAATTATATTCAACAAAATAAATTGAGGAAAAAATAATGGTAACCACTATTCCGATGATACACAAGAAAAACAAACTTTTAATAATGAGTCCCATTTTGGTATCCTCAGTATTTGGAAAAGTTTCTAAAAGGAATTTGTGTACTCTATTAAAAAACTTGCCTTCTTTAACCTTTGCCATATTAATCTATAAAGGTATATTCGGTATTGGCAATAGCTTCTTCAATTAGCCTGTCAATATCCAAACCTTCCTCCGCTTTCTCGCAAAGTTCTACCGTGGGTCGGGTTTTGGGATGTTTAGGGGTGGAAACCGTGCAACAGTCTTCATAAGGCAAAATAGAAGTTTCAAAAGCATCTATTTTACGGGAAATTCTAATAATTTCTTCCTTATCCATACCAATTAAAGGTCTTAAAACCGGCACATTAGTCACAATATCGGTTGTAACCAATGCAGGTAATGTTTGGCTTGCAACTTGTCCCAAACTCTCACCTGTTATGAGCGCCAAACTTCCGCTGCTTCTTGCGATTTTTTCAGCAATACGCATCATCATTCGTCTCATAATAAGGGTGAAATATTCTTCAGGACAATTATTAGCAATTTCATCTTGAATATCGGTAAAAGGAACGATAGCAAGATTAATACTTCCACTATATCTTGCAACCTTTGAAAGCAAGGTTTTAACCTTCATTTCAGCCCTTGCGCTGGTATATGGAGGACTTGCAAAGTGGATTGCGTTTAATCTTAGCCCTCTCTTTGCCATTGTCCAAGCAGCAACAGGACTGTCAATACCGCCCGAAATTAATATAGAAGCAGTACCTGCAGTACCGACAGGCAAACCGCCTGCGCCTTGGATTTGTTCGGCTCTGACATACGCCGAGAAATCTCTGATTTCTACATTTACAACCACATCGGGATTATGAACATCCACCTTTAAATGATGGAATTTTGACAATAAAACTCCGCCTAATTCACGGCAAATTTCAGGAGATTTTAAAGGAAATTTTTTGTCCGAGCGTTTTGCTTCAACCTTAAAGGTTTTAACATTTTTGAGGGTGTTTGCCAAATATTCCACCGACTTGGATAAAATATCCTCCATTGTTTTTTCGCAAACACATGCGCGGCTGAAAGCGGCAATACCAAAAATGAGGCTTACCCTTTCCAATGCTTCCTCAAAATCAAAATCATCATCTTTGGGCTCAATATAAATTGCTGATTGGGCTTTTCTGATTTCAACCTTGCCCAAACTTTTAAGTCTTCTTCTGATGTTTTTTATCATTATATCCTCAAATGTACATCTGTTAAGACCCTTTAAGGCAAGTTCTCCGTTTTTAATAAGTATGATTTCTTTCATTAATTTGACCTTCTTAATCTTTGTGTTGCCTCTTTTAAGGCGGAAACCAGCGCATCTATGTCTTCTTTGGTGTTATGGTGAGAAAGGCTTATTCTAAGAGCCGAATCGGTTTCAGCCTGACTTAACCCCAATCCCTTTAAAACATAACTTTGTTCACCCTTGGCACAAGCGCTGCCCGAAGACACAAATATATTCTTTCTTTCAAGAAAATGAAGTAAAGTTTCGGAACGATAGCCCACAACCGAAATATTTATAATATAAGGTAAAGCATTATCGGGTGAGTTGATTTTAATAAATCCGCTCTCTTTAAAAGATTTTATTGCATAATCGTTTAAAACTTTAATTTCTTCTAAACTTTTATTTATATCGGAAAGGGATGCCACAGCACCATCAAATGCTGCAATCAAGGGTACCGATTCAGTTCCTGAACGCAAACCTCTCTCCTGTCCTCCACCGGTTATGAAAGGCTTAATAGCAACCCCTTTTTTGCAGTACAAAAAGCCTATTCCTTTTGGTGCGAAAACCTTGTGACCGCTGGCGGTTAACAAATCCACACCTAAGTCTTTAACATTAATGGGCAATTTACCAAAACCTTGAACAGCGTCACAGTGGAAAACTGCTTTAGGACTTAAACTTTTAACAAGTTTTACCGCTTCTTTAATTGGTTGAATTGAGCCAATTTCATTGTTAACAAGCATTATACTCACTAATACTGTTTTGGCATTTAATGCATTTTTAAGATCATCTAAGGAAATAACACCTTGACCGTCGGTTTTAAGTCTTATAACCTCAAATCCCTTTTCTTCAAGTCTTTTAACAGTTTCTAAAACCGATGGATGCTCAATTTCGGTGGTGATAACACGGTTGCCCCATTTTTTATCGCTAACCGACATAATGGCGGTATTGTTAGCCTCGGTTCCGCTCCCTGTGAAAATTATTTCATCGGGTAATGCCTTAATAAACTTCGCAATATTTCCCCTTGCATCGTTTAAAACTATTTCGGCTTCCATACCTAATCTATGTAAAGAAGATGGGTTTCCCCAAGTGGTTTTAAGACAGGCATTCATACACTCAATTGCCTTATCGCAAGGCTTGGTTGTTGCACTGTTATCAAGATAAATTAGCCTTTCCAAAAACTCCCTCTTTTCATACAATTATACAGTATATATTTTAGCATAAAAGACATCAATATACAATACCCAATATTTCATAAATCACACTTTTTTAAAATAAAATTATATAGGTGTTGTTTATGTTATTTTTAGAAAATCTTTTATCGGGTACACTACCCTTTTCTTTTTTAACCCTTTGTGGAATTTACATTAGTTTTAAAACAAACTTTTGCCAAATCACCCGTTTTGGCGAGAGTTTAAAACTCACCGTTAAGGCCTTTTTAAATAATAAAAAAGCCAAGGATATCACCTCGGTCAAATCGGCTTGTACCGCCCTTTCAGCGACTGTTGGAACAGGAAATATTGCAGGGGTCGCAGGCGCTATTGCCATTGGCGGTGCAGGAGCAGTTTTTTGGATGTGGATTAGCGCCATTTTAGGAATGTGCATTAAATCGGCCGAAATCACCCTTGCAGTGATTTACAGTGAAAAAACAAAAGATGGATTGACGGGTGGACCGCTTTATTACATTAAGAACGGACTCGGTAGGAAATTTAAACCCTTGAACTTTTTGTTTTGCATTTCTTCCCTACTTGCGGTTTTTTGCAGTGGCAACATTACACAAGCAAATTCGGCTATTATTTCCTTTTGCACCACTCCTATTTCAAAACTTTTTTGGGGAATATTATTTGCAATCGGTTGTTATTTCGCAATCAGCGGCAGTTTAAACAAAATTGCTGACTTAACCGAAAAATTAGTACCTTTTATGTCCTTACTATATATAATGATCAGTTTTTATATAATCCTTTCTAATTCCAACTTTTTGCCCACCGCTGTTACTATGATTTTTAAAGGCGCCTTTAACCCAAAAGCAGTTACAGGTGGTGCTGTTGGCAGCATTTGGACAGCCGTTTTCATTGGCGCTTCACGGGGCATTTTTTCCAACGAGGCAGGTCTTGGAACATCAGCCATGGCCCACTCGGTTGCAGTTGATGCCAACCCTAAAACCCAAGGTTTATACGGAATTTTTGAAGTTTTTGTGGATACAATTCTTCTTTGCACTCTTACCGCATTGACAATTCTTTGCAGTGGGGTTAAAATTAATTATGGTGTTTCGGCATCCACCCAACTTGTGGCTACTGCCCTTAATATAAATATGGGAAGTTTTGGCAACATTTGTCTTAGTATAATGATGTGCCTTTTTGCTTTTTCCAGCGTTGTTGGTTGGGCGCTTTACGGAAGAATTATCACAAGCTACATTTTCGGGGATTTGGGGGTTAAAATCTTTACCGCCATTTACCCATTATGTTGCATTTTAGGTGCTGTTTTCAATAGCGACATAGTTTGGCGCCTTGCAGCCCTTTGCAACGGGATTATGCTTTGCACAAATCTTACAGCAGTTTTACTGTTAAATCAAAAATTTAAACCTTATTTAAAAAAGGAGAAAAAAATTGAAAATTAAAGAAATTCAAAATTTGCTGAACGAAGACTCTTGCGCTTTGATTTCAAGTGATGTTAATCGCTTCTATTTAAGTGAATTTCCTTCTTCGGCAGGCAATATTATAATAACTAAAAACAGCGCTACACTACTTATCGACTTTAGATATTTTGAAAAAGCAAAAAAGACTGTAAAAAATATGGATGTTTTGCTCTGCCAAAGCCTTTATAAAGATATAACATCGGTTTTAAAAAATAAAAATATTCAAAACATATATATTGAAACCGCCCACATAACGCTTGAAACCTTAAACCGAATGGAAAAAGGGTTAGAAGATTTTTGCATTTTAAAAGACTCTGCTTTAAGCCACAAATTAAACGCATTACGGCAAATAAAAACCCCAAGAGAAATAGAGTTTATTAAAAAGGCTCAATCCATAACCGACAAGGCTTTTGCTCATATTTTAAACTTTATTAAAGTGGGCGTTACCGAAAAAGAAATCGCCTTGGAACTTGAATTTTTTATGCGCAAAAACGGAAGCTCGGGTATAGCCTTTGATACCATTGCGGTTTCGGGTAAAAACTCCTCTCTCCCCCATGGTGTACCCACCAACAAGCCTTTGGAAAATGGTGATTTTTTGACCATGGATTTTGGTGCACGATTTGAAGGTTATTGCTCGGATATGACCCGAACCGTAGGTTTAGGGCAGGTTTCGGAGACCCAACAAGAAATTTATAACACAGTTTTACAAGCGCAACTCGAAGCCTTAAAAAATATTAAACCAAACGTGCAGTGCAAAGAAATTGACAAAATAGCACGAGATATTATAGTAAATAAGGGTTACGGTGAATGTTTCGGTCACGGATTAGGTCACAGCGTTGGCATCGAGATACACGAAAATCCAGCCTTTAACACAAGAGATGAAACACCCATTAAAAAAGGTATGGTAATAACGGTTGAGCCGGGAATTTACCTACCTGATAAATTTGGTGTTAGAATCGAAGATATGGTAGTAATCACCGATGACGGTTTTGAAAACATCACTAAAAGCGACAAAAATTTAATAATTATATAACGAAAAAGAGCAGTTTACACTGCTCTTTTTCTTTTAAGGGGTTTGAGGAGAGAATTTCTCAAAATTTGAGAAACTATACTCAAACGGATGCGGCTTCCGTTTGGTACAAACATATATTATCTCAAAATTTTATCTAATTTGTTGGTATTTTGTGAACGATTTTTTAATTTTAAAATTGAATATAAAATTTTTTTGCGTCAATAATAATACTACCGATTAAAGAAAGGAATGATTTACTTGAAATACGAGGAAGACCACATTTCTCGAAATGACAATAAAAAAAGTACCGGTTTAATTATAGCCATTGCTATTGCAATTATAATCGTTGCCGCTGCCGCTTGGTTTGCGCTTTCACGCTTTAATTCAGGTGGTATGGGTGATATGGTGTCCGACATCAAATCCGAACTTAGCAGTATTTATGATGATACAAAATCCGATATTAAATCCGATTTTAATTCTCTTACTTCAGATATCAGATCGGAATATAACGACCTTACTTCATCATATACTAGTGATATATCAAGTCACCTCTCTTCCAACAGTGCAATACCCACAGGTGATAATGTTTCATCGATACCCTATGAGAAAAATTTTTCCTTGCCTTGCGAAGGCGAAATTTTGAAAAATTTCAGCGATAAAGAATTAGTTTACTCTAAAACTTTTGGTGATATGCGACTTCACAGCGGTATTGATATTGCTTGTAAAAAAGGCACCAGTGTTAGCGCTTGTGGTGACGGCAAGATTATCGGCATTGATGAAAGCAGTCAATACGGTACTGTAGTTTCTTTAGAACTTGAGGGTGGCATTACCGCAAAGTATGCATCCCTTAAAGACCTTAAGGTTAAATTGGGCGATAAAGTTAAATCGGGCGATATTTTGGGTGTTACCACCACAATTCCTGCCGAATGCAACGATGAGGAACATCTTCACTTGGAAATTTACAAAAACGGCATTGCAACCGACCCTATTGAAGCTTTAAATTTAAAAGATTAACCTGCCCTCGACCATTTCGTTTAGGGGCATTTAAAAACTGACTGTCAAATATTCTGACAGTCAGTTTTTTTAAATCAATTCGAATTTTGTTTGCAAACCTATGTTTTGAGGCGTCTCGTGAATATTAAAAATTTGCCTCTCCTTTTTAAGGGCATATCGTATAGTATTTTCGGTACCGCCTTTTTGGCCGTCGTACCAAGTAATTACATAATCACTGTTATCCACCATAAAAATATTTCTTTGCTGATAACAACCACTGATATACTTTTCATTTAAAATGATAACTTCATCAGCTTTTTCCAAAACACTGTTAAACCGTTCTTTCCAGTCCTTCGAAAAATTATAACTTTGGTTTTTAAAGGGCAAAACACAAACTAATTCTAAAGGCTTGGGGAAAGCGTTTTTAACTGCTAAAACAGTTTCGGCCGAGATAATGTCAAAACCCATTGCCATCCCACAATAAAACCGATTACAACCATTTTCGGCAAGGGACAACACCTGCTCAAAAAGGGCATTTTCAAACCGTTCGTATTCCAAACAATTTTTATTTAATTCAAAGGGAAATTTTTCGGGCCTGTAACCCGTAAAACAACAACTTGAGTTATTTTCCATCATCTCACCACCTTTAGTTTAATATCATAGTTTACTATTTAATTTTTTGGAAGGCTTCAAGCCACAATCTTTTAATAATTTCGTGGCCGCTTGGGGTAGGATGTACACCGTCGGCAGTCCAATACTCGGACGGAGCTTTCGTGCAAGCTTCATCAAAAGCCGCCTGTAATTCAATAAGAGGCAAACTGTATTTGTTGGCAATTTTCTTCGCAACCTCAGCCTTTTCGGCAACATCTTTTTTAAATCTTTCCAGTCGGTCGGGGATTTCATCGGTGTTACAGGTAGCAGAGCCTTCCAACACATAAGGTGCAATAATCATAAGCTTTGTTTCAGGACAGGCAGCTCTAACCTCATCAATAAGCATAGTATATATCTTTTCAAATTTTTCTGTGTCGACACCATTTCGAGAGCCTATTTCATGCCAGGCATCATTTACACCGATATAAATACTCGCATAATCGGGTTTTAAATTGATAAAATCTGCCTTAATTCTCGCATAAAGGTCAACAATTCGGTTTCCACTAATACCACGGTTTACGAACTCGTAAACATCGGGATTTTCCATACCGAGAGTTGCCTTAACCAAGTTGGCATATCCGTTACCCATACCGTAAAAATCATCACGACTTCTACCACAATCGGTTATAGAATCGCCTTGAAATAAAATTCTTTTTGCCATAATAAAATCCCCTTTTTAAATTATAAATTTATCATCCTCGGTAAGACCTAAAAGTGTTATTGCTCTATCAAATATTTCCTTTGCACTTTCAAGGCTTTTGGGATGATGGGCATCACTGCCACAATAAAATTTACATCCACAATCTTTAGCAATTTTGTAAATTCTCAAAATAACATCTGCTTCGCATTTTGAAAATCTCATATCATCGGCATTAAGTTCTATTCCCACGCCAAGTTTTGCTGCACGGCTGAAAAGTGCTTTCATTTCGTTTTCCGGTATTGACCTCAAAACTTCAAGATATTCTTCTCTTGTTGGTGCAATTAAACCACAAGTCAGATGAGCAATACCAACCTTGTGAAAAGGCAAATCCATATCAAGCACTGCGGCAAAACGTTTCACCCATGCTTTTGCTCTACTTTCAGCACTTGCTGTTTCATCATCTGTAAGGGTATATCCCTTCATATGAAAATGGGTTGTAGGAATAACAATGAAATCAAACAAATCATACTTATCTTTTGATAACCCTAATGTCAGATGTTTATCAAGTTCGGTTTCGCAACCAAACAAAAACCTGATACCTTCACTTTGTGGCAACGGCTTTGCCGCCACAATATGTCCGTAATTTTGTTTAACATACCAATCGGATGCACCTTCCACAGTCTCATCCCAAAAATGGTCGGTTAAACATATAGTTTTTAAATCATTGTCTTTTGCATATTGCAAAATTCTCTCAGAATTTTGTTCGGGGTCGTTTGAACATAAGGAAAGTTTTGAATGTATATGTAAATCGTTATCAAAAATATATTTCATTTTATTATCGCCTCTTTGAGTATTATAGCATCAACGTAGCGAAAAATCAATGCAATGGGTAAAAAGAGAAAAAGTAAAAATCCCGTCCACTTTCGTGAACGGGATTTTGGAGCTGCTAACCAGAGTCGAACTGGTGACCTCATCCTTACCAAGGATGCGCTCTACCTCCTGAGCCATAGCAGCATTTTTGCGACTTTGTTATTATACTTGAAGTTTTATATAAAGTCAAGAAAAATTTTGATTTATTTTAAAAAATACTTGCAAAAATAATATTTTTGTGTTAAAATTTCAAGGTAAATGCGTTGATAAAGAAAAGTAAGTTTGAAAAGCTTTCAGAGAGTGTCTGCCTTAGGCTGTGAGCAGATGTAAGTCCTTTTCTAACCGAAGTTCCCTTTTGAGCAGCAGTGCCGAACAAATAGTAAGCGCTGACGGGTGAGCCCGTTATAGGTCAAGAGAGTGTTTGCTTTCGAGCGAGAATAAACGGGTGGTACCGCGGAGATTTTTATACTTCGTCCTGTTAATACGGGGCGGAGTTTATTTTTTTGCCCTAAAACAAAAAAGGAGAATATTATGAAAGAACAGCTTAATGCCATTTTACTTGATGCTAAAACTCAGGTAGAAAACTCTCAAAGCGAAGCCGATATTGAGGCGCTTAGAGTTAAATATTTAGGTAAAAAGGGTGAACTTACTGCCATTTTAAAGCAAATGGGTTCCCTTTCTCCCGAAGAAAGACCCAAAATGGGTGCTTTGGTTAATGAGGCAAAGCAAGAGTTAGAAACCTTAATTGCCGAGAAGAAAACCGAACTTAAATCTGCTGAACAACTTAAAAAGTTAGCTGAGGAAACTATCGACATTACCCTTCCTCACAAAGAGATAAAGGTTGGTAAGCTTCATCCTCTCAACACCGTGCTTGACGATATGATTAACATTTTCCAGTCTATGGGATTTGATGTTGTTGACGGTCCCGAGGTTGAAACCGACCATTACAATTTTGAATGTTTAAACGTTCCTGCCGACCATCCTGCAAGAGATATGCAGGACACCTTCTACTTGGCTGAGAATTTACTTCTCAGAACCCAAACTTCGGCGGCACAAATCAGAACAATGGAAACCCGCAAACCTCCTATTCGTGTTATCTGCCCCGGCCGTGTTTTCCGTGCCGATGAGGTTGATGCAACCCACTCCCCCGTTTTCCATCAAATTGAGGGTCTTGTAGTTGATAAGGGCGTTACCATGTGCGACCTTAAGGGCGTTCTTGAGGAGTTTGCTCACGAAATTTACGGTAGCGACACCAAGGTTAAATTCCGTCCTTCCTTCTTCCCCTTCACCGAGCCTTCGGTTGAGGTTGACGTTACTTGCAGTGAATGTGGTGGCAAGGGTTGCCGTGTTTGCAAGGGCAGTGGTTGGATTGAAATTTTGGGCGCAGGTATGGTTCATCCCAACGTTCTCAGAAGTTGTGGAATTGACCCCGATGAATACTCAGGTTTCGCTTTTGGTATCGGTCTTGACCGTCTTACCACCACTCGTTACAAAATCAGCGACATTCGTTTACTTTTCGAAAACGACAAGCGTGTCTTAGACCAATTTTAAGGAGGTGCAACTTTAATGAAAATTTCACTTAACACTTTAAAATATTATGTTGATATTAATGTTTCGGTTGAGGAACTTTGCGACCGTATGGTTATGGCAGGTTTCGAGGTTGAAAGCATTGAAAGCGAAGGCGATAAACTCGTTAATGTTGTTACCGCCCGTATTGTTGATATTAAACCCCACGAAGACAGCGACCATTTGCAAATTTGCCAAATGGATATTGGTAAAGATGAGTTGGTTCAAATCGTAACAGGCGCTCAAAACATTAAAGTTGGCGACCTTGTTCCCGCCGCTTTGAACGACAGTTATCTTCCCTGTGGCGCCCACATTGTAAGTGGTAAACTCCGTGGCGTTCCATCTAACGGTATGCTTTGTTCAGGCGAGGAGTTATGTCTTACCGAAGCTGACTATGAAGGCGCCAGCGTTAACGGAATTTTAATTCTTAAAGAAACTCATCCCGTTGGTACTGATATGCGCGAGGTTTTAGGTCTTGATGATTATATTATCGACTTTAAAATCACCGCTAACCGCCCTGACTGTAACTGTTTCTTGGGCGTTGCCAAAGAAATCGGCGTTGTTTTAGGCACCGAATTTAAGGCTCCCGTTCCCGAATACAAAACTGTCGGTGGAGATATTAAGGATTACATCAGCATTGATGTTGAAAACTATAACCTTTGCCCCCGTTATGTTGGTAGAATTGTTAAAAATCTTAGAATTAAAGAGTCTCCCGACTGGATGCAAAAAGCCCTTTTAGCTTCGGGTATGAGACCAATTAACAACATTGTTGATATTACCAACTTTGTTATGCTTGAAACAGGTCAACCCTTACACGCATTTAACTACAATGATTTAGAAGGCAAAAAAATCATTGTTAGAAATGCAAAGATGGGCGAAACCATTACCACTCTTGATGGCAAAGATTATAACCTCACCTCCGATATGCTTGTTATTGCCGATGGCGAGAAGCCCTCTTGCCTTGCAGGTATTATGGGTGGTAAAGAAAGTGAAATTGAAAACGACACCAAGGATTTATTCTTGGAAACTGCTAAATTCCGACGTGACAATGTTCGCCACACAGGTCGTACTTTAGGTATCAGAACCGAAGCAAGTGGTAGATTTGAAAAAGGCGTTGACATTGTAAATGTGGCTTATGCTTCAGAACGCGCTTTACAGCTAATTTCTGACCTTGATGCAGGTGACATTATTGACGGTGTTATCGACTGCAACCAAGGACTTCCCGAGGATAAAATCATCACCGTTACCACCGACAAGATTATGGAGCTTATCGGTGTAGATGTGGCTGATGACAAAATTGTTGAAATCCTTAACCGTTTAGGTCTTCCCACAACCATTAATGGCAAAGAGATTACCTGCCGTGTTCCCTCTATCCGTGATGATATTGAGGGCAGAGCCGACCTAGCCGAAGAGGTTATGAGAATATACGGTTATGACCACATTATCGGCACTCCTATGAGAGGCAGCGTTATGCGTGGTAAACTTTTACCCGAGCGCATTAAGACCAACAAAATCAAGAAGCTTTTAAATGCTGCAGGCGCTTACGAAATTGCCACCTATTCATTTATTGCTTCCAAGGCTATTGATACCTTAAATCTCGCCGAAGATGATGAAAGAAGAAATCAAATTAAGATTATTAATCCTTTGGGCGATGAGTATTCCACAATGAGAACTCAGCTTACAACAAGTATGCTTACAGTCCTTGCTACCAACATCAACAAAAAGATTGCTGACGGTAGATTCTTTGAAATCAGCAAACGCTTTATCCCCAAGGCTCTTCCCTTAACCGAGCAACCCGACGAACTTGCTACAATGTCTATCGGTGTTTACGGCAAGGATGAAGACTTCTTCACCTTAAAGGGTATGATTGAGGCAATTTGCAAACTTTTAGGCGCTCACACTCAATATGAGAGAAGTGCCGAGCCTTATCTCCACCCGGGAAGACAGGCCCTTGTTAAGGCAAACAACCAACCAGTTTGCGTTTTCGGTGAGGTGCACCCCACCGTTGCATCGGCTTACGGCATTGAGCAAAGAGTTTATGTTGCTGAAATTAAGCTTGATGTTTTACTTGCAATTCAAAAGCGTAAAACTATTTACAAGCCACTTCCTAAGTTCCCTGCCGTTGAGCGTGACTTTGCAATGCTCGTTAACAAAGATGTTCCCGTTGGCACCATTGAAAAAGCAATTTCCTCAGGCGCAGGCAGACTTTGCGAAAGAATTGAACTCTTTGATGTTTACGAAGGCTCACAAATCCCCGAAGGCAAAAAGAGTGTTGCTTACAGTGTATGGCTCCGCTCGGCTGACAGCACCTTGACCGACAAGGAAATTGATGAAGCAAATGCTAAAATCATTAAGAAACTTGAATCGGTTGGCGCTGAACTTAGAAAATAATACTTGCACTTTAGGTAAAAATAAGATAAAATAATTACAGTATCTATATAAGAGGTGTTATTTATGAATGATAGGACTATGACTTTTTCTATCGGCGACCAAACCGAACAAATTATTCGCAATACATTAATTCAGGTTTACGATGCTTTGAAAGAAAAAGGCTACAATCCAATTAATCAAATCGTGGGTTACATTTTATCAGAGGACCCCACCTATATTACAACTCATAATAATGCCCGTAACCTTATCCGTAGAATTGACCGAGACACTCTCCTTCAATCTTTAGTTAAGTATTATTTGAGTGATTAAATTAAAAAGCTGTCAGACCAAAGGGTTTGACAGCTTTTGTTTTTAGAACTGTTTTCTTCCGCACTCCTTTGGAGTGCTCCTTCCTTTTCGAATCTTCTTCAGAATATAAAAAAACAACAGTCAACCATAAAGGCTAACTGTTGTTTTGGCGCGCTGAAGAAGATTCCCGCCGGTGCTGTCGCACCTCTCAGGCACCCGTCAGCGAAAACAGTCCACCGGACTGTTTTCTTCCGCACTCCTTTGGAGTGCTCCTTCCTTTTCGAATCTTCTTCAGAAAATAAAAAAACAACAGTCAACCATAAAGGCTAACTGTTGTTTTGGCGCGCTGAAGAAGATTCGAACTCCCGACCTTCTGGTCCGTAGCCAGACGCTCTATCCAGCTGAGCTATCAGCGCAAAATAGGTCTTATTTTTGACCGCCAAGATATAATACCACAAACATTCTATAAAATCAAGTATTATTTTCAATTTTTTCAAAAAAATCTTATCCTATATTTAATAACTCTATTGCTACATTGAATTTCATTAACTTTAATGTTATAATCTTTAAAGATATTTAAACCGAAAGTGTGTTATTATGGAATTTAACGAAAAACTGCAAACCTTAAGAAAACAAAAAGGAATTACACAAGAAGAACTTGCAAAGGCTCTTTTTGTTTCGAGAACTGCCATTTCTAAATGGGAATCGGGAAAAGGATACCCAAATCTTGACTCGCTGAAGGCAATAGCTCAATTTTTTTCGGTGACAATTGATGAATTACTATCAAGTAATGAACTGTTAACATTGGCCGAAGAAAAAACAAAAAATTTCAAAGATTTAATATTCGGTTTGCTTGACCTTAGTGTTATAATGTTTCTTTTCTTACCCTTATTTGGGCAAACATTAAACGAAAAAGTTCAATCCATTTCCCTTTTATCCTTGACCCAAACCACTCCGCTTTTATTGACAGGATATTATATCATCATAGTTGCAATTATTTTGTGTGGCGTATTAACCCTTCTTTTGCAAAACTGTGAGCATTCTTTTTGGGTACAAAACAAGAGTAAAATTTCATTATTCATAAACTTAATAGCAACTTTGCTTTTCATCATTAGTTCACAGCCCTATGCCGCAGTTTTCCTTTTCGTTTTTTTGATAATAAAGGCTTTAATCATCAGAAAAAAATAGTGATACGGAAAGTGTCATAACTGTCACTGATGGTTTCTTGCTTATTTTTAAACCTTTTCTTAATATATCTTTAAAACAAATATAAGGAAGGTTTGAAAATGAAGAAACAAAATCAAAAGAACTTTTATCGTGGGGCATATTTTTTAATAGCATTTGTTTTGTGGACAGTATCGCTTCGCTTTGTTGATGTAAAGCAAATCGGCCCACAAAATTCCAAGGTGGGGCTATCCACCCTAAACCAATTTGTCCACAACCTAACAGGGACAAATATGACCCTTTACACCATTACCGATTGGTTAGGTTTAGTGCCCATTTTCTTTGCAATGGGTTTCGGGGTTTTAGGTCTTTTACAATGGATAAAGAGAAAAAGCCTTAAAAAGGTTGATTATAGTATTCTCGTTCTTGGTGGATTTTATATTGTCGTAATGGCAGTATATATTCTCTTCGAGTATGTAGTGATTAACTATAGACCCACATTAATTAATGATATTCTAGAAGTTTCTTACCCCTCATCAACAACATTGCTTGTTATGTGCGTTATGCCGACAGCTATAATGCAACTAAAAGATAGACTCGAAAACGGCATACTTAAAAAATGTATTATTTGGGTAATTGTACTTTTCATTATTTTTATGGTGGTAGGGCGAATTATCTCGGGAGTTCATTGGATAACCGATATTATCGGTGGAGCTTTACTTAGCGCCGGACTTGTAACCATATATCATGCAGTTATAAAATTAAAGAAAAACTAAAACAGCAAAAAGAAAACCCCGAAAACCATAAAGGTTTCGGGGTTTTGTTGTTTTCGTAAGATAAGTAATTATCTCTTTGAGAACTGGGGTGCACGACGTGCGCCTTTGAGTCCGTACTTCTTTCTTTCCTTCATACGAGGGTCACGAGTGAGAAGGCCGGCTTTCTTAAGAGCAGGTCTTAAAGCTTCATCGTGTTGTAAAAGTGCACGAGCAATACCGTGACGGATAGCACCAGCTTGACCGGTAACACCGCCGCCTGCAACGCGGCAAACGATATCGAACTTGTCAGCAGTCTCGGTAAGAGTGATGGGCTGACGAACGATAAGCTTTAAGGTCTCAAGACCAAAGTAATCATCAATGTCTCTGTCATTGATTGTGATTTTTCCAGTACCATTGTACAAACGAACACGGGCAACAGAACTCTTTCTTCTGCCTGTTCCGTAGAGATAAGGCTTTGCTTCAAACATAGTTACTGTCTCCCTTCTTAAAATTCGTATTTCTCGGGTTTCTGAGCAACTTGAGCGTACTCAGTACCACTGTAAACGTGAAGTCTTGTAAGAGCCTTGCGGCCGATAGTTGTATCAGGAATCATACCCTTAACTGCTAATTCCATAGCGAGTTCAGGACGGGTGTTCATAAGAGTAGCATATTTAACTTCCTTAAGACCACCGATGAAACCGGTATGACGACGATAGAACTTGTTTTCTAACTTCTTGCCTGTGAGAACTGCCTTGTCAGCATTGATAACGATAACATGATCGCCACAGTCAACGTGAGGAGTAAACTCGGGCTTAATTTTACCACGAAGAATATCCGCAACCTTAGTAGCTGTACGGCCTAAAGGTCTGTTAGCTGCATCGATGATGTACCATTTACGCTGGATTTCAGCAGGTTTTGCCATAAATGTAGACATATCATTAACCTCCAAATATTTGAAAACGCATTATTTTAAGCGCTTTCCTTTCAAAATCAGCCTGATTATAATACCATACCCATTTCCTATTGTCAATCATTTTTTAAGTAAATTTTAATATATTTTTGAAAACCTCTTGTTTTCTCCCGAATGCTCCGTTTTTCTTCCAAATACTCGTTTATGATTTTCAAAATTTAATAAAAAAAGTCCCCTGTGGCACCAGTCCACAGGGGAAAAATTAATCTTCATCAGTTTCTTCGGTTTCTTTTGGGGTAACCCTTACCGAAATTTCCTCGGTCATAAACTCGTTAGCCTTTGTAACCTTAATGCTAAGATTTTCAATTTCGAAACTATAGCCGATTTCAGGAATACAGTCAGCCTGTTCGGTTATAAGACCGTTAATGGTTGTAGCCTCGGTTTCAATTTCACCTTCAAGGTCGAAATACTCCCAAAACTCCTCAACCAACACATTGGTCATTACGATATAATCGTTTTCATCAATCATTGTGAACTGTTGAACTTCTTCATCATCAAGTTCATCCCAAATTTCACCAACAAGTTCTTCCAAAATGTCTTCCATTGTAACAATACCCGAAGCTTCGCCGTATTCATTTACAACAACAGCCATGTGGAAGCGTTCTTTTTGCATATCCTTGAAAAGAATATCAAGGTGCACCGACTCGGGAACGAAAACAGGGGTGTTAATTACCGACTCACGCTTAAAGTCCTTGTTAGTTCTTTTAAGAAGATAATCTCTAACATAGAAAATACCGATAATTTTATCGTTTTCATCATCCATAACCGGCATTCTGGAATAACCTTCATCCTCAATAATCTTAAGGATTTCTTGGTCGGTTGTTTCGGAATCGATAGAAACGATATCCTTACGAGGAGTCATTACATCCTCGGCAGTCATACGGTCAAGTTTGAATACATTTTTAATATATTCAATATCATCTTCGTTGATGGTACCTTCATCGGCGCCGGCATCAAGCATCAAAACAATGTCTTCTTCGCTAACGGTTTCCTCTTTTTCATTGGGGTCGATACCAAAAAGTCTGAGAGTACCATTGGTAGCCACAGTAAGTAACCAAATAATAGGTCTTAAAAGCGCTGCCAAGAAACTGATTACTCCACAAAATGTTTCGGCAAGTTTCTCCTTGTGGCGCATAGCAACACGCTTGGGTACAAGTTCACCTAAAACCAAGGTGAAGAATGAAAGAATCAATGTGATTACTACAACCGAAACCGAATTAATAGCACCTGCATTTTCATTTGAAATGCTGAATGTTTTAATTAAGTATGCGGAAAGTTTTTCACCAAAACTGTCAGCAGCAAAAGCCGAAGCTAAAAATCCGGCTAATGTAATACCAATTTGAATGGTAGATAAAAACCTTGTGGGTTCTTCAATCATTTTAAGCATACGAACGGCCTTTTTATCACCGTCATCTGCTTTCGCTTTAACCTTTTTCTCGTTAAGAGAAATCACTGCAATTTCGGTAGCAGCAAAAAAGGCGTTAATTGCAATCAATATAAATTGCAAAAGTAGTTGTTTTAACATAATTAAGCTAATCCTCCAAATTTAAACACAATAATAAATAATCAAAATTCAAGTTATTTTCGAAACATCAACATAGCAAAATTGCGATTAAATTTTCAATCAGCTCAATTTGAGACCAATTCCTACTTCGAGGAAGCGGATCCACAAAAACCATCTCCTTTTACAAAATTATACATAGACAAAGTTATATTACTATAAAATACCTATTTTGTCAAATATTATCTTGCAAAGGCGATAAAACTTTGTTATTCTTTAAATGGTGAAAGTAAAATGGGAATTTTAAATGAAATAAAAATTGAATATTATGACACCCTACCCTCCACCAATTCCTTTTTGAAAACTCGTGCAAAGGAAGAAAACGAAGGGTTGGTTGTCGTTGCCAATTCCCAAACCGAAGGTCGAGGCCGATTTGGGAGGAAATTTTATTCCCCTGAAAACAGCGGTATATATATGAGTATTCTTTTAAAGCCTGAATCGAAAGATTTTAACTCAGCCTTTATAACCGCCACCGCTGCCGTTGCCGTTTCAAAAGCTATCGAAAATTTAAGTGGTAAAGAAACTCAAATCAAATGGGTAAATGATATTTTAATCGGTGTTAAAAAGGTTTGCGGTATTTTAGCCGAAGGAAGTATTAACCCATCAGGTGTTTTAGAATATATAATTTTAGGCATCGGTATAAATGCTTTCTTACCCGAAAATGGATTTCACAATGACATCAAGGATATTGCCGGATATATTTTCGATGAAAATCTACCCGATTTAAAAGAAAAACTTGCAAAGGAAGTTATAAATCAGTTTTTTACAATTTACCAAAACAATAACCAAAAGGAAATTTTGGATGAATACCGAAAAAGGTCGGCAGTTTTAGGCAAAGATATTTGGGTTTTGAAGGGTGACCAAAAAATTCCTGCCAAAGCCATTTCAATTGATGAAAACTTCCATTTAAAGGTGGAATACCAAGATAAAACCGAGGAATTTTTAAACTCAGGCGAAATTAGTATTAAAATTTAAGAATAAAACAGCAAAACCCACTAAAACTACTCACAAGGAGTGATTTTAGTGGGTTTTTCCAATAAAGAATACAGTAAAGTTGTCAAAAGGCTATCACCCAAGTCCCCCAAGATAAAAGACTTTATTTGGGCATATTGCGTTGGTGGTTTTATATGTGTTATAGGACAATTGTTAATGGAGTTTTACACATACTTAGAACTCGATGAAAAGGTTATTAAAATGGCAGTACCTGTATCCATTATCTTTATTGCCGCCTTGCTTACGGGTTTAAAGTTATTTGACAAAATTGCAAAAAGAGCAGGTGCAGGAACTCTCGTGCCAATAACGGGTTTTGCAAACGCCGTTGTCTCCCCTGCCATTGAATTCAAAACCGAGGGCTGGGTATTAGGTCTCGGAGCTAAAATGTTCACCATTGCAGGGCCTGTTATTGTGTATGGCACGGTTGCCAGTGTAATTTACGGTATAATATATTGGATAACAACCTTATTCTAAATTATAAGGCTTGACCGATTCGGTCAAGCCTTTTTTCTATTTATTTGAATATAATTTTGCGAGTCCACCTTCTGATGTTTCTCTATAAAGGTGGGATAAATCTTTACCCGTTTGATACATAGTTTCAACTACTACATCGAAGGATACCTTTCGGCTTCCGTAAAGGAAGTTTGCAAGGCTTAATGCGTTAATAGCGCGCATGGCGGCAACGGCATTTCGCTCGATACAAGGAATTTGAACCAAGCCACAAACGGGATCGCAAGTGAGTCCCAAATGATGCTCCATTGCAACCTCGGCAGCATATTCAATCTGGTCAATTCCCATTTCGAACAACTCGCCCAATGCTGCGGCAGCCATACTGCAGGCCGTTCCAACTTCGGCTTGGCAACCACATTCGGCACCGCTTATGGAAGCGTTGGTGGCAACAATATTACCAATAAGTCCTGCAACGGCTAAAGCCCTGACAATATCATCATCGGAAAAATGATTCTTATCTTGCATATATTTAAGAACTGCAGGTACAACACCACAAGAACCACAAGTGGGAGCAGTGACTATAATACCACAGTCAGCATTTTGTTCGCTTACAGCAAATGCATAAGAACAAACCAAACGGTTTTCTCTGGTTTGGGGGCTTTCGTCGATATGTTTTTGATTATAAAGAAACTGTGCTTTTCTTTCAACCGAAATTCCACCGGGTAAAGTTCCGGTTTTGCTAAGTCCCTCTAAAATAGCGTTTTGCATTGTTTTCCAAACGCTAAGAAGAAAAGTTTTTATATCATCTTCCTCATGTTCGAAAACATAATCGGAAATGCGAATGTTTTTAGCTTTGCAATATTCTGCAATTTCGCTAAAATTCTTTTCCTTATATATTTCGGGTGGAACGAGGGCTTCATTTTCATCTTGGCGGATTTCACCGCCGCCAATACTGTAATAACGCTTTTTCCCAAGTTCTACATCATTTTTATAGGCAATGAAATCAATAGTATTTGGGTGTTTAATATCCCATGTTTCAGTATCAAATATTATTTCAGTTTTAATAGATTTTAATGTTTCTTCTATTGCTCTATCGGTTCCGTGTCCTTTTCCTGTTTTGGCAAGAGAACCGTAAAGTACAACCTTAATAAAATCAGCTTCAGGGAAATTTTCAGCAAAATTCAAAGCTGCATAAGATGGCCCCATTGTATGAGAACTGGAAGGTCCGTAACCTATTTTATAAAGATTTTTAATTGATTTCATAACAAGCAGCAATCCTCTTAATCTTTTTTTAAAATTATACCACACTACTATTTTAATGTAAATATTTTTTAGATTAAAGGATATTGAATATAACAAAACAAAAGGAAAATAATACTTTTAGGTGATTTGATGATTTCCATAATTATAAGGACACTTATATTATATATTATCCTGACTTTAGGTATCAGGCTTATGGGTAAGCGACAAATCGGAGATATGCAACCCAACGAACTTGTCGTAACATTGGTAATTTCCGAAATTGCGGCCATTCCCTTGCAAGACAGCAACCAACCGATTTTAAACGGAATTTGTTCAATTTTTGTTCTTGTGGTACTGGAAATTTTGCTTTCGGTTTTGGCAATGAAAAATATGACCGTAAAAAGGATTATGAGTGGGCAGTCGGTAATTATAATAAAAGACGGCGCAATAGACCAATCGGCTATGAAAAAAGTCAGAATGACCGTACTTGATTTGGTGGAACTGTTGCGAAGTCAGGATGTTTTCGAAATTGATGATGTTGCCTTTGCAGTGCTCGAGGTTAACGGAGATTTAAGTGTGCTTTTAAAAGCTCACAAGCAAACCCTTACCCCCAAAGATATGGAACTCACCCCAAAACCTGCCACTCTTCCCCTTCCTATTATAAGTGACGGAAAGATTTTAAAAGACACTTTAAAAAAACTAAATCTGACACACAAAGAACTTATGCTTTTTTTGGAAAGAGAACGAGTTTCGGTTAAAGATATATTCCTGATGACCATTGACAAGGATAAAAAGTACAGCATTACAAGGAAAAGTGATAAATAATGAAACGACTGATAGCCGCAGGTGTTTTAACGGTTATAATTGCAGTTATACATTTTAGCGGTACCACATATATTAAAAAAGTTATAAACCAAAGCAATAATCTTTTGGCCGATTGTGTAAGTGAATATGAGTCCAATCTCAATCCCGAAGAGAAAGCCAAGAAACTTCAAAAGTATTGGTCAAACCAAGAAGATTTTTTATCGATTTTTGCCCATCACGACAATATTGATGAAATTGAACGGGCGATTGACTCTTTGGCGGTGTATTCCTCTACCCAAAACAGCGAAATTTTTTATGAATATTCCGGCGCAGTTAAAACACTTTTACACCAACTTTATGAGGACAATTCATTCAGTATGCACAGTATTCTATAATTTTTGCATAAATATGCTAAATTTAAGTTGACTTTTGCAAAGTAAAGTGGTATAATCTCATTATTAAATTTTAGAGGAGATTTTACTTATGAAAACTTTTACAAAAATTTTTGCATTAGTATTAGCAATTGCTATGTGCCTTTGCTTTGCTGGTTGCGGTGAAAAAGCTGATACCGTTAAAATCGGTGTTCAAACATCTACTACCGGTGACATCTATGCTTCTGGAGACTTCGGCGAAGATGCTGTTACCCGTTACGACAACGGCGCTGCTGCTGTTGAGGCTTTAAAGACCGGCAAGGTTGACTGCGTTATTATTGATAACGAGCCTGCTAAATCTTTCGTTGCTGCAAATAAAGGTTTAAAAATTCTTGATACTGAATATGCAGTTGAAGATTATGCTATCTGCTTCAAAAAAGGTAGCGATATGAAAGATAAAGTTGACAATGCTTTAAAAGATTTAATCGCTGACGGTTCTGTTAAAGCTATTGTTGACAAATACATTAACGGCACCGATGATGAACTTGTTGGTGTTCCCGTTAAGAAGGTAGATACCGATAAGCCTGATCTTATTATGGCTACCAACGCTGAGTTCCCTCCCTATGAGTACATCGATGGCGACAACTACTATGGTATCGACGTTGAGGTTGCTAAAATCATTGCTGATAAATTAGGTTATGATCTTATTATTGAAAACGTTGCTTTCGACTCCATCATCCCCGGTGTTCAGCAAGGCAAATACACAATGGGTATGGCAGGTATGACCGTTACCGACGAAAGACTTGAAAAAGTTGACTTTTCTTCAAGCTATTCTACCGGTATCCAAGTTGTTATCGTTAAGGAAGACGACAGCAAAATTAAAACCTTCGAAGATTTAGAGAAATATATTCTTTCCTAATTTTTAATTTAATAGTTTGCGGGGCGCTTTGGTTCGCCCCGTTTTCTTATGCTTTTACGAAAGGAGTTTAAAAGTGGCAGAATTTTTTCAAGAATTTAAACGAGTTATGTTTGAAAATGGCCGTTTTGATTTTATAATAGACGGTCTTAAAAATACCTTTTTAATCACACTTGGTTCTTTAATCTTGGGTATTGCCTTAGGTGTTATTGTAGCCGTTGTTCGTTCTACTTATGACAAAAACCATTCCCACCTTAAAAAGAATGGTGGTTTTTCTTACTATCTATTTTCATTTTTTAATGCAATTTGCCAATTATACTTGACAGTAATTAGAGGAACTCCCGTTGTTGTTCAACTTATGATTTTCTATTTTGTAATCTTCGCTTCAACCGACAATGGTGTTTTAGTTGCAACCTTTGCTTTCGGTATAAACTCAGGCGCTTATGTTGCTGAAATTTTCCGTAGCGGTATTATGGCGGTTGATAACGGACAGTTTGAGGCCGGTCGTTCTTTAGGTCTTAATTACATTCAAACCATGATATACATTGTTGTTCCCCAAATGTTTAAGGTTGTTCTCCCCACCCTTTGTAACGAGTTTATTGTTTTACTTAAAGAAACTTCGGTTGCAGGTTATGTTGGTGTTATTGACCTTACAAAGGCAGGAAACACCATTGCAGGAAGAACCTTCTCATACTTTATCCCCCTCATTTCTGTAGCAGTTATATATCTTGTTGTTGTTATAATTCTTACAAAGCTTGTTGGAATGTTAGAAAGGAGGCTTCGTAACAGTGACCACTAATGAAACACTAATTAAGGTAGAGGGACTGGAAAAAGCCTTCGGTAAGGTTGATGTTTTAAAGGGTATAAACATTGACATTAAAAAGGGCGAGGTTGTTGTTATTATCGGACCTTCGGGTTGCGGCAAATCCACCTTTTTAAGAACTTTAAACCTTTTAGAAGAGCCAACCGGCGGACATATTTATTTTGAAGGTACCGATATTACAAGCAAGCATGCTAATATCAATGTTCACCGCCAAAAAATAGGTATGGTTTTCCAACAATTTAATCTATTTCCACATATGACCTTACTTAAAAATATGACCTTGGCGCCTATGAAACTTTTAAAGGTTTCTAAGGAAGATGCCGAAAAACGCGCTATGGAATTATTGGAACGTGTAGGCTTGGCTGATAGAGCCTATTCCTACCCTTCCCAACTTTCAGGCGGTCAAAAACAACGTGTTGCTATTGTACGCGCACTTTGTATGCAACCCGACGTTATGCTTTTTGATGAGCCTACCAGCGCTCTTGACCCCGAAATGGTTGGTGAAGTTTTAGAGGTTATGAAATCCCTTGCTAACGAAGGTATGACCATGGCAATCGTTACCCACGAAATGGGATTTGCCCGTGAGGTTGCTGACCGAGTTATATTTATTGATGAAGGTGTTATTGCCGAAGAAGGAACACCCGAAGAAATCTTTAAAAACCCAAAAAGCGACCGTCTTAAAGACTTTTTAGGAAAGGTGTTATAATTCATGGCTAACATTTGGCACGACATAAACCCTGAAAGAATTAAACCCGATGATTTTATAAGCGTTATCGAAATTCCTAAGTACTCCAAGAAAAAGTATGAGTTAGACAAGGAAACCGGTTATATTATCCTTGACCGAATTCTTTACACATCTACCCACTACCCCGCTAACTACGGCTTTATCCCCCGTACCTACGGCGACGATAACGACCCGTTAGATGTTCTTTTGCTTTGCTCTGAAACATTAGAGCCGTTAACATTAGCCCGTGCTTATCCTATAGGCGTTATGACTATGATAGACAACGGAAGCAACGATGAAAAGATAATCGCTATCCCCTTTAACGACCCCACCTATAACAATTACCACGATATAGATGAACTACCTGCCCACATTTTTGATGAAATGATGCACTTTTTCAAGGTTTACAAGCATCTTGAAAACAAGCAAACAGCAGTTAAGGAAATTAAAGGCCGTGAAGATGCTATTAAGATTATTGAGTCGGCAATGGATAACTACAATAAAAAATTCGGATAAACAAAAAACCGCGACAAAAAACTGTCGCGGTTTAATTTTTTTTAGATTTAAGACTTTTTTCTCGCATTTTTTCACCTTCATTATAATATAATTTTTATGGAGATTAATTCCAAAGGATTAAATAGAAAGGTGAATTAATAATGAATGATTTTTATCCCGAAGGTCTTAAAAACGAAAACAAAAGAAGTATAATTACAACTGCGCTTTTAGCCGAGGCTAAAGTTCAGCAAACCGTTTTGGAGGCACCCGTAATTATGTGCGATGCCGCCCACAATTTAATTGTAAACCTTGGCTGTATGCGAGGGGTTATTCCAAGGCAGGAAGGCGCTTTAGGCATTGACAACGGCACAACACGAGACATTGCACTTATTTCCCGTGTTGGAAAATTGGTAAGTTTTGTGGTGACAGGTTTTAGCGAGGACAAAAACGGAAAACCCTTTGCGCTGCTCTCACGAAAAACCGCCCAGAAACTATGCCTTGACCACATTTTAAAAAACAAAAAGATTGGCGACATAATTGATGCCAAAATCACACATTTCGAAAGTTTTGGCGCTTTTTGCGATATAGGTTGCGGCAACATTGCCCTATTGCCCATTGATGCCATTTCGGTTTCCAGAATTTCACACCCTAAGGACCGTTTCCACTTAGGAGAAAATATTAAAGCCGTAATTAAAAACATTGCTCCTGATGGCAAAATCACCCTTTCCCACAAAGAACTTTTGGGCACATGGGAAGAAAATGCATGTCAGTTTTCGGCAGGTCAAACCGTAACGGGTGTTGTCAGAAGTGTTGAAGATTATGGCATTTTCGTTGAAATTACTCCAAACCTTGCGGGTTTGGCCGAGCCTAGACCGGGTACTCAAATAGGTCAACAAGCCAGTGTTTATATAAAAAGCATTATCCCTGAAAAAATGAAAATAAAACTTATAATCATTGATAGTTTTGATACCGGGTACACGCCCCAACTAAACTATTTCTATTCTGCCGGCAGCATCCCTAAGTGGGACTACTCACCAAAGGATTGCCATAAACAAATCACAACTAAATTTTGCTCTTAAAAAAAGCTCCCTTTCGGGAGCTTTTTTAGTCATCATCAATATCGGTATTAATTATAAATCCGCCTTTAAAACCTGTATCTTCAGGCTGTATTTGAGTCTCGGGGATATCATCTAAAATACTCTTTTTAACAGTAAAATCAATATAGTCTTCCTCGGTCTCGTAAGACTCCTGACTTGTCCACATATCAATTAATTCTTCCGCCTCGGGATATTCTACCATTACATTGCGTTTTTTATTATAAATCATAAACACCAATGCATAAAGCAACAATACAAATGCCGAAACGAAGGTAACCTTAATTCCTGTCAACAAGTAAGGCGTTTGGTAATCAAAGCGGATTACACTTGTTCCTTTTTCAACCTTAACAGCCATAAACCCAACGTTAACCTTTTCAATTTTACAAGATTTGCCGTTTACTGTAGCACTCCAACCCTTATCATAAGGCACTGAGAAGAATACCAAAGTATCCTTTTTACGGGTTACATTGGCAGTGAAACCACCATTATCGACCTTAAATTTACTTGCAGAAGTTTTTCTTAAATCATCACAAGCCTTTTCAATTCCTTGATTGCTGAAATCAATTACGCCCATATTTTCTTCAATGTTTTTAAACATATATCCATATTTTTCAACCTGTTTATCGGTTAGCATTATAGCATTTAACATTAAATTAGCACGATTTTCATTACTATATTCCTCACAAAAATCTTGAGCTATATAGTAATCATAAGAAAAACCGTAGGGCACATAATTTTCATTCTCGTAAATATAATATCCGCTCTCGGTTTTGACATATTTATAACCGGGCATTACAGTTTTGTTTGTTTCGGTATCAATAAAATCGTCGCCGTCCACACGATTTAAAAGATATTTAACCGATAGTAACGGTCGCAAAGAAACATATTCGGTCTCGGGTCGGCTACCCACGCTTCTTTCAACACCTATAAAGGAATAAAATTCAAAAATAGATGACGGCACTACCGAATGGAAGGCATTTATACCGGGAAGTCCCAAATACATTGAAGTGTTATCCACTCCATCGTAAACATCAACTCTAAACTGAGTTTCATCACCCAGATCAACCTCACCCTCAATTAAAGAATCAATCATTACATCTTTAATTGCATAGGAATGGGACCTACCGGTTGCGATAAATACATTTCCGTAAATAACCGAAATAATGCAAACACAAGCCAATGCAACATTATAAAAACGCTTTAAGCCTTGCTTTCTTAGTTTGAGAATTAAGCCTAAAATTATAAGAGAAACAGTTGCTATAATACAAGCAATGAAAAATCTTGGACCATAAAGGTTATCGTCACTTTGAGTGTAAAGTCCAAAGGTTAAGGTTCCATCGGAATTTTCCTGAGGGAAGAAACCGATAACCAAGCACACAGCCAAAGTAATAGATGTTACCCACTTATAACCAAAGTTCCAGTCGGTTTCGCTATCCTCGGTTAAAGAAACCGTCATAAGACTCATCATAAGTATAGGCATATAAAACCAACGGGCGTAGTAGGAAGTGTTAAATGCATAGAAAGCGCTATTTAGAATGGGTACCAATGCCATAAAAATACATATACCTACCACCCTGCCAAGCCAAGTTTTTTTCCTTTTTGCGAACCATGTAAAAACGCCAACCATACTAAAGACAGGAAGCCAACCACCCAAAGAGGACCACTTAACATCGGCGCCCGGAAAAAATACAGGACGGGCAGGAATATCAGGTGGGAAGAAGAAACACTGAAGCACATTAGCATAAATTTGCTCCTTACCGTACATAATGGCATTCCAACCTGTCAAAAACTCGGTGACACGATAGTTGCTTGTAATAGCCATGATGGATGGTAAGAGTAACATTGCTGAAAGGCCAAGACCCAAAACCGCCTCGAAGGCTAAAACAAGAAAACTTGAAATTTTAAATTTAACTGCGCCGCTTGAAACCCTGACAATATAATAAATAACGCAAAATACTACCATTCCAAAGAAGAAAAAGTAGTTGGAAACAGCGCACAAACAAACAACCACCGCAAACACCAGTCGGCGGTTTTCGGTAATTAAAAGTTCCAATGCTAATAACAACAGCGGAAAAACCACAATTGCTTCGTGAAAATGATTAAAGAATATATTGTAAACACTAAATCCCGAAAAAGCATATAGTATTCCGCCTAAACGGGCAGCATCAGATGTTCTTGTGAATCTTCTGATATACATAGCACCCGTCAATGCTGAAAGAGCAAACTTTAAAATTAGCAACGGCCCCATTAAATAAGGAATAAAACTGTTTGGAAAAGGAATAGTAAGCCAAAAGAAAGGGCTGCCTAAAAGATAAAAACTGTAAGATCCTATGAAATTAACACCTAAGTCGGTGTTCCAATTCCAAAGAACATTTCCCTCTCTAATTGCTTTGTGACACATTTGATAAAAAGGAATTTGTTGCACATTAAAGTCACCGTAAAAAATAAAGTAACCCTCGCCCATAATCATATACGGCACAAACAAAGCCATAGCCACAATAAGGGCTATAACGAATGTGGAGCCATATTTTTCTTTTTGAGGTTTAAGTAAAGTGGCTTTAGCCTGTGAAAAAATCATAAATCCCTTTTCCTTTTTGTAATGTTCTATTGAATATTATACCATTAAATGTTATAATATTCAACACAAAGCTTTAAAGGAGTATCATATGCAAAATCATTTTTACGCTTTAATGTCCAGAATGAAGAATATAATCCGTTGGGGTCTTATGCGCAATACCCGTTCGGAAAATTTAAGTGAACATTCTTTAGAAGTATCTCAAATTGCCCACGCATTGGCTTTAATTAATAAAAAAAGACTCGGTGGCAACGCCGACCCCAATTTTGTATCGGTGGCGGCGCTTTATCACGATACAAGCGAAATTATTACAGGGGATTTGCCCACACCCATTAAATATTATAACGAAGAAATTAAAAAGGCTTATAAACAAATTGAGGGCAACGCCGAAAAACAACTTATGGATATGCTCCCTGATGATTTTAAAGAAGATTTTACCGCTATTTACAACCCTGACCCTCTTACCGAAAGGCTTATAAAAGCGGCCGACAAACTTTCGGCGCTTATTAAATGTATTGAAGAAATAAGTTGTGGGAACAAGGAATTTGAGGTCGCCTATAATTCTACGTTACAGGCTATAAACAACCTGAATTCCCCCGAAGCCAACATCTTTTTAGAAGAATTTATCCCATCTTTCTCACTTTCCTTGGATGAACAAAGAAAAATACAATAAATTAACAAAAAAGCAGTACTATTTTACTGCTTTTTTTGTTGCAAAACATTGACATTTTTGTTATAATTATTGTAAAAGGGTGAATATTTTTATTCTCCATTTACAGAAGTTTTAAGGAGGTGCATTCTGTTGCCGGAACTTTCTAACGGATTTGTTGTAGCTCTTGGTATCGGTGTCGTATTTGTAGGTTTGATTTCAATTGTTATTCTTTGCAAAATAGTTAGTGCTTTTTGCATGATTGGTCAAAAATCCAAGACCCAAACCCAACCTGCCGCCCCAACCAACGTGGCCCAAAATCAGCCGATTGAAAATCGTCAAGAAATAATTGCTGCAGTTTCAGCTGTTATTGCAGAAGAACTTGGAACCGACATTTCAGCAATTCGGATTTTATCTTTCAAAAAAATATAAAGAAAAGGTGTTATTAAAATGAAAAAATATAATGTTACTGTAAACGGTACTGCTTACGAAATTACTTTAGAGGTTGTAGATGCTGCTGATGTTAAGGCTGCTCCTGCACCCGCAGCTGCTCCTGCCGCTGCTCCCGCTCCCACTGCTGCTCCTGCCGGTGGCGAAACCGTTACCTCTCCTATGCCCGGAACTATTTTATCCGTTAATGTTCAAAACGGCGCTGCTGTTAAAAAGGGTGACGTTTTAATGGTATTAGAGGCAATGAAAATGGAAAATGAAATCACCTGCCCCGTTGACGGAACCGTTGCTTCTGTTAATGTTCAAAACGGCGCTTCGGTTGAGACCGGTGCTGTTCTTTGCGTTATTGCATAAAATTCCCTATTTGGAGATAATAATATGGAACAATTAATTGATTTTTTGAAGGAAACCGGATTTTACCTTCTTTTTGGAAAAATCGGTGAAAACTGGCCTTCCCTTGTTATGATTTGCGTTTCTTTATTCTTGCTTTGGTTAGGAATTAAGAAACAGTTTGAACCCTTGCTTTTAGTTGGTATCGCTTTTGGTATGCTTTTAACCAACCTTACTGCCTTCACATCTTCTGATGCCATGTATCACACCGAATTGTGGAGCGCATTTATGGACAGTTCCAGCCCTTATTACCACGATTACGGTAATATTTTGTCCAACGGTGGTTTCCTTGATTTCTTATACATTGGTGTCAAAACCTGTATTTACCCCTGCCTTATTTTCGTTGGCATTGGCGCTATGACCGACTTTGAGCCTTTAATTTCCAATCCCAAATCTTTGCTTTTGGGCGCTGCTGCTCAAATTGGTATTTTTGCAACCTTTATTGGATGCGTTTATTTAGGTTTCCCCCAAGAAGCTGCTGCTTCTATCGGTATTATCGGTGGTGCTGACGGTCCTACTGCTATCTATACCACATCCAAACTTTACCCCAACCTTTTAGGACCTATCGCCGTTGCTGCTTACAGTTATATGGCTTTGGTGCCTGTAATTCAGCCCCCAATTATGAAACTTCTTACAACCAAGAAGGAAAGAAATATTATTATGAAGCCTTTACGCAAGGTTTCTAAGACCGAAAAGATTATCTTCCCCATCGCAGTTACCATTTTCGTTTCCCTATTGGTTCCTTCGGCTACTCCATTGGTTGGATGCTTAATGCTTGGTAACCTTTGGAAAGAATCGGGCGTTTGCGACCGTCTTTGCAAAACTGCTCAAAACGAGCTTATGAATATCGTAACCATCTTCCTTGGTATCTCGGTTGGCGCGACTGCCACTGCCGAAGCATTCCTTAACATCCAAACCCTTAAGATTATGGGTATGGGTATCGTAGCCTTTGGTTTGGGTACTGCAGGTGGTGTGTTACTTGCTAAATTGATGAACTTGTTTAGCAAAAACAAAATCAATCCCCTTATCGGTTCAGCAGGTGTTTCGGCTGTTCCCATGGCTGCCCGTGTTTCTCAATCGGTTGGCCAAAAAGAAAATCCATCAAACTTCTTGCTTATGCACGCAATGGGTCCCAATGTTGCAGGCGTTATTGGTTCGGCTATTGCAGCAGGCGTGCTTATTGCATTGTTCGGTTAACGGAGGTTAAAAATGGAAAATAAGAAACTCTATATAACTGATACTATTCTCCGTGATGCGCATCAATCTCAAGCCGCTACCAGAATGAGAATTGAAGATATGATTCCCGTTCTTGAAAAGCTTGATAAAATTGGCTATTGGTCTATTGAATGTTGGGGTGGCGCTACATTTGACGCTTGTATGCGTTTCTTAAACGAAGACCCTTGGGAGAGACTTCGCACCATTAAAAAGCATATGCCCAACACCAAACTTCAAATGTTGCTTCGTGGTCAAAACCTTTTAGGTTACAAACACTATGCCGATGATGTTGTTGAGGCATTTGTTGCTAAATCTATTGAAAACGGTATTGATGTTATTCGTATTTTTGACGCACTTAATGATGTTCGTAATATTGAGGCTGCTATTAAAGCTACCAAAAAATACGGTGGTATTTGCGAAGCTGCTTTAAGTTACACCGAAAGCCCCGTTCACAACGAAGATTACTTTGTTGACCTTGCTAAAAAGTTAGAAAAAATGGGCGCTGATGTTATTTGTATTAAGGATATGGCAAACCTTTTGCTTCCTTACGATGCTTATTCTTTGGTTAAGAAACTTAAAGAAAATGTTAAGTGCAAAATTCATCTTCACACCCACAATACAACCGGCACCGGTGATATGACCCTTTTAAAGGCTGCCGAGGCAGGAGTTGACATTGTTGACTGTGCTTTATCCCCCTTTGCTAACGGAACTGCTAACCCCTCAACCGAGGCTTTAGTTGCTACCTTGCAAGGTACCGAGAGAGATACAGGTCTTGACCTTAACGCATTAAGCGAGGTTGCTGCTCACTTCAGAGGCGTTGCTGACCGTATGAAGGCTGAAGGAATACTTGACCCCAAAGTGCTTAATGTTGACACCAAGACACTTATTTACCAAGTTCCCGGTGGTATGCTTTCCAACCTTTTATCTCAATTAAAACAGGCTAATGCCGAAGATAAATATTACGAAGTATTAGCAGAGGTTCCCAAGGTTCGAGAAGACTTTGGTTTCCCACCCCTTGTAACCCCCACAAGCCAAATTGTTGGTACACAAGCTGTGCTTAACATTCTTTCGGGTGAGCGTTACAAGATGATTACCAAAGAGTCTAAAGGTATGCTTCGCGGTGAATACGGTAAATTACCTGCTCCCGTTAACGAAGAAGTTCGCAAAAAGGCTATTGGCGACGATAAGGTTATTACCTGCCGTCCTGCTGACCTTTTAGAGCCTGAACTTAAAGCTTATGCGACCGAAATGTCGGAAAAAGGCATTGGAAAATGCCCTGAAGATGTGCTTAGTTACGCATTATTCCCACAAGTTGCTGAAAAGTTCTTCGCAGTTCGTGACAAGGCTCCCACCACCGATGAAAACGGTGTTAGAACACTTATTGTTGAAGATTTATCCGAATAATTTTAAATGGCTGTCTTAATTGACAGCCATTTGTTTTTACATTATAATATAAAGCAGTAGCATTTCTTTGATTTGGTTGTAAATCTCCTCAGCCTCTTCTATTGGCAAAGGATTTTTACCATAACCCAATTCCACGGTAAAGCCTGACCTTTGAAATTTCTCAATAAACCAATCCTTAAAGCCACCACCGGTGGCAATACCCATTGGAACATCTAATGCGTAACCTGAACTTGTTGCAAGAATTTCAGCAATTTTACGGGATTTTGGTGGAGTTTTATTACCATAGTTCCAATAGATTACCTCCCCTTGTGAGTGGAGTGCCATTGAGTGGCGTATATTAATTCTCTGACAAAGATCGGTCAAGGCAACCGTTTCAGGCTCACTGTGAGGCTTGTAACCTCCAAACCGTGTGGGCGAAGGCCCAAAGATACCCATTTCCTTTTCTTTTTTACGCAAATCTTCCCAACCCGCATCAAAATTATGATTAAGGTCAACACCCCTTAAATTTGCGTTCCAATGGGCAAAATCACCTCTGCAAAGGTTTTCTATTTTATCCCCAAACTCGCCACAAGCCTTTTTGCCTAAAAGAGATATGTCGCACCCGTCAGGATTAAGGCAGGGCAAAAAAATCACCCCTCGGCCTTTAAGGGCTTTTGATACCTTAATTTCAGCCATACAGCCGTCATTTTTTAAGGTATGGCAAAGCTCTTCGATAAACATTAAAAGCACATTTGAGGTTATTCTCTCGCTTCCGTGAACACCTGCCACAATAAGGGAATAACTCTCCCCTGACCCCAATTTAAGTAAAGGTATTCCCTTTCCGCTGCAACTTTTACCAATAATTCCTTTTTTCAAAAAAGCGTATTCCTCGCATAGGTTATCAATAACTTTTTTGCGTTCAAAATAATCATATTCCTTGCAAACCACAATATTTTCCAACTGCTTTCACTCCCTTAATTAACTATATTCCACGGAGGAAAAAATAATGAATTTAGAAGAAAAACAATTAACTGCAAAATATCTTTACAAGGGTAAAATTATAAATCTTCGTCTTGATGAAGCCGAACTTCCCAACGGCAATACTGCACTCAGAGAAATCGTTGAACATCCAGGTGGTGTTTGCGTTGCAGCGTTGACCGATAATGATGAAATATTACTCGTAAAACAATTTCGTTATCCTTACGAGGAGATTATTTACGAAATCCCCGCAGGAAAACGAGACTCAAAACAAGAAAATCCCTTAGACTGTGGAATTAGAGAACTTAAAGAAGAAACCGGCGCCACTGCCCAAAAATTTATCTTTTTGGGAGAACTTTACCCCACTCCCGGCTATATTAACGAAGTAATTTATATGTATGCTGCAACCGGTCTTTCTTTCGGAGATGCCAATCCCGATGAAGACGAATTTTTAGCAGTAGAAAAAATGCCGTTAGATATTCTTATTGAAAAGATAATGGCGGGTGAAATCAAAGATGCTAAGACCCAAACGGCAATTTTAAAAATTAAACATTTAAAGGAAACAGGCAAAATTTAAAGCACCCTTTCGGGTGCTTTTTTTATTTTGTTAATGCAAAATATAAAATAACGATTATACCTAAAACTATTCGGTAATATCCAAAGGATTTAAAGTCGTGTTTTCTAATGAAACTTAACAAGAATTTAATTGCCAATATCGACACTACAAAGGCAGTTATTGTGCCTACCAATAGAATTGCAATTTCACTTGAGTTAAAGGTGTTGCCATCAGCAAAGAACTGAAGCACTTTTATAGCGCTTCCGCCCACCATTGCAGGGATTGACAAGAAGAAAGAAAACTCGGCCGAAGCGGTACGGGATAGTCCTAACAATGTAGCGCCCAAAATTGTGGAACCACTGCGAGATGTTCCGGGTACCAATGCCAAACACTGAATAAGACCGATGAAAAATGCCGTCTTATAAGAAAGGGCATCTAAATCCTGGGTCTTACCCTTGATTTTCATACTTTCAATTATGATAAATAAAATTCCGTAGAAAATTAAAGCGCCTGCAACTATGTATGCTCTGAGGTCTCCCGTAAGCATTGAATCAATTTGGTCATCAAACAAAAGACCCAAAACTGCGGCAGGAATACTTGCAATTAATATCTTGAACCAAAGAATAAACCTATCAACATAAACATAATCATTGCAAAGTTTTGTGAATCCGTTCTCCTTTTTAAAATAAGGTGTCACTTGAGTCTTTTTAAGATGGAATGGCCAAAGTTTATTCCAAAAAAGAAGAATTACGGCAATTATAGCGCCAAGTTGGATAACCACAAAAAACATATCTTTAAAAGCATCGGAAGTTTTAAGGGTGATAAACTCATCAAAAAGTATCATATGACCTGTACTACTGATAGGTAACCACTCAGTAATACCTTCAATTACACCCAGTATAAACGATTTTAAAAGTTCTAACATAAAATCCTCCTCTCGGTTTACAGATATATTATATAGGGGTTGTTAAAAATTAACAACCCCTAATTTTTATTTGCCTATTATTTCTTTGTAAAGTCTGATATAAGCGTTTGCAGAAGAACCCCAACTATTATCGCACTTCATTGCTCTTTCACGAAGCACAGCCCAACCCTTCTTATCAGCATAGCCTGTAATAGCACGCCAAACGGTGTTAAGCATATCGTGGGCATTATAAGACTTAAATGTGAAGCCGTTGCCTTCGCCATCTCCACTGTCGTGAATAGTGTCATTAAGACCACCTGTTTCTCTAACAATGGGGATAGTTCCATAACGAAGGGCCACCATTTGAGCTAAACCACAAGGTTCGCTTTGACTGGGCATTAGGAAAATATCCGCACCCGCATAAATTTTATGGGCAAGCTGAGGATTGAAACCTAATTTAAGTCCTACCTTATCGGGATATTTTTCAGCCATTGAATGGAAGAAAGTTTCAAATTCCCACTCACCTGAGCCCAAAATTGCAAACTGCAAATCTGCTTGTAACATATCCTCAAAAACATGTTTCACAAGGTCAATACCCTTGTGTTTAACCAAACGGGTAACAATACCGATAACGGGTGTATCAGCCTTTTGAGGTAATCCCAATTCCTCTTGCAGTTTTTGTTTATTAACCGCCTTGTTGCCAATTTTATCCACCGTGAAATTCTTGAAAATCAACGGGTCGGTTTCGGGATTATAAACATCACAGTCAATTCCGTTAACAATACCTGTGAGTTTATAGGTGAACATACTTAAAATTCCATCTAAACCGTGAGAAAAATACGGGTCTAAAATTTCTCTTGAATAGGTGGGTGAAACGGTTGTTACCTTATCAGCGCACTGAATTGCGCCCTTCATAAAGTTAACACAGTTATCATAATCTACAAGACTTGCGTTTTCAGCGGGAAGTCCCAAAACATCCTCGGTAAGTTCGTAGCCGTATTTACCTTGGTACTGAATATTATGGATTGTGAAAACGGTCTTCATTTTGCTGTAAAGTGGGTCAAAACGATAGAAAGAGTTAAGATAAACCGGAATTAAAGCGGTTTGCCAGTCGTTACAGTGAATAATATCGGGTGTAAAGCCGATGTGAGGTATCATTTCAAGCACTGCGCGAGAGAAAAAGGCAAAGCGCTCGGCATCATCATAGTGACCATAAAGACTGTCACGCTTAAAGTAATATTGATTATCAATAAGGTAATAAATCACACCATCCAAATGAGCTTCAAAAATACCACAATACTGTCTTCTCCAAGCTACCGGAACGGTAATGCTTGTAACAAAGGTCATTTTTTCTCTTAACTCATCGGAAACGGTGCCGTATAAAGGCAATACAACTCTACAACCAATTAGTCTTTTTCTAAGAGCTTTTGGAAGCGCACCTGCAACATCGGCAAGACCGCCTGACATTGCAAAAGGATAAGCTTCACTTGAAGCAAATAAAACTTTCATTATTTTCTCCTTAAACTGTTTCGTTCTTGTTTATAAATATTCTTCTGTCGGGAGTGGCTTTAATTACCATTCCTTCGGTAATAACAACATTTTTATCCGCAATTACACTTTCCACATTTGCATTTGCTTTAACTGTGGTTTCTTGCATTAAAATACTGTTTTCAACAACTGCGCCCTTTTCAATCTTAACACCACGGCCCAAAATACTGTTCTTAACCACGCCGTCAATAACACAACCGTCACTAATTAAAGAGTTTTTAACCTCAGAATCAATTCCGTAACGAGTGGGCATATCATCACGAATTTTAGTGTAAATGGGTCTTTCACGATTGAAAAGTTCTTTACGAACATTTCTATCAAGAAGGTCCATATGAGCCTTGTAATAGGTCGATGTTCCGTTCATAAGGGTTATAAATTCCTTATGCTCATAACCCATGATCTTAAGCTCGCCAACCTTATTAGCCAAAACATCTCTATTAAAGTTTTGCAAATCTTTATCTACAGCATCCAACACTAAATCGGATAAAAGTTTACGACCGATAATGGTAATACCTATTCCGTAATTTAGAATATTTTCGTTGCCGTTATCAAAGCAAAGTTTTGTTACAACCGAAGCATCGTCGAATTCTAAAATCATTGCATCGTCACGGTTAGCGGGTAGCAAACCATTATGATAAACAACCGTAATATCAGCATTATTTTTAACGTGTTGTTGAATTGCAGCGTCAATATCAACATTAGCCAACACATCGGCAGCGCAAAGAACAATATAATCACTGTCGCATCGGTCAATAAAGTCTATGGCAGCATAAAGGGCATCCACAGTACCTCTGAAACGTCTTACATCGCTTGACATATAAGGAGCCAAAATATGAATACCACCGTTTTTACGGTCCAAATCCCAATGAATACCGTTGCTTACATGGTCGAGCAAAGAACGGTAATTACCTGTAGTAATTAAACCAACATTAGTTACGCCTGCGTTTACAAGGTTAGAAAGGGTAAAATCAATAAGACGATATCTACCACCAAAAGGAACCGAAGCCATGGAACGCTTTTCTGTCAATTTTTTGAGTAGTTTATCATTTGCATTAGCAAAAACTAAACCTGAAACTGCTGATGCTCTCATACTTCTTCGCCCTCCTTAACATCTTCTACTATCATTTTATTAGCGCTGATTTTTGCATTCTCGCCAATATTAAGGTTAGCACCCACAAGGGTAATTCCCCAACCTTCATTACCTACAACCTGAGGGTCGCCGCCAATATCAGCATTTTCGCCAACAATTACATTTTCAGCGATGATTGAATATCTAATCTTAGCGCCCTTCTTAATAACTGCGCCGGGCATTACAAGTGAATATTCCACACTTGCGCCATCTTCTATTGTTACATTCTCAAAAAGCACCGAGAAATCAACATTTCCGTAAATTTCACAACCTGCGGTAACAAGAGAATTTTCAACATTTGCATCTGAGGATATATATTGGGGCGGCTCACTGTTAGAACGGGAATAAATCTTCCAGTTTTTATCAGCCAAATTAAGGTCAATATTAGGATTTAAAAGGTCAAGGTTTGCATCCCAAAGAGAATCAACCGTTCCAACATCCTTCCAATAATCGTTAAAACGATAAACCTTAAGTTTTTCCCCTGCTCCAAGCATCAAAGGAATAATATTTTTACCAAAGTCATTTGAAGAATCGGGATTTGCCTCATCAACGGTCAAATAATGTCTCAACTTGTCCCAACTGAAAACGTAAATACCCATTGAAGCCAAGGTGCTCTTAGGTTTGGCAGGTTTTTCCTCAAATTCGTAAATAGTACCATCTTCATAAGCATTCATAATGCCAAAACGGCTAGCTTCCTCAAGACTAACATCTAAAACAGCAATGGTACAAGCAGCATTGTCATCTCTGTGCTGTTTTATCATTTTTGAGTAGTCCATTTTGTAAATATGGTCACCCGATAGAATAACTACATATTCGGGGTCATAACGCTCAATAAATTCGAGGTTTTGATAAATTGCATTAGCAGTACCTTTATACCAACCTTCACCCGACAAGCCTTGATAAGGAGGCAAAATGTGAACACCACCGTTACTGCGGTCAAGGTCCCAAGGTTTACCCGAGCCAACATAATCGTTAAGTTCCAAAGGCTTATATTGGGTTAAAATACCCACTGTATCAATACCCGAGTTGGTACAATTGGATAGGGGGAAATCAATAATACGATATTTACCGCCATAAGGAACGGCAGGTTTGGCAATTTTACTTGTAAGCACTCCTAAGCGGCTTCCCTGACCGCCTGCCAACAACATTGCAACTGTCTTCTTCTTTTTCAAAAAAACATCTCCCTTTTAAATATTTGATATTATTTTAATTTGAAGTCTTGCGTTTTTGAGGTGATTTAAAATAACTAACCGACATTGGCGGGATATCCAAACTAATGGAATAATCGTATCCATGCATCGGTTCTTTAACCGCTTTAAATCCTGAGCGTTTTGGTTCGGTTTTGCCACCGTATTTAACATCATCGGTGCATAAAACCCGTTTATAACTACCCTGTGCCGGAACACCTATTTTATAGTCAGTCCTGCCAACAGGGACGAAGTTACAAACTGCAATAATCTCTTCCCCGGCTTTATTTTTTCGGCGGAAAGCGATTATACTTTGGTTGTTATCATCGTTGGAAATCCACTCAAAACCTTCCCAAGAATAATCAATTTCCCAAAGTGGTGAATTTTCTAAATAAAATTTGTTCAAATCTGAAACAAATTTCTTCATATTTCTATGGGGTTCGTACTGAAGTAGCAACCAATCAAGTTGTTGCTTGTAGTTCCACTCAATAAACTGAGCAAACTCTTGTCCCATAAATAAAAGTTTTTTACCGGGGTGAGCCATCATATAAGCATAGAAGGCTCTAAGTGACTCAAACTTTTGCTCGTATTCTCCCGACATTTTACCTATCATTGAACATTTTCCGTGAACAACCTCATCGTGGGACAAGGGCAAAACAAAGTTTTCGGAAAAAGCATAGAAGAAGGAGAAGGTTAAGCAATCGTGATTATGCTTTCTGAAATAGGGGTCTAAAGACATATACCTTAGCATATCGTTCATCCAACCCATATTCCATTTAAAGTTAAATCCTAAACCTCCGTCAAAGGCAGGTTTGGTAACCATTGGCCAAGCGGTTGACTCTTCGGCAATCATAAGAATACTCGGGTCGGTTTCGAAAGCAGCGGAATTGACTTCCTTTAAAAACTCAATTGCTTCCAAGTTTTCATGACCGCCGTAAATATTAGGAATCCATTCCCCGTCCTTGCGGTTATAATCAAGATAAAGCATAGATGCCACGGCATCAACACGAATTCCGTCAATATGATATTCTTTAATCCAAAAAACAGCGCTTGAAATCAAGAAACTTTTAACCTGAGGTTTGCCGTAGTCGAAAACAACGGTCCCCCACTCTTTGTGCTCACCCTTTTTAGGGTCTTCATATTCATAGCAAGGCGCTCCGTCAAAATGGAATAACCCGTGCTCGTCCCTTGGGAAGTGGGCAGGTACCCAATCCAAAATAACACCAATGCCATTTTGATGCATTATATCAACAAACTCTTTAAACTGTTCGGGAGTTCCAAAACGGGATGTGGGAGCAAAGTAACCCGTTACCTGATAACCCCAAGACCCTTCAAACGGAAACTCGGTTATAGGCATTAGTTCAACATGGGTGTAATTCATTTCCTTTAAATAAGAAACTAAATCTTTTGCCAATGCAACATAATCAAATGTATTGCCGTCTTCGTACCTTTTCCAAGAACCTGCATGTATTTCATAAATATTAACAGGCGACTCATAAATATTCCTATTTTTTTTGGAATTTTGCCAATCGTTATCCTGCCAATTATAATTATCGCAATAAACTTTAGAAGCATTTGCGGGGGCAGTTTCAAAATGACGGGCATAAGGGTCGGATTTTAAAACCACTTTGCCCTGACTATCCTCTACTGCATATTTGTAAGCAGTATAGTTTTCCAAGCCACAAATCCTAGTTTCCCAAACACCGTAACCGATATTATTCATATAGTTAGCAGTATTGTTCCATCCATTAAAGTCACCCACAACAGCAACCGACTTTGCTTTAGGCGCCCAAACCCTGAATATTACAGTATCTCCATTTACAAAGGAGCCTAAAATCTCATAGGCATTTTTTAATATTCCATTTTCAAAGTTATTGAGTTTTTCCCACATTTTAATACTCCTTTACACAAAAAGCCTATTATTTATTTTATTATATCAATTCTACGCCTGTTTTTCAAGGGATTTTTGTGAAAATTCCGAAACTTATTTAAAACATTTATTACATTTTTTGTTAAAATTATACAAAAATCGACTTTTTTTCCAATGCAACTGCATTATGTTTAAAATTGACGGTCAAACACTTTTTTACTTGCGGTATATAGCTTATAAATAATTTTTGCATCTAAACTGTATAAAGGCTAAAAAACAAAACTGACTTCGTTAAAAAACGAAGTCAGTTATTTCCTTGAATTGCAATATGCAAACCTTGCAATTTTAATTATTTTGCGTAGTTAACTGCTCTGCTTTCGCGGATAACATTAACCTTAATTTGACCCGGATACTCAAGTTCATTTTCAATTCTTTGAGCAATTTCACGGGACATAATAATCATTTCGTCCTCACCAACAACTTCGGGCTTAACCATAATTCTAACCTCACGGCCGGCCTGAATTGCGAAAGAACTTTCAACGCCGTTAAAGGAATTGGCGATTTCCTCAAGTTTTTCAAGACGTTTAATGTAGTTTTCAATATTCTCTCTTCTGGCGCCGGGACGAGCAGCGGAAATTGCATCGGCTGCTTGAATAATAAATGCAACAAGAGATTTAGGTTCAACCTCACCGTGGTGAGCATGGATTGCATTGATAATAACATCATTTTCACGATATTTTTTAGCAACCTCAACGCCAAGTTGAATGTGAGAACCTTCTTGCTCGTGGTCTAATGCCTTACCGATATCGTGAAGAAGACCTGCACGCTTAGCAAGAGTGATATCAACACCCATTTCAGCGGCAATTAAACCTGCAATGTGGCAAACTTCCAATGAATGGTTAAGCACATTTTGACCGTAACTTGTACGGTAACGAAGTTTGCCCAAAAGTTTAATAACTTCAGGGTTAAGATTATGAACGCCAGATTCAACCATTGCGCGTTCACCCTCTTGACGGATGATAGCCTCAACCTCGGCAGTAGCCTTGGCAACACACTCTTCAATTCTTGCAGGATGAATTCGGCCATCCATAATAAGTTTTTCAAGTGCAACACGGGCAATTTCACGTCTTACAGGGTCAAAACTTGAAAGAGTAATGGTTTCGGGAGTATCATCAATAATCAAATCAACGCCGGTAGCAGTTTCCAATGCTCTAACATTTCTACCCTCACGGCCAATGATTCTACCCTTCATTTCATCGTTAGGTAATGCAACAACCGAATCGGTCATTTCAGAAGAATGGTCAGCGGCGCAACGTTGAATTGCACTTCCAATAATCTACTTAGCAATACGGTCGGCTTCATCCTTGGCCTGTTGTTCAGCCTCAAGAATTTTAACGGCCTTTTCGTGGGATAATTCGCCGTCAAGAAGTTCAAGTAAATGGCTTTTAGCCTGTTCCTTAGAAAAACCTGAAATTTTCTCAAGCAAGTCCATTTGACTTTGCTTTAAGCGGTCGCACTCCTCAATTTTTTCCTCAATAACCTTAGCGCGTTGAGCTAATTTTTCCTCTTTAGCTTCAAGGTTATCGGTCTTGCGGTCAAGCGATTCTTCCTTTTGTTGGATTCTGTGTTCTTGGCGCTGAACCTCACTGCGACGCTCGCGAAGGTCGCGTTCGGTTTCTTGGCGTAAATTGTGGATTTCATCCTTTGCCTCAAGCAAAGCTTCTTTTTTCTTTGATTCAGCATTTTTAATAGCGTCACTTAAAATGCGTCTTGCCTCATCCTCAGCCGAATGAATGGTTGCTTCGGCCGATTTACGACGTCCGTTCCAACCAATAACAAAGCCAAGCACAGAGCATACAACAGCAGCAACGCCAGCTATTACATATGGCATAGTTTACCTCCTAAATTAGACACGGTGTTTGCCAAAAAAGGCTCGGGAGCCGTGTTTTGGGCGGTAACCTCAGTATTCTTTTGAAAAGTAGTGAAAAGTTGAAAAATATATCAAAGGTATACGGAAGTTAAAGCCACTCCCAGATAATATTTATGAATTTTATAGATGGTCGCCATCCACCTAAAAAGGACATATTAAATATCTATTGTATTATACCACTACATATCCTGTATGTCAATGAAAAAACCACAATTTTTAGTGAATT
>JAZOXF010000010.1:0-2257 GCA_045659605.1 Acutalibacteraceae bacterium
GATGAAGATATAAACGAACTTTTAAAGGGAGTTTCACGCATTAATTCTTTTGAGATTATCTTAGAAAAAAATAATGCGACCGATAAGTTCACAGCCGAGGAAAAAGAAGATTTAGCAAATAAAAAGAACGAATATTATAAGGAAATGATTGAACAATTAACTCCTGACGATATTTTACCCGGTATTGTAACTTTCATTACCGATGCTCGAAACAATGGCGTTAAGTGTGCAGTGGCTTCTATAAGCAAAAACGCAAGTCGTGTTCTTGAACTTTTGGAGATTTCCGACTTGTTCGATTACATTGCTGATGCTGCACTTGTTAAAAAGCCAAAGCCCGACCCCGAAATTTTCTTAACTTGCGCTAATGCTTTGGGTTTTGACCCTGCTGAGTGCATCGGTGTTGAGGATGCTCAGGCTGGTATTGAGTCTATTCATGGTGCAGGTATGCTTTCTATAGGTATCAATGTTACTGTTACATCAATTTCACCTGATGTTGTTTTGAAATCCACTTCTGAACTCAATTTTAACAAAATTAAGGATTTAATTTAATCCCATATTGAGGAGAAATTACTATGCGTATTTATGAAGATATATTTAAAACAAGTGAAAACAGAATGCCTACACGCGCGCATTATATTCCAAAAGGCGATGCTACATATACACTTTTAAACGGTGACTGGGATTTTGCATATTTTGAAAAGGATGTTGATGTTCCAAAAGTTATTGAAAAATGGGATAAAATAGACGTTCCTTCTTGTTGGCAGTTAAGGGGATACGAAAACCCTAACTATACTAATGTCAACTACCCATATCCTGTTGACCCTCCGTATGTGCCTGACGATAACCCTTGTGGTGTTTATAGGCGTGAATTTAATGTAGAAAAACTTTGGGGCAAGTTTTATTTTGTTTTCGAAGGTGTTTCTTCTTGCGCTTTCTTGTATATTAATGATAAATATGTTGGTTTTACTCAAGGCAGCCATCTTCGTGCTGAATTTGATATAACCGACTGTGTGATCGAGGGTACCAATACCGTTATGGTTAAGGTATTAAAATGGTGTGTTGGCAGTTACCTTGAAGACCAAGATGCCTTTAGATATAACGGTATTTTTAGGGATGTTTACGTTTTAAATCGACCCGAAAATCACCTAAATGATATTGAAATTTTATCAGATGATAAAGCTTTTAATATTAAGGTTGATAAAAAGGTTAACATTAAAATTATTGATAAAGATAATGTTTTGTGTGAAAAGGAAATTGAGGGTGAGTTTGAGTTTGCTCCCGAAAATCCTGTGTTATGGAACGCTGAAAAGCCCTATCTTTATAAAATTGTTGTTGAGTGCGCAGGGGAAGTTATCGAGTTTAAGGCAGGTCTTCGCAAAATTGAAGTTTCAAAGGATTATGCTTTACTTATCAACGGTGTTCCCGTTAAACTTCACGGTATAAATCACCACGACACAAGCAAATTTGGCGGTTGGTGTCAAACTGAGGAAGAGCTTCGCCGCGACCTGGAATTAATGAAAGAACTTAATATCAACTGTGTTCGTACTGCTCATTATCCGCCAAGTCCTGTATTTATTGAAATGTGCGATGAGTTAGGTTTTTATGTTGTATGCGAAACTGATATTGAAGCACACGGATTTTTAAGAAGACTTCCCAATGTTGAATATAAGTTTGATATGGAAGATGAAATTTGGCCCGGTACAAATCCTGATTGGGAAAAAGAACATCTTGAGAGAATGGAACGAATGGTTGAAATGTTTAAAAACCATTCGAGTATCATCTTTTGGTCAACAGGTAACGAAAGCGGACACGGTCCCAACCACTTAAAGATGGTCGAGTGGACAAGAAATCGTGACAAGACAAGACTTGTTCATTGTGAAGATGCATCTCGTAAGGGTGTAGTCGAAAATGCTGATGTATATTCAAGAATGTACAGTTCGACCAACTGGATAGAAGTTTTGGCAAACAACGAAGAAATTAATACTCCTGTATTTTTGTGCGAGTATGCTCATGCAATGGGTAACGGCCCCGGTGATGTTTGGGATTATAACGAAATGTTTGATAAATATCCTAAACTTATTGGCGGTTGTATTTGGGAGTGGGCTGACCACGTTGTAACCGAAAATGGTGTTGAAAAATACGGTGGAGATTTTGAAGGCGAACTTACCCATGATGCAAACTTCTGTTGTGATGGTTTAGTTTTTGCTGACCGCAGTTTTAAAGCTGGTACATTACAGACTAAAGCCGCATATCACCC
>JAZOXF010000011.1:0-12025 GCA_045659605.1 Acutalibacteraceae bacterium
GGCTAAAACGCTCGGTAATGTCTTCAAAGAAACCTTCGGGAACTTTTTTGCCTACAACTTGCACTCTAACAAATGCGGTTTCGAGCATATTTTTCCAGGTACCAAAAAGGCTTTCACCAGTTATAGATTCAACATCCTCAACAGTTCCGCACTTGGGTAAACCATAAGCCTCGTTCTTGTACATTTCTTCAATTAAACGCTTTTTAGCAAAAACACGCTTTTCGCTGATTTCGCCTTTAATATGTTCGATAGCTTTTCTTTTTTCGCGCTCAAGGTCTTCAGGTGTAAAAGCATTGTCAACAACGTTAGGTTCAAAGATTAAATTAAGTAGTAACTGACTTGCATTTTTAACAAGGGAATCCTCATCAAAAGAAAATTTATCGTTAATAACCGAAATGGTCATTTTAAGTAGTTGATAATCGCCGTATTTTTCAGCAGTTGCATTGAGTCTTGCACCGTAAAGTTTAGCAAGTTTATAGTTCAAACGTGAAAAATCAGGATATTTTTTACTGCAGGAGGTAAGAATAAAGGGAAGCAGCGCATTACTTGCCACAGTATCCTTTTGAAGGGGTAAATAAAAATTATAGGAAATAAGGGTTGTGTTAAAACGACTGTTTTTAATAAACAATCCTTCAACACCACGACTTAGTTTTAAAATCTCAAGTGACATAGGTTTTTTCCTTTCAGTAAAATACTTATAGTAATTATATCACATTTTACAATAAATTTACAACTAATATTTAAAACTATGCTAAAATGTTTTTAACGAGGTGAGAATTATGAAAAAACGAGGACTTCCAATACCTACACGCATTATTATTTCGGGATTGCTTTTGCTTATTCAGTTGGTCTTCATAACAGCGGTGATTTATGACTATACCATTGCTTCAACTACTGCTTATGTAATATCTTCAATCATCGGTATTTTAACGGTGGTTGTAATAATAAACCGAAAGGGAAATCCTGACCATAAAATTTCTTGGATTGTTTTTATTTTGCTTTTCCCAATTTTTGGAATAACGGTTTTTCTTCTTTGGGGCGGCGGCAAAATTTTACCATCAATAAAAAGGCGAATGATAACTTCTGAGGCAAGATATAAAGCCTATTTGAAGGATAATGAAGAGGTGTTGAAATCTTTAAAATACCACGATATGCTTCACTCAAGACAGGCGGAGTATTTAATTCGTGAGAGCGGATACCCGATTTACAGTAACACTTCAAGCGAATATTTTTCGCCCGTTGACCGTTTATTGCCCGAATTACTTGAAGAACTTAAAAGGGCGGAAAAATATATTTTCGTTGAATTTTACATTTTGGCCGAAGGCAAGATGTGGGATGCAATTCATCAAATACTTAAACAGAAGGCGCAAGACGGGGTAGAGGTAAAGATAATTTTTGATGATTTTGGTTCAATTAAGCGTCAAAATAAAGAATTTGTTAACCAATTAAGGCAGGAAAAAATTCAAGTTGCGGTTTTCAATCCCATAAATCCTTTTATGAATATCTTCTTAAATAATCGTAATCATCAAAAGATTATTGTAATAGACGGCAAAACTGCTATTACAGGCGGTTTTAATATCGGAGATGAGTACATTAATGAATGGAAAAGATTTGGCCATTGGATGGATTGTGGCATTATTTTAAAGGGCGAAGGTGTAAAAAGTTTTATAAGTTTGTTTTGCGCAATGTGGGAGTTTGCCACAAGAAAACCCCTTAAAATGGAAAATTATCTTGTGGATTATAAGGTGGAAGGCGATGGGTTCGTTATCCCTTATGCCGACGGACCGACTTCGGACGGTAATTCCGCTGAAGGTATATACTCACAAATTCTCAATACTGCCCAACGGTATGTTTACATTACAACCCCTTATTTGATAATTGACAATGCTATGAAAAACAACCTAATGATGGCGGCAAAGTCGGGTATTGATGTTAGAATTGTTACTCCACATATTCCTGATAAATGGTATGTTCATTATGTTACCCAATATAATTATTCGGAACTTTTAGAAGCAGGCGTGAAGATTTATGAATATGAAAAAGGATTTATACATTCAAAGCTTTTTGTGTCGGATGATTCGGTAGCAACTGTGGGCACCGTTAATATGGATTATCGGAGTTTTGTGTTTCAGTTTGAGTGCGGCGCATGGATATGCAACAGCAACACTGTTACTGATATTAAATGCGATATTTTAGAGATAATTAAGGGTAGTAAAGAGATAACTATTGATCCTTGGAAAAAGCGACCTTTTAAGCATAAATTTTTACAGGCATTTTTGCATTTATTTGCTCCGTTTATGTGATTGACATTTTGAAAAAATATTGATATAATATTAATGGAAAGAAATTTCGGGAGGATTTATAAATGAAAGCATTTTTAAAGGTTATCGGTTCACTTTTGGCAGTTTTTGGCGCTGTTATCGGTGCACTTGCTATTTTTGATAAGATTTCAAACAAAAATCGTATTAAAGGCGATTATTTAGAGTGCGATATCGACGAGTTTGAAGAAGAATAATTAAAAGGCAGTGCATAAGCACTGCCTTTTTTAAAATAATCTTGACATTTTAAAAGTAGTGTGTTATAGTTTCAAGGTCGCATAAATAATATGTGAATGCGGGTGTGGCGGAATTGGCAGACGCACTAGCCTTAGGAGCTAGCGCTTACGCGTGCAGGTTCAAGTCCTGTCACCCGCACCAAGCCTGGAGCCTCGACACGCAATTCGCGTGCTGAGGTTCTTCTTTTTTATAGTTTCAACCTCGCGTTTAAGGTTGGTTATAAACACCCGCACCAAAATCCAAATCTGACCGATAGGTTGGGTTTGGATTTTTTGTGTTTATGAGCAGAATCGATGGTCGCCGATGGTGGTAATAACGGGGCGGCTGAAAATCCATTTACTTGTTGCGATTTTTGGGTTGTAGTAATAAATCGCTCCACCACTGGGGTCGAGGCCGTTTATAGCATCGGTCGCAGCACGGAAGGCGCTCTCACTTATGGGTTCATAAAATTGCCCGTCGTTAAGGCAAGAAAACGCCCCTTTTTGATATATTACACCCGACATTGTATCGGGGAAAGAGGGGTGTTCTATTCGGTTTAGAACTACAGCTCCCACTGCAACCTGTCCCATATAAGGCTCTCCGCGTGCTTCGGCTGATATTATTCTTGCCAATAATTGATAGTCGGAAGAATTGCTTTGGCTGGTACTTGAAATTCCCATAGCAGCCAATGTTTTACTACCTGCAATACCATCGGCAACCAGACCGTTTTTCTTTTGAAAGGCGATAACTGCCTTTTTTGTTGCCGAGCCGAAAATACCATCTATTTCACCGGTATAATATCCCCATTGTTTTAAGCGTTTTTGGATTTCTGCCACTTCGGAAGATTTTGATCCGAATTTTGAAAGAGAATAGGTAGTAAGTGTGAAAATACTTACTACAAGAATTAGGGAAATTATAATTTTTAAATACTTCATTTTTCCTCCCAAACTTACATCTTTAAGAAAATAACAATATCTTTTCTTATCTTACAAATAAATATAATTTTCACTTACTGTTTGTGACAAGGAATTCTAATACCCCGATATATAATGTAATGTAGAAAAAATTGGGGTGAAAGTTTTGAATGATAATATTAAAATTAGCAGGAAGTTGGAAAATTATACATTAAAAGAGTTAAGTTCGGCGGTAACAATGCATGTTTTGGTTTCTTTAGTTTCCGCTTTTACTTGTCGTGGAGTGGTTTTAGGAAAGTTTATGCCTTTTGGAATAGCTTTTTTAGGTGGATGTAACGGTTATTTTGTGCCTGCGGCAATGGTGGGAGCTTTTATTAGCTATTTTATTCCAGCGGCTGATATATCAGGCTTTAGGTATATTGCGGCCTTATTTGCAGTGCTTTCCGTTAAACTTTTACTTGCGGGATACAAAAGAATAGTTAATAATTCATTGTTTTGCGCGTTAATATCCTTTTTGGCTTGTACATTAACGGGTTTTACCTCACTTAGTACAGGACAAGCCGATGTATTGACGGTTTTGACCGAAGGATTACTTTGCAGCATGGCATCGTTTTTTGTTTGCAAAACCTTTAGGGCTTTTGAAAGGGAAACAATTGGTTTTTCTTCGGAAGAACTTGCCAGTATGCTGTTGACCTATAGTATGGTTATTATGGGACTTTATTCTTTTAATGTTTTAGGAGTGTCCTTGGGAAGAATATTAGGGGTTGTTCTTATTCTAATCGCTTCGAAATACGGTGGTATAATTGCCGGTTCAGTCAGTGGTATAACAATCGGTTTTTCACTTTTACTAAACGGCTCTCTTGGAACGCTTGGTTTAACATTTGCACTTTCGGGTTTGATGTGCGGTGTTTTTGCAAACTTAGGAAAATACGCCCAAGTTACCATTTTGATTGTTTTGAGTTTTATTGGCGGTGTGATTTCGGGTGAAACATCACAAATAGCGTATATACTTTCCGAGTCGGTTATCGGAAGTATACTGTTTTTTGCTTTACCTAAGAATATAAGCATCGGTTTTGGTAAAGTATTTTCAGCATATCCGAAAATGACTTCTGCCGAAGGAATAAAAAAATCCCTTACCATGCGGCTTAATTTGGCTTCAAACGCATTGAAGGATGTTTCCGAAACGGTAGAACAAGTGTCACAAAAGTTGGCGCAGATTAACTCTCCTGATTTTAGTAAGGTGATTTATAATATTGAGCAAGAGGCTTGTGCCGGTTGCAAACTAAGGGTGCATTGTTGGGAAAGTAGACGAAAAAGTACTGTTGATGCGGTAATGGAAATAACTAAGGCTATTAAGAACAATGAAACTAATGTGGAAAACGCTATACCCGAGGAGTTTAAGGGAAGATGTTTAAGGGTTTCAAAAATCAGTAATGTTACATTTAGGAAGTATTCGGAATATGCTTCAAGAATATCGGCTGAAAATAGGTTAGATGAAGTAAGGTCGGTGGTTTCAGACCAGTTTGACGGTATTTCGGATATGCTTAGAGACCTGGGAGAAGACTTTAAAAATGACGAACAATTTGACAGCGTTGCAGCTGAAAATGTAGCATCGGCACTTAAAAATTTGGATATACGAGTATCGGAAGCGGGGTGCCGTATTGACAAATTTGGTAGAATGACACTCGAATTCAAATTAAAAAAAGAGAACGACTTGATTATTAACAAAATGCAGGTTTTAAAAACAGCATCCATTGTTTGTGAACGGAATTTTGATATACCTAACATCAGCGAAGTGGGTGGGGAAGTTTTTATTGTTTTAAACGAAAAGGCGGATATTACCATTGATTACGGCGCCGAGCAAATTTGCGCTAATGATGCTAAAATGTGCGGTGATGCTTATAATTGTTTTAATGATGGCCGCGGAAGATTTTTAATGGTTTTAAGCGACGGAATGGGAACTGGCGGTCGCGCGGCGGTTGATGGCGCAATGGCATGCGGTCTTATGTCAAGATTAGTGAAAGCGGGATTTGGATTTGATTGTTCGTTAAGATTTTTAAATTCTTCAATGCTTTTTAAATCCACCGACGAATCATTGGCAACTGTTGATGTTGCAAGTATAGATTTATTTACAGGGCAAACTGAACTTTATAAGGCGGGAGCGGCGCCCACAATCATACGACGTTCGGGCAGAACGGGAAAAGCCGAAAGCACATCGCTTCCGGCAGGAATTTTAAGGGATATAGGATTTGATAAGGCATCTTTAAAATGCAAAGTAGGGGATATTGTTGTTATGATGTCGGACGGTGCGGTCAGCGAGGGACTTGACTGGATAAGAGAAGAAATCGAATCTTGGACCGATGGCTCGGCACAAAGTTTGGCGGAAAGATTATGCGAATGCGCAAAACGCCGCCGAACAGATGCTCACGAGGATGACATTACTGTTCTGACGGCGATTTTGAATAAATCAGTTTAAAATTGTTACGCCTTTAATTAATATTTCTTTGTCATTATCTACCCCTTTAATAGAAAGGGGTAAACCCTTTTGACTGAAATAAAACCGATATTTGTTTTCATTAAAACGATATTCTAGGAAATATTCATTATCCTGAAACACAAGTTCCGAGGTATATTTGGATTTTGAAAATCCTTCATAAAAAATTCTTAAAACCGACTCCTTTTCGAAACTGTCGAGAGGGAGTTCTTTTTTTAGCCCTAAATAATCAATTTGGCAAATTTCATCTTGAAAATTCATTTTAAAATTTTTAAGAGTGTCAGGCTTTTTAATTGTTATTGTTAAGTTGGAGTTATTGTCGCTTTGGACTAAAAAAGAGTAGGGTTCTTTTTTAAGGGTGCAGTTAATGTCAAATGTTAAATTTTGGGTTTGAGGTTTAACGGTTACATTTTTTGAACAACTGCATAAAAAACATATCAAAATAAATGTGAGGAGAATTTTTTTCAAAGCGAAACACACCTTTTAAAAATTAAAGCTCCTCAATAATGTCGGTGGGCAAAAGCGCGTGGTGACTGCGTTTTTTTACCGCCTTATCAGCCGCAAAAGAGTGAACATATACCGCAAATTTAGCCGAATCTTCGGGAGAATATCCTTGGGCTAAAAATGATGTGGTAATTCCGGCCAGAACATCTCCGCTACCGCCTGTTGCCATACCGTTATTGCCAATAATATTAAAGAAAACATTACCGTTTTTATCAGCAACAATTGTGTTGCTGCCTTTTAGTATAAGGGTGCAACCATATTCTTTTGCAAATTCTATGGCAAATTTCGGTCGGTTGGCTTCAATTTCATTTACCGGCACCTTTATCATGCGTGACATTTCAGCGGGGTGGGGAGTTAAAATTAAGGGAGCTTTGCATTGTCTTAATAAGTCTATGCTCTCACTTAATGTATTTATGCCATCGGCATCTATAACTAATGGTTTGTCGGTTTTTAGTAAAAACCTTAAAATTTTAAGGTTTTCTTTGTGTTTGCCAATGCCAGGACCAAATAAAACGCTATCGGCTGAATCAATATGTTTTTTAAAAAACTTTAGGTTAAATTTAATTGTACCTTTTCGCGTTTCTTTAAAGGGAAGGCAAACCGCTTCGGGCAAGAATCTTGTGAAAGGGATATAAATGCTTTTTGGTATTAAACATTTCACAATGCCAAGACCGCTTCTGAGTGACGATTTTGCCGCCAACATTAAAGCGCCCGCCATACCGTAACTTCCGCAAATCAGTAGCGCAGTGCCGTAGGTGCCTTTATGAGAATTGTGAAGTCGTTTTTTAAAGGTTGGTTCTTTTAAAGTTTGATAGGTATATTCGGTTATAGGAACACCGATGTCAATAACTTCAACTTTTCCGCAATAGTTACTGCCTTGTGGCAGCATAAAACAAGGTTTAAGACCAATAAAAGTGTAGGTATAATCGGCCATAAAAGCGGTTGATTCAACCTTTCCCGTATCACATTCCACACCCGAGGGGATATCTACGGAAATTTTAATTGCTTTTTGAAGGTTTGCTGTGTTTAAAATTTCTTCGGTATTACTGTCCGGTTTGCCTTGAAATCCAAAACCAAACAAAGCATCAATTATAATATCGTAATCTTTTTCTAATTTCGGAGTAATATTTACCTTTAAATTATCATAATAATATTTAGCGTTTTCGGTTACAGGTGGACCAAAAGGCGTAATTAGGGTTACATTTGCTCCCGATTTAGAAAGTATGTCAGCAATAACACAACCGTCACCGCCGTTGTTTCCCTTGCCAATAAGTATTGCAATATCTTTGCTTTGGATTTCAAAGTTATCGGTAATCTTTTTGGCTACTAAACTTCCGGCAGTAAACATTAACTCTCTAAAAGAAAAAGTGCCGTTTGAAACGGCATTTTCCTCAGCTTTTTTGATTTGGGCTTTGGTAAGTACCGACATAAACGACACCACTTTCTTAATCTTTAAATGCGCTGTTTGTAATAAATTTGGGAGCAAATTTCATTACTGCAGTTTTGATTTTTTCGTTGGGGGAGAAAACCACAACAGCGTTTCCTTTGCCTTCGCGCTCGGCAACAAGTAAATAAGCGTTTTCATCATCTTCACAACAAGCAAATACTACGTCTTTTTTATTCATATTGGAAATTAAGGCGGGATTATACTTTTCAAGGCGAACTACATTGGAAAGGTCAAAACCTGTAATTCTTTTTCTTGAACTTTTGTTAATGATTTTGTCAATATCCATCCAACCATTGGTTATAATATATTCAAATTCAACATTAAATTTAGTACAAAGCCAATAAGCACCGTAAGCAATGCCGAAACAAAGGAATAACACTATACTGGCAAGTGCGGGTATCATAAATAAAATGAATGTTACAATTAAAGTTAAAAGCCAAATGCCGATAATTGCCAATGTGGTTTTAGCGTTTTTTTTAATGCGAACAATTTGTTCAAAATAAGAATCATTTGTATTATTAAAGTTCATAATAGTTACTCCTAGGGTTTTTACATCAGTATACACTATATCTCTTTTACTTGCAATATATAAATTGTAAATTTATTTACAAGATTGGAGGCGTTAAAATGAAAATTAAAGAGGGATATTTACTTAAAACAATTTCAGGAAGACCTACAATAGTTGCCGACAGTAAGAATGTTAAAGATTTTAACAGCGTTATCGTTTTAAATGAAATTGCAGTTTATTTGTGGAATTTGATGAGGGAAGATGTTACAAGGGATGAAATGGTGGATAAATTGATTTTGGAATTGAATTTATCTAAACTTTTGGCATTGAGCAATGTGGAAACTTTTGTTAAAATATTAAGAGAAAATAATATAATTGAAACGTAACCGCCTGGCTTTCGGGCGGTTATAAAATTTCCTCTTGACTTTAGCGCTTAAAAGTGTTAAACTGTTAAAGCATTAAATCAAAGAGGTAAATTATGGTTATTACAGATTTCTTAGAAAAAAACGCAAGACTTTGCGGAAATGATATTGCTTTGGTAGAAATTAATCCTTCTGAAGAAAGGGACAGGGCAGTGACGTGGAGAGACTTTAGTTTGATAGAAAGTTCCACGCCCGATGCTCCCTATAGAAGGGAAATGAGCTGGTTAGACTTTGACCGCCGAGCAAACCGTTTTGCAAATTTGCTTTTAAGCCGCGGTCTTAAAAAAGGCGATAAGGTGGCAATTCTTTTAATGAACTGTCTTGAGTGGTTGCCTATCTATTTTGGTATTTTAAAAGCCGGTTGTTTAGCGGTGCCAATGAATTTCCGCTATTCAAGTGATGAGATAAAATATTGTTTGGAATTAGCCGACGCTAATGTTTTGGTTTTTGGACCTGAGTTTGTTAGCCGAATGGAATCTATATATAAAGATTTAGAAGGTGTGGGCACCTTTTTCTTTGTTGGCAAAAACGGACCTGAATATTCCGAGGATTGTATGAGTCTTTGTTCCTACTGTTCATCTAATCCTCCTCCGGTGTTGTTGAGTGAAGAAGATAATGCTGCAATTTATTTTTCTTCGGGTACAACCGGTTTTCCTAAGGCTATTTTACACAATCATAAATCTTTGGTTTGCTCTTGTTTAACCGAGCAAAACCATCATGGACAAACTAAAGATGACGTTTTCCTTTGTATTCCTCCTCTTTACCATACAGGCGCTAAAATGCATTGGTTTGGTTCTTTGGTGTCAGGTGGCAAGGCTGTTTTACTCAGAGGTGTTAAACCTGAGTGGATTTTACGTGCTGTTACCGAAGAAAAATGTACCATTGTTTGGTTATTGGTTCCGTGGGCTCAAGATATGTTAGATGCAATTCAGTCAGGTCGAATTAATCTTAACGATTACAGACTTGATGGCTGGAGGCTTATGCATATCGGCGCTCAACCTGTTCCTCCAAGTCTTATTAAGCGTTGGAAGGAAGTATTCCCAAATCATCAATACGATACAAACTACGGTTTATCCGAGTCTATCGGACCCGGTTGTGTTCATTTGGGTGTTGAGAATATTCACAAGGTTGGCGCTATCGGCAAAGCCGGTTTTAATTGGGAAGTTGACATTGTTGATGAAAACGGAAACTCGGTTTCTAGGGGCGAAGTTGGCGAACTTATTGTTAAAGGTGACGGTGTAATGACCTGCTACTATAAGAACGAGGAAGCAACCAACGAGGTTCTTAAAAATGGTTGGCTCTACACCGGTGATATGGCAAAAATGGATGAAGACGGCTTCATTTACTTGGTTGACCGTAAGAAGGATGTTGTAATTTCGGGCGGCGAGAATATTTATCCCGTTCAAATTGAGGATTTCTTGCGTTCTAACGATAAAATTAAGGATGTGGCTGTAATCGGTTTGCCTGATGCCAGACTTGGTGAAATTACCGCTGCGATTATTGAAATTAAAGATGGTATGACAGCTACCGAGGAAGAAATTAATGCTTTTTGTGAAACCTTGCCTCGCTATAAGCGTCCTAAAACCATTTTCTTTGATAAGGTTCCCCGTAATCCAACCGGTAAAATTGAAAAACCCGTACTTAGAGAAAAGTATTGTAAGGTAAGCCTTGTTGAGGCGCAAATTAATAGTTAAAATGACAATATTTTTACTCAAAATTGTTGACAAAATGATTTTGTTGTGGTAAAATAACTTCGTTTAAAAAGGCGTGGACGAAGAGGGCACATTGTATGCTTCTTTAGAGAGATAACGGTTGGTGTAAGTTATCGTGGCTAATTTGTGTTTGTAGCTTCTGAGCCGAGAGGAAGAAAACCCTTGTGGCGAGTAGAACTTCTCCGTGATTGCTGCGTAAAGGCATTAAGGGTTGTTGGACCCTGAGTGGCAGTGTTTAACTGCAATTTGAGTGGTACCGCGGGTAAAGAATTTTTTGCTCGTCTCAAAGTTAAACTTTGGGACGGGCGTTTATTGTTTTTGCCTGTCCAATCACAAATTAAAGGATGGAAATTATGAACGGAATTAGCGGTCTTGTTTTTAAAATCAAGGAAATGGCAGGGCGTATTAAAGAATTGCGTGAAATTGAGGGTCTTTCTGTAGAAGAAATGGCTCTTAAAACTGCTGTTACAACCGAGGAGTATCTTAAATGCGAAAACGGTGAAAGCGACCTTAACTTTGCTTTTATTTACCGTTGCGCAAATGTTTTTAATGTTGACGTAACCGATATTATTGAGGGTTCCAGCCCTAAACTTAAATCTTACACTGTGACCCGTAGAGGTGAAGGTCAAAAGATTGAGAAGGCTCACGGAATGACCTACTTTAACTTGGCATCGGCATTTAAAAACCGTATTGCCGAGCCTTTGTATGTTGAAAGTGTTTACAGTGAAGAAGCGCAAGGCAAAGAAATTGAACTCACTACCCACGCAGGTCAAGAGTGCGATATTGTTATTTCGGGTAAACTTAAAGTTCAGGTTGGTAACCATACTGCCGTTTTAAGCGCAGGGGACAGTATTTACTACGATTCATCCACACCTCACGGTATGATTGCTGTTGAGGGTGAGGACTGTACTTTCTATGCTATCGTTTTAAACCCTACAGGCGAACCTATTCCCGAACTTTCCGAGGTTAAGACCTTAAAGACCGAAATCAAAGGTCCTATTCACAAGAAGGACCCCAAAGAGAGAATTTACAATAACTTTATTGATATTGAAGAAAACGAGGTTGGCACACCTCTTTCTATTAAATTTAAGAACACCGAAAAATTCAACTTTGCTTTTGATTTGGTTGATGTTTTGGCTGAAAGAAATCCAAAGAAATTGGCAATGTTACATATTTCCCGCGAAGGTGAAGAGAGAAGATTTACCTTTAAGGATATTAAAAAGGCATCCAATCAGGTTGCTAACTACTTTAAGTCTTTAGGAATTAAAAAAGGCGACCGAGTAATGCTTGTTTTAAAACGTCATTATCAGTTCTGGTTCTGTATGATGGCTTTAAACAAACTTGGCGCTATTGCAATTCCTGCAACAAATCAGTTGCTTGAAAAAGACTTTGATTATCGTTTTGCTTCGGCAGGTGTTAACGCAATTGTTTGTACTGCCGACGGGGATGTTGCAAATCAAGTTGATTTGGCTTGTAAGAAAAACCCACAG
>JAZOXF010000012.1:0-3885 GCA_045659605.1 Acutalibacteraceae bacterium
GAAGAGGCTGACTTTGAGAAAATTATGGCAGTAATCAAGGCTATCAGAAACCGCAGAGCCGAGATGAACGTTCCTCCCTCAAGAAAAGCAAAGGTGCAAATTGCAACTAACTTTGCTGACACCTTTAAAGAGGGTACTGCTTATATCTGCCGTTTGGGTTATGCTTCCGAGGTTGAAATCGGCAACGATTTTGATAGCGAGGGTGCGGTAAGAGTTATTACCGATGATGCTACTGTTTATATGCCTATGAAGGAACTTGTTGACTTCACAGCCGAACTCGCCCGTCTTAAGAAAGACTTAGATAAAGCTAATGTTGACAAAGAGTTCTTTGAAAAGAAACTTAACAATCAAGGCTTCCTTGCAAAAGCTCCTGCCCAACTTATTGAACAACAAAAGGCACAGCTTGCAAAGGTGCTTGAGAAAATTAAAATGATAGAGGACAGTATTGCCGATATCGAAAACGCAAACTAATTTTAAAGGCTGTCTTTTTGACAGCCTTTTTTTGTAGGTGCTTAAATGAATTACAGCGAAACTTTAGATTTTATTCATTCCTTGGGAAATTTCGGTCTTATAGCAGGACTTGATAGAATTAAAAAGGTTTTAGAAATTTTGGGAAATCCCCAAAATGACTTTAAATCTATACATATTGCAGGTACAAACGGAAAAGGTTCGGTTACTGCATTTGTGTCGAGCATTTTTAAAGAGGCGGGTTACAAAACGGGGTCCTTCATTTCTCCTTATATAATTGATTTCAGAGAGCGTATTCAAATAAATGGGGAGTTTATAAGTGAAACCGATTTGGTAAAGTTCGCTCAAATAGTAAAAGACACCAATGTGACTTTAACTGAGTTTGAGTTTATAACCGCTGTGGCATTTTTGTATTTCAAGGAGCAGAAAATTGATATTTTAGTCTGCGAAACGGGTCTTGGCGGTCGCTTTGACGCCACAAACTCGCTTGAAAACAAAATTGTTACGATAATCACTAAAATCGGTATGGATCATACCGCCGTTTTGGGCGATACTATAGAAAAAATCGCCGAAGAAAAATGTGGCATTTTGCGTTCTTGCCCCACAGTCACAACCCCGTTTCAGGATAAAAGGGCATTAGAGGTTATAAAATCAAAAGCTCGAAATCTAATAATTCCCGACATTTCAAAATTAGACGGAGAGGGTAACACTTATATATATAAGGGAGAAAAATTCGAAATTTCCCTTTTGGGTGATTTTCAGACCGAAAATTCTCTTGTTGCAATTGAAACTGTAAAAAACAGCGGTTTTGATATTCCTCATAACATTATATATAAGGGACTCAAAAACACATTTTTCCCTGCAAGACTTGAAATGATTTCAAAGTCACCTTTGGTTTTACTTGACGGTGCCCATAATCCCGACGGCGCAGTTGTTTTAGCGAAAGAACTTTCAAAAATGAAAGAAAAACCTATCGCTATAGTTGGTATGATGAAAGATAAAAATGTAAAAGAGGTTTTAAACGTAGTCTTAAAGCACTGTGCATCAGCCGTTTGTGTGACCGTTCCTAATAATCCTCGTTCTATGAGAGGGGAAGAATTATGTGAAATAGCAAGTGAGTTTTGCAAGTGCTCGGTTGCTGACGGTTTAGAGAAAGCAATCGAAAAAACAAAAGACCAAAACACGGTGGTTTTCGGCTCACTTTATCTCGCTTCGGCAATAAGACCCATGCTCTTAGAAAAAAATTAATATTTGTTTCTTTTTGCGACAATTTTTTTAAGGACAAGCCTTTACAATGTAAAAAAAGGCTTGTCCTTTATTTTGTTTAGGAGGAAATAATATGTCGGTGGAAATCAATGTAACTCGAGAGGTGGTAACAGCCTATCTCGGTGGAGAAATAGACCACCACACCGCAAAGGAAATGCGAGAGACCATTGACAATGCGGTGGAACTGAATATGCCAACGCTTTTAGTTCTTGATTTTAAGGATGTCAGCTTTATGGATAGCTCAGGGATAGGACTTGTTATGGGCAGATACCGCAACCTTATGAAAACGGGCGCAGAGCTTCATATTATGGGCGCGCCACCAAACATTTATAAAATGCTTAAACTTGCAGGAATTGAAAGATTAGCAAAATTGGAAGGTAGGTAATTAAAATGCAGGTAAAAAACAAATTTACAATGACCTTGCCCGCAAGGTCGACTAATGAAAGCTTTGCGAGAGCGTGTATTTCGGCATTCGCTTCACAGCTTGACCCTACAATAGAGGAAATAAACGATATTAAAACCGCAGTGTCAGAGGCAGTAACAAATTGCATCGTTCACGCATACAAAGAAAAAGAAATAGGAAAAATATACATAACCGCAATTTTAAATGATAGCAATTCAATTAAAATCACAATCCGTGACAGAGGTTGTGGCATTGAAAATGTATCAAAAGCAATGGAACCATTGTATACAAGTGTCGGCGGAGAAAGAGCAGGACTCGGTTTTGCGGTTATGGAAAGCTTTATGGATATAGTAAAGGTGAAATCGGCAGTGGGTCGGGGGACAACCGTAACAATGGTCAAAAAAATCAGTCCCCGAATTTCTGTTAATGGTTAAAGACGAGAAACAAAGAGAACTTTTTATCGAACAAAATTTAGGACTCGTTCATACAATATGCCGACGCTTTGCTGGGAAGGGCATTGAGTATGAGGACCTTTATCAGTCGGGATGTATGGGTTTGGTTAAAGCTTATGATGCTTTTGATGATGAAAGGGGACTTTGTTTTTCAACCTATGCCGTGCCCGTGATTATGGGGTGTGTCCGCCGTCTTTTCCGTGATGGCGGGGCGGTAAAGGTTTCAAGAAGTGTTAAAGAACTTGGAATTAAAATCAATCGTGAAAAAACAAAATTTCAACAAAAGCAGGGGAGAGAACCTACCGTTTCGGAACTTTCTAAGATATTGGATGTTGAAACCGAAGAAATAACCGAAGCACTTTGTGCGGTTCAACCAACCGTTTCGTTGACCTTTGAGGGAGACGATGGAATTAAAGAAACTGACCTACCGGATAGCAATAATGAAAATTTGGATGATAGATTAGAGGTGGAACAAGCAATTAAAACACTGAATGATATGGAACAAAAGATTATAAAGTGCCGATATTTTTATCACTACACTCAAAGTAAAACTGCATCCGTTTTAGGTATGACTCAGGTGCAAATTTCAAGAAATGAGAAAAAAGCACTGCAAAAATTGCGCAAAATACTTGAATAAATGGTGTTTTTATGCACATTTTAGTGCATTTTGGGCATAAAAATAAAATTTTAAAAAAAGTTTAAAAAAAGTGTTGACAAAGCGGTAAGTGTGTGGTATTATAATCGGGCGCCTTGAAAAGGGCTGCGAAACGGACCTTGAAAATTAAACAACGACAAGTAATAAGGACCCGACGATTCTTATGAGAAATCATATAAATCAAGGACAATTATTAATGCGTCAGCATTAAGTAAATGAGCTATAAAGCTTATCTGAAAGATTTTCACGCCGCAAGGTGTTGAGATACAATTTTTTACAGAGTTTGATCCTGGCTCAGGACGAACGCTGGCGGCGTGCCTAACACATGCAAGTCGAACGGAGACAAACGCTGATTTGATGGTAGCTTGCTTCTGGATTTTCTTGTTTGTCTTAGTGGCGGACGGGTGAGTAACGCGTGAGTAACCTGCCTTACAGAGGGGGACAACAGTTGGAAACGACTGCTAATACCGCATAATGTCTAACTGAGGCATCTCGGATAGACCAAAGGAGCAATCCGCTGTAAGATGGACTCGCGTCCAATTAGATAGTTGGTGGGGTAACGGCCCACCAAGTCGACGATTGGTAGCCGGACTGAGAGGTTGAACGGCCACATTGGGACTGAGACACGGCCCAGACTCCTA
>JAZOXF010000013.1:0-6767 GCA_045659605.1 Acutalibacteraceae bacterium
CCTGTTTTGGTTTCGGGCACCGACGGCTGCGGTACAAAGGTTAAGCTTGCTATTTTAATGGACAAGCATGACACTATCGGTATTGATGCAGTTGCAATGTGTGTAAACGATATTATTTGTGTTGGCGCAAAGCCACTTTTCTTCCTTGATTATATTGCCTGTGGCAAAAACATTCCCGAAAAAATTGCCGAAATCGTTGGCGGTGTTGCTGAAGGTTGTGTTCAATCAGGCGCCGCTTTAATCGGTGGTGAAACTGCTGAACATCCAGGTATGATGCCTATTGACGATTACGACCTTGCAGGTTTTGCTGTCGGTATTGTTGACAAGAAAAAGATTATTGACAATACAACTATGGAAGAGGGCGATGTTGTTATTGCTCTTCCCTCAAGCGGCGTTCACTCCAACGGTTTCTCCTTGGTTCGCAAGGTTTTCGACGTTGAAAACTGCGACCTTATCTCTCCCGTTGAGGCTTTGGGCGGCAAATCCTTAGGCGAAACTTTACTTGCTCCCACAAAGATTTATGTTAAACCCGTTTTAGCTTTGCTTGACAATGTTAAGGTTCGCGCTATTTCCCACATTACAGGCGGCGGCTTCTATGAGAATATTCCGAGAAGCATTCCCGATGGCTTTGGCGCTAAGATTGACAAATCTGCAGTTAAAATTCTCCCCATCTTTGATTTAATTGCAAAAACCGGTAACATTACCGAAAGAGATATGTTCAACACCTTTAACATGGGCGTTGGTATGAGCATTGTTGTAGCAAAGGCTGATGCTGACAAGGCTTTAGAAGTTCTTAAAGCTCAAGGTGAAGAACCTTATGTAATCGGCGAAATCATCAAATCCGACGATAAGGTGATTTTATAATGAAAGCAAATATTTCAGTTTTGGTTTCCGGTGGTGGAACTAATTTACAGGCTTTAATTGATGCCCAAAAAAGTGGCATCATTAAAAGTGGTGAAATCAGTCTTGTCATTTCCAACAACCCCGGCGCTTACGCTTTGGAACGTGCTGAAAATGCAGGTATTAAAACTGCTGTTTGCAATAAAAAGGAACTCGGCGATGCTTTTGAAAGCCAATTAATTGCGCTTTTGGAAGAAGATAAGACTGATATTATTGTTCTTGCAGGATTTATGTGCATTTTGAGTGAGAATTTCACAACCAAATATGCCGATAGAATAATTAATGTCCATCCTTCCCTTATCCCCTCTTTTTGTGGCAAAGGTTTTTACGGACTCAAAGTTCACGAAGAAGCCCTTAAATATGGAGTTAAGGTTACGGGTGCTACGGTGCATTTTGTTAACGAAATTCCCGACGGTGGAAAAATCATAATGCAAAAAGCGGTTGAGATTAAAGACGGCGATACTCCTGAAATTCTTCAAAAAAGAGTTATGGAAGAGGCCGAGTGGAAAATCTTGCCCCTATCTTTAGAAAAAGTTTGCAAAGAAATTATAAATGCAGGTGAATAAAATGGCTTTATTTGATTTAAAAACACTTTTATCAGAAAACTCCTACCCCGGTAGAGGTATTGTTGTTGGTAAATCGGCTGACGGCAAAAACGCAATGATCGCTTACTTCATTATGGGCAGAAGTGAAAATAGCCGAAACAGAATTTTTGAGCGTTTTGAAGGCGGTATGAGAACAAAAGCTTTTGATGAATCAAAGCTTTCCGACCCCTCGCTCATTATCTATAACCCTTATTTAAAATTGGGCGATACCGATATTATTACCAATGGTGACCAAACAAACACTATTTACGATTTCCTCAAAGAAGGCAAAACCTTCGAAGAGGCTCTTTACACCCGTGAGTTTGAACCCGATGCACCCAACTTTACACCTCGTATTTCGGGCGCTTTATATTATGGCTTCAATAAAAATATGTTTACCTATAAGCTCTCCATTTTAAAGAGTGCAAACGGTCGCCCCGAGGCTTGCAACCGTTATTTCTACAATTACGTTCCCGAAAACGGAATTGGTCATTTTATCCACACCTATAAATGCGATGGCAACCCCATTCCAAGTTTTTACGGTGAACCTGAAGAGATTACTCTTCCAAACACTGCAGAGGAATTGGCTGACCTTTGTTGGAACAACCTAAACCAAGACAATAAGGTTTCCCTTTTCGTTCGTGCTATCCCACTTGATGGCAGCGAACCCACCGAAATCATTATCAACAAAAACAAGTAAGGAGAATAACAATGAAAGAATTTGAACTTAAATACGGCTGTAACCCCAACCAAAAGCCTTCCAAAATCTTTATGGCTGATGGTAGCGAGTTACCTATTGAAATTCTTTGTGGCCGTCCCGGTTACATCAATTTCCTTGATGCATTTAACTCTTGGCAGTTGGTAAAAGTACTTAAAGGGGCCTTAGGTCTTCCTGCTGTTACCTCTTTTAAACACGTAAGCCCCACAAGTGCCGCTGTTGGAACTCCTTTATCCGATAAGCTTAAAAAGGCTTGTTTTGTTGATGATATTGAAGGTCTTGATGAATCTCCCCTTGCTTGTGCTTATGCTCGTGCCCGTGGCACCGACCGTATGTGTTCCTTCGGCGACTGGGTTGCTTTATCTGACAAATGCGATGTCACCACTGCTTTACTCATTAAGCGTGAGGTTTCGGATGGCGTTATCGCTCCCGACTATGACCCCGAGGCTTTGGAAATCTTAAAATCCAAGAGAAACGGAAATTACAATATAGTTAAAATTGACCCCAACTATATTCCTGCTCCCACCGAGACCAAACAGGTTTACGGAATTTCTTTTGAGCAAGGTAGAAACGAATTTAAGATTAATGAAGAATTACTTCAAAATCTTGTTACCGAAAACAAGAACTTGCCTGACAGTGCAAAGAGAGACCTTATAATTTCTCTTATCACCTTAAAATACACCCAATCTAACTCGGTTTGCTTTGCTGTTGACGGTCAGGCTATCGGCGTTGGCGCAGGTCAACAATCAAGAATTCACTGTACCCGTCTTGCAGGAAGCAAGGCTGACACTTGGTTCTTGCGTCAGCACGACAAGGTTTTAAACCTTCCCTTTAAGGCTGACATTGCAAGACCTACCCGTGATAATGTTATTGACGGTTACATTAACCGCAACGAAGAAGATGTTTGCGCTGATGGAAATTGGCAAAAATACTTCACAACCCAACCCGCCCCCCTCACCGATGATGAAATCAAGGCTTACCTTTCTACCATCAGTGGTGTGTCGGTAGGCTCCGATGCCTTCTTCCCCTTTGATGATAACATTGAAAGAGCTTACAGAAGCGGTGTTTCTTACATTGCTGAACCCGGTGGTTCTATCCGTGACGATGCAGTTATTGACTGCTGTAATAAATACGGAATTGCAATGGCATTTACCGGTATGAGATTATTCCACCATTAATTCGAGGTATTTAAAATGAACTTTTTTGACAAACTTAAAATCTATGATTTTCAAATCTTTGAAGCTTGTGCCAAAGAGCTTCAAAAACAACAGCACAATATTGAGCTTATTGCTTCCGAAAACATTGTTTCAAAGGCTGTTTTATTAGCCGCAGGTGGCGTTCTCACCAATAAATACGCTGAAGGTTACCCTTCCAAGCGTTATTACGGTGGTTGCCAATGTGTTGATATAGTTGAAGAAATTGCAAGAAAAAGAGCTTGTGAACTTTTCGGCTGTAATTTTGCAAACGTTCAACCCCATTCGGGCGCTAACGCTAACCTTGCTGCATTCTTCGCACTTGTTGAGCCTGGTGACACCGTTATGGGTATGAATTTGCAACAAGGCGGTCACCTTTCCCATGGTTCACCCGTTAACATTTCGGGAAAATATTTCAATATTGTTCCTTACGGTGTTGCTGATGATACCGAGACTATTGACTACGATGAAATGCGCAAAATTGCCCTCGAATGCAAACCTAAATTAATCGTTGTTGGCGCTTCGGCATATTCAAGAATTATTGATTTTGCAAAGTGCCGTGAAATTGCCGATGAGGCCCAAGCATATTTGATGGTTGATATGGCTCACATTGCAGGTTTAATTGCCGCAGGTGTTCATCCCTCCCCCGTTCCTTACGCTCACGTTGTTACAACCACAACCCACAAGACCTTACGAGGTCCTCGTGGTGGTATGATTCTTTGCAACGACGAGGAAATTTATTTAAAGATAAACAAGGCTGTATTCCCCGGAACTCAAGGTGGTCCTTTAATGCACATTATCGCTGCTAAGGCTGTGGCTTTAGGTGAAGCATTGTCCCCTGAGTTTAAAGAATACCAAAAGCAGGTTATCAAAAATGCTGCTGCCCTTTGCGATGGCTTAAAGGCTAACGGTTTTGATATTGTTTCGGGTGGTACCGATAACCATCTTATGCTTTTGAAACTTATAAATTCCGGTATTACAGGTAAAGAATTAGAGCATCGTCTTGATGAAGTTCATATTACTGCGAATAAAAATACCATCCCAAATGACCCACAAAGTCCCTTTGTTACAAGTGGCGTGCGTCTTGGCACCCCTGCTGTTACAACTCGTGGATTTAAAGAGGCTGAAATGGCAAAAATTGCAAACTGGATTACCCTTGCAATTAATGATTTTGATGCTAAAAAGTCCCAAATTTCCGAAGAAGTTCAGGCTCTTTGTGCTAACTTCCCGATTTATTAAAAGTAAAATTTAAGGAGCTTTAAAATGAAAGTAATGGTAGTCGGCGGCGGCGGCCGTGAACACGCCATAATTAAAAAATTAAAAGAAAACAAGGAAATAACCGAAATTTTTGCTCTCCCCGGTAACGGTGGTATGCAAAAGGATGCCACCCTTGTTAATATTGGCGCTAAAGATATCGACGCTCAGGTTGAATTTGCAAAGGCAAACGGTATTGACTATGCCGTTGTTGCACCCGATGACCCCTTGGTTTTAGGTGCTGTTGATGCTTTAACCGATGCAGGTATCCCCTGTTTTGGCCCTGACAAAAAGGCCGCAATTATTGAAGGAAGTAAGGTTTTCTCTAAAAACCTTATGAAGAAATACAATATTCCTACTGCACAGTACGAGGTTTTCTCTAACAAAGATGATGCTTTAAAATACCTTGAAACTGCCCCCATTCCAACAGTTATTAAGGCAGACGGTTTGGCTTTAGGTAAAGGCGTTATTATTGCCGAAACCCGTGAATCCGCTATGGACGCCGTTGTTTCTATGATGGAGGACAAGGTTTTCGGAGATAGCGGAAGCAATATTGTTGTTGAAGAATTTTTAACCGGTCCCGAAGTTTCGGTTCTTTCCTTTACCGACGGTGAAACCGTTGTTCCAATGGTTTCTTCAATGGACCACAAACGCGCTTTGGACGGTGACAAAGGTCTTAACACCGGCGGTATGGGTACTATAGCTCCTAACCCCTATTACACAGAAGACATTGCCAAAGAGTGTATGGAAACAATTTTCCTCCCCACTATAAAGGCTATGAATGCCGAAGGCAGAAGTTTTAAAGGTTGCCTTTATTTCGGTCTTATGCTAACACCTAACGGCCCCAAGGTTATAGAGTATAACTGTCGTTTCGGCGACCCCGAAACTCAGGTTGTTCTCCCCTTGCTTGAAAGCGACCTCTTTACAATTATGAAAGCTACAACCGACGGTACTTTAGATAAAACCGAGGTTACGTTTAAAAAGGGTGCCGCCGCTTGTGTTGTTATGGCGTCAAACGGCTATCCCCAAAAATATGAAAGCGGTTTTGAACTTAAGATTGACGACAGCGTTGCTGACAAGGTTTATGTTGCAGGTGCTAAGTTAGATAATGGTGTTCTTAAAACTGCGGGTGGCAGAGTTTTAGGCGTTACCGACACTGCTGACGATTTAAAAACTGCACTTAAAAAGGCTTATGAAAATGTAAGTAAAGTTCACTTCGAAAACGCTTTTTACCGCAAGGATATTGGCGCTAAAGCTTTAAAAGGAGAATAAAAATGGTATACCGTATATTTGTTGAAAAAAAGGAAGAACTGCGTAACGAAGCTCGCGGTCTTTTGAAGGATATCAGAGGTCTTTTACAGATTAAATCGGTTGAAAAGGTTAGAATTATCAACCGCTATGATGTTGACAAAATTGAAAAAGAACTTTTTGATTATGCTGTAAACACTGTTTTTTCTGAGCCTCAGCTTGATATTACATATGCTGAATTAGAAAACGATGGCGCTCAAATGTTTGCTGTCGAATTCCTCCCCGGTCAGTTCGACCAGAGAGCTGACTCCGCGGCACAGTGTATTCAGATTATTTCTCAGGGTGAGCGTCCCAGAGTTCGCACTGCAAAGGTTTATATGCTTTATGGTAATATTACTGAGGCTGAACTTGCAGAAATCAAAAAGTATGTTGTAAACCCTGTTGAAGCAAGAATTGCAACACTTGAAAAGCCCGAAACTCTCGAAACTCAGTATGATATTCCAACCACAGTTCAAACTCTTGACGGATTTATTGATTTGGATGAAACTGGTCTTGCTGATTTCGTTAAATCTTACGGTCTTGCTATGGATAACGACGACATTAAGTTCTGTCAGGATTATTTCAAGAGTGAAAACCGCAACCCCACTATCACCGAAATTCGTATGATAGACACCTATTGGTCTGACCACTGCCGTCACACCACATTCCTTACTAATATTGACAGTTGCACCTTTGAGGACGAGCTTTTACAAACAACCTACGAAGATTATATTGCAACCCGTAAAGAATTAGGCCGAACAAAGCCCGTTTGCCTTATGGATATTGCAACCTTGGCAGTTCGTTACCTCAAAAAAGAGGGCAAACTCCCCA
>JAZOXF010000014.1:0-11154 GCA_045659605.1 Acutalibacteraceae bacterium
AGCAGTACCCTCTTTAAAGGTGTCAGCAAAGTTAGTTGCAATTTGCACCTTTGCTTTTCTTGAGGGAGGAACGTTCATCTCGGCTCTGCGGTTTCTGATAGCCTTGATTACTGCCATAATTTTCTCAAAGTCAGCCTCTTCAGATACAAATTTGAGTTCTTCGGTAAATTTGGGCCACTTCGTCACCATTAATGCCTCGCCGTTGTGGGGCATTGATTGCCAAATTTCCTCGGTAATGAAAGGCATAAAGGGATGGAGTAATGCCAAAGTATTGGTAAATACATATACAAGAACGCTTCTTGCAGTATTTTTAGCATTTTCATCCTCGCCGTTTAAACGGGCCTTTGCAATTTCAATATACCAGTCGCAGAAAATATCCCAAATAAAGTCATAAAGTTTTTGAACTGCAAGTCCCAACTCATACTTATCAAGATTTTCGGTAACATCTGCAACCAAAGTGTTGTATTTTGATAAAATCCATTTATCTTCAAGTGCCAATTTATTGGTATCTAAAGGAATAATCTCATCGCTGTCCAAATTCATTAAAATAAATCTTGCAGCGTTCCAAATCTTGTTTGCAAAGTTACGGCTTGCCTCAACCCTTTCAGGAATATAACGCATATCGTTACCGGGGCTGTTACCGGTTGCCAAAGAGAATCTTAAAGCATCGGCGCCATAGGTATCGATAACCTCTAAGGGGTCAACACCGTTGCCAAGAGATTTGGACATTTTTCTTCCCTGAAAGTCACGAACCAAACCGTGGATTAAAACGGTATCAAAAGGAACTTGACCTGTCTGCTCTATTCCTGAGAACATCATTCTCATTACCCAGAAAGGAATAATATCATAACCTGTAACTAAGGTATTTGTGGGATAGTAATGCTTAAAGTCCTCGGTTTCTTCAGGCCAACCAAGTGTAGAGAAAGGCCAAAGTGCTGAAGAGAACCAGGTATCAAGAGTATCAGGGTCTTGGGTTATATTTTTGCTGCCGCAGTGCTTACACTCGGTCGCTTCGGTTTTGGAAACGGTAATTTCGCCACAGTCAGCACAATACCAAGCAGGAATTCTGTGTCCCCACCAAAGCTGACGGGAAATACACCAGTCACGGATATTCTCAAGCCAGTGGAAATAAACCTTTTCAAATCTTTGGGGAACGAACTTTGTCTCGCCCTCTTTAACAGCGTCAATAGCGGGACCTGCCAAGGGTTTCATTTTAACAAACCATTGTTTGGAAACGCGAGGCTCAACAGTAGAAGAACAACGGTAGCAAGTACCTACATTGTGGGTGTAATCTTCAATTTTAACCAAAGCGCCTTCGGCCTCTAAGTCGGCAACGATAGCTTTTCTTGCCTCATAGCGGTCCATTCCTGCATATTTTGGGTAATCAGCAATGATTTTTGCATCATCGGTCATTACATTTATAACAGGAAGATTATGGCGAAGACCAACCTCAAAGTCGTTGGGGTCGTGAGCAGGGGTAATCTTAACTACGCCTGTACCAAAATCAGCCTCAACATAATCATCGGCAACAACGGGAATTTCTCTATGAACCAATGGCAAAATCAAGGTTTTACCAACCATATTCTTGTAACGTTCATCGTTGGGGTTAACAGCAACAGCAGTATCACCCAAAAGGGTTTCGGGTCGGGTTGTTGCCAACTCTAAATAACCACTGCCATCCTTAAAGGGATAACGCAAATGCCAAAAATGACCTGCTTGTTCCTCATATTCAACCTCGGCATCGGAAATAGAAGTCTTACAGTGAGGACACCAGTTGATAATACGCTCGCCTCTATAGATAAGGCCCTTATTATAAAGTCTTTCAAAAACTTCATTAACTGCCTTATTACAACCCTCATCAAGGGTAAAGCGTTCTCTGTCCCAGTCGCAAGAAGAACCAAGTTTTTTAAGTTGTTCAATAATGCGACCACCGTATTGTTTTTTCCACTCCCAAGCGCGTTCCAAGAAACCATCACGGCCGATGTCTTCCTTGGTTACACCCTCGGATTTCATTTTTTCAACTATTTTAGCCTCGGTAGCGATAGAAGCGTGGTCTGTGCCGGGAAGCCATAAAGTATCAAACCCTTGCATACGTTTAAAGCGAATGAGGATATCTTGTAAAGTATTGTCAAGAGCGTGACCCATATGAAGTTGACCGGTAATGTTCGGAGGAGGAATAACTATTGTATAAGTATCCTTATCCTTTTCGCATTTTGCGTGGAAATATTTACCCTCAAGCCAACCTTTATAAATTCGGTCTTCAACGTCTTTGGGGTCATATTGTTTGGCGAGTTCTTTTGCCATTTTTAACTGTCCCACCTTTGGAAAATTTTAACTTTAATATTTTTAAATTTTAATCACATTATATAACTGTCAGTACAAAAGCGTTTGCAAAGCTGACAGTTAAAGCCGTCTTTACGGAAAGAAATTATTCTAACATAAAGCAAAGATGCTTTTGGCGGAATGATTTTAATTCCGCCAAAGGCGACTTTTTCTATTATATATGACTTATCTATTATACACTTTATAAATATATAGTCAAGGATTAAATGTCGAGCATTTCTTGACTTGCGCCCTCACCTGCAGGCATTTTGCTTCCTGCTGCAGGAAGGTTACGGGTTCTGTAACGATGGTCACCCGAAAGGCTGTTATCATAAATGGATACATCCAAAATTCGTTGACCTTTCTTTTGGGTCATAACACCGATACCACCGTTATCCTTTGTGGTTTTTGCAGGAATTGAAGCAGTATTTACAATAAGCATTCTGCCGTTTGTTGATTTAAGCAACAACTCGGTTTCTTCTTTTACATGCAAAATGGTGTGAATTGTGTACTTGTCGCAATAAGCCTTAATAAGTTTCTTACGGTTAGTCTTGGTTTCATAAGAAGCCAAGGGCACCTTTGCAATTCGACCGTTATCGAAAACGAAAATCATATGACCCTTGTAATCCTTGGTATCGGCCATATAAATAGCGTTTTCACCCTGCTCAAACTCAAGTTTTCCAGGAATAAAATCACCCAAAATACTTGCCTTTGAATCCTCAAACTCTATAGTTTTAGTCTTATAAACCTGACACTTATTGGAGAAGAACAACAACTCGGTTGCGTTGTCGCTCTCGACCTGCTGAGTAATTTCGTCTCCCTCTTTGAGTTTTTGCTCACCGCTCATTCTTAAAGACTGAGGAGTGATTTTCTTAAAGTAACCATCCTTAGTAAAGAATAAGGTAACGGGAGATTCATCAATTTCAACCTCAAAATCGCTATCGGAAGCACTGCTATCCGAAACGATTTCGGTTTTTCTATCCTCGCCGTATTTCTTTATTACTTCTTCAAGTTCTTTGATAATAATTTTAAGAACTTTGGTGCGAGATTTTAAAACTGCTTCCATATCCTCGATTTGTTTAATTAAATCTTCAATTTCGGCTGTTCTCTTTAAAATATACTCACGGTTTAAATGACGGAGTTTAATTTCGGCAACATATTCAGCCTGAATTTCATCAATTCCAAAACCAATCATAAGGTTTGGAATAACCTGAGATTCTTGCTCGGTTTCTCTTACAATTTTAATGGCCTTATCAATATCCAAAAGGATTTTTTCAAGACCTTGCAAGCGGTGAAGTTTTTCCTGTGCTTTAGAAAGAGAGAAATAAACCCTTCTCTTTACACATTCCTCACGGAAAGCCACCCATTCACCGATAATTTCTTTAACACCCATAACACGGGGTGAACCTGCAATTAAAATATTGAAGTTGCAGGAGAAACTATCCTCTAAAGTGGTCATTTTAAGGATTTTCTTCATCAATTTTTCGTGATCGGCGCCACGTTTTAAATCAATGGCAATTTTAAGGCCGTTTAAATCGGTTTCATCACGAATATCATTGATTTCGGTAATTTTCTTTTGTTTTACCAAGTCGATTACCTTTTCAATAATAGCCTCAACAGTAGTTGTGGGAGGAATTTGTGTTATTTCAACACAATTTTCGCTCTTATCGTAACTGTAAACACCTCTTACCTTAAAGCTTCCCCTACCCGACTCGTATATTTTCTCCATATCGGCGCGGTTGTATAAAATTTGACCGCCAATGGGGAAATCAGGTGCTAAAAGTGTGTCAGCAACATTAATATCATTATCCTTAATGTAAGCGATGGTAGTTTCGCAAACCTCTCGCAAATTGAAGGGACAAATGGAACTTGCCATACCTGCTGCAATACCTGTGTTTGCATTAACAAGCACTGTCGGGAAGGTTACGGGGAAAAGCACAGGTTCCTTCATTGTGGCATCGTAGTTGTCCACAAAATCTACGGTATCCTTATCAATATCACTGAACAATTCACCGGCTATTGGCGCTAATTTTGCCTCGGTGTAACGAGATGCAGCGTAAGCCATATCACGAGAGTAAGCCTTACCAAAGGAACCTTTGGAAGCCACAAAAGGATGGAGCAACGCTTGGTAGCCTTCGGACAAGCGCACCATTGTTTCATAAATTGCAGCATCACCGTGGGGGTTTAACTGCATTGTACGACCAACAATGTTTGCCGATTTAATTGTTCCGCCATTTAAAAGACCCATATTATACATAGTGTATAAAAGTTTTCTGTGGGAGGGCTTAAAGCCGTCAATTTCGGGGATAGCACGGGAAACAATAACACTCATGGCATAGGTCATAAAGTTAGTTTCAATAGTCTCGGTTATGGGTTGTTCAACCGTGAGACCCGCTCCCGAAATATAGGCGTTAATATTAGGTTTTACTGTTTTCTTAGCTTCTTGCTTTTTTCTCGGAGCCATATCTTTCTCCTTAATAAATAATAATTAATAATGAATAATTAATAATTTCGGTGTCAGGCATACGCCTGACAATTATACCAGTCGGCTATGCCGACACATTAACTCTTCACTTTTCACTATACACTCTTCACTGTTGATTTTTCTAAAAATCAACTAATATCGGCATCGTCTAAATAAAGATAGCCGTTTTCTGCAATAAATTCTTTTCTGCCTTGCAAATCATCGCCCAAAAGCATATCAAACATCTGGGCTGTTCTTTCAGCCTCTTCGGGCATAACCTTTACAAGACGACGGGTTTCGGGGTTCATGGTAGTAAGGTTCATCATATCGGGTTGGTTTTCACCAAGTCCCTTTGAACGCTGTAATGTATACTTCTTATCCCCGATTTTTGTCAAGATATCGTTCTTTTCCTTTTCGTCATAAGCGAAATAGGTCATATCCTTAGTGCCGATTTCGTAAAGAGGTGTTTCGGCTATAAACACCTTGCCCTCGTTAATAAGTGTCGGCATTAGGCGATGTATCATCGTCAAAATAAGGGTTCTGATGTGGAAACCGTCCACATCGGCATCGGTACAAATTATAATTTTGTTCCAACGAAGGGCCGATAAATCAAAGGTTGCAAGACCCTTATTAGCCTTGGATTTAACCTCAACGCCACAACCTAAAATTTTGATCAGGTTGGTTATGATTTCACTCTTAAATACCTTATCGTAATCAGCCTTAAGGCAGTTCAAAATCTTACCTCTAACCGGCATAATTGCTTGGAATTCGGCATTACGAGCAAGTTTACAAGAACCCAAAGCCGAATCACCCTCAACGATAAATACTTCTCTTAAATTTACATCTTTCGAACGGCAGTCGACAAACTTTTCAACACGGTCTAACATACTGTTAGAACTTTGCAAGGTTTTCTTGATGTTAATTCTCTCTCGTTCGCTTCGCTCACGGCTTCGCTTATTGATAAGAACCTGGTCGGCAATTTTTTCAGCCTCAGCCTTATTTTCAATAAAGTAAACCTCTAATTGATGGCGAAGGAAATCGGCCATTGCTTCGTATATAAACTTGTTTGTTATTGCCTTTTTGGTTTGGTTTTCGTAAGAAGTCATGGTAGAGAAGGAAGAAATAACCAAAACCAAACATTCTTCAACATCCGAAAAGGTGATTTTACTCTCGTTGGATTTATATTTATTTGTTTGCTTAATGTAAGCATCAATTTGAGAAACCAAAGCGTTTCTCGTTGCCCTTTCGGGAACGCCGCCATGCTCAAGCCAGCTTGAGTTGTGGTAATATTCCTTTAAGGTCTTTTTGTTTGAAAAAGCCAAAGCAACATTGATTTTCACCTTATATTCAGGTTTGTCATCACGGTCGCGACCTTTACGCTCGGTAGACCAGGTTTGAACCGATGTCAAAGCATCCTCACCCACAGTTTCGTTAACATAGTCAACAATACCGTTGTTGTAAATAATATCGTGGGTGATGAACTTGTTTCCCTGTTGCTCCCTGAATTGGAACAAAAGACCGTCATTTACAATGGCTTGACGCTTCAAGGTGTCCAAAAAGTATTCAGCAGGGATATCGGTCTCGGTGAATACATCAAGGTCGGGTTTCCAACGGGTTTTGGTTCCTGTATCTTTGCCACTGTATGGTTCCTTTTGAAGACCGCCTACATTGTAACCCTTTTCAAAATGGAGGTTATACTTAAAGCCATCACGCTTGATTTCAACATCCATAAATTCGGAAGAGTATTGGGTGGAGCAAAGACCTAAACCATTAAGACCAACCGAGTATTCGTAGTTTGCGCCATCATTGGTATTATATTTGCCACCGGCATAAAGTTCGCAATACAAAAGTTCCCAGTTGAAACACTTTTCATTGTTGTTATAGTCAACAGGGGCGCCACGGCCAAAGTCCTGCACCTCAATTGAACCATCAGTATATTTAGTAACTACTATCTTTTTACCAAATCCTTCACGGGCTTCATCGATAGAGTTAGAAATAATTTCGAAAACGGAATGTTCGCAACCGTCAAGTCCGTCGGAACCAAAAATAACGCCGGGGCGTTTACGGACACGGTCGGGACCTTCCAGTTTTTTAATACTTTCATTATCGTATTTAACATTGGTTTTTGCCATTTTTGCATACTCCTCAGTCTTTCACATATACAAAGTATATTATACACTATATTTTGTGTTTTCGCAAGGATTAAAACACTATTTTTTATAATGAATTTAAACTATTTTATATTATATAATAAATTTTGCTTGAAAACTTGTGTATTTTGTAGTATATTTAATTAGTTATAGGAGGTCGTTTTTTATGTTAGATTATTTGAGTTTAAACAAGGAAGAATTGGAAAAAGAATTTGCGGAAGTTAGCCGTGAATACGAACACTACCGTTCAATGCACCTTGCCCTTGATATGTCAAGAGGTAAGCCCAGTTCTGACAGTATGGATGTTAGCCAACAAATGTTTGATTCGGTTGGCAACCACATTGGTTTTAAAAATATGGATGGTATTGATTGCCGTAACTACGGCGGTCTTGACGGTCTTAAAGAACTTAAAAAACTTTTTGCCGAAATTTTGGAGCTTAGCCCCGAACAAATCATTGTTGGCGGTAACTCATCCCTTAATATGATGTTTGATACTGTGGCTCAGGCTATGACCCACGGTTTGGGTGGCGAACCTTGGTGCAAACAAGAAGGAATTAAATTCCTTTGCCCCGTTCCCGGTTACGACCGTCACTTTGCAATTACCGAATATTTCGGTTTGGAACTCATTTCGGTTCCTTCTAACGAAGAAGGCCCTGATATGGATGTTGTTGAAGAACTCGTTAAAGACGAAAAGGTTAAAGGTATTTGGTGCGTTCCCAAATATTCAAACCCCGAAGGTATTACATACAGCGACAATGTTGTAAAGCGTATGGCTCGTTTAAAGCCTGCCGCAGGCGACTTTAGAATTTTCTGGGATAACGCTTATGTAATCCACGATTTGTATGATGAGGGAGACAAACTTTTAAACATTTACACCGAATGTGTAAAAGCCGGCAACCCTGACCTTCCCATCATCTTCACCTCCACCTCTAAAATCACCTTCCCCGGCGCAGGTGTTGCTGCCGAAGCCGCAAGCCCCAACAACGTGGCTTTATTGAAGGGTCGTATGACCTATCAAACCATCGGACCTGACAAGTTAAATCAGTTAAGACACGCAAGAATTTTCAAGAGTGCCGCCGATGTTAAGTCTCATATGCAAAAACACGCCGAGATTTTAAGACCCAAATTCGAGGCTGTTTTGGAAGAATTCGACAAGCAATTAACCGGCAAGAACATTGCCCACTGGACCAAACCCCGTGGTGGTTACTTTATCAGCCTTTATGTAACTAAAGGTTGCGCTAAAAGGGTTGAGGAACTTTGCGCCAATGCAGGTATGATACTCACCTCTGCAGGTGCCACCTATCCTTACGGTGTTGACCCCGATGATTCCAACCTTAGAATCGCTCCTTCTTTCCCCAGTGTTGAGGAAATCAAAAAAGCTTCTACCGTGCTTTGCTTAGCCGTTAGATACGCTGTTTTGGAAAAGTTAATTAAGTCTCTTTAATATTGACTTAACTTAATTATTTTAGTATAATACTCTAAAGATATTTAAAATTGGAGGATTTGCCAATGAAACTCAGAAAATCAGGCAAACTGACGTTTTTTGTGGTTTTGATTTTAATTTTAGCCCTAACCTTTACGGCTTTCTTTGGAATCGAAACCTATTACGGAGACAACAGAAAAATCATTTTCAAAGGCGCTAAAGACATTCGCTGGGGTATTGATATCCAAGGCGGTGTTGAAGCAGTATTTTCACCCAACAAGGAAGATGTTAAGATTACCGGCGAAGACATGGATGCTGCAAAAGCAATCATTGAAACCCGTCTTGTAAACGAAAATATCACCGACTATGAAGTTTATACCGACAGTCAAAACCATCAAATCATTGTTCGTTTCCCTTGGGAAGCAGGCGAAAGCGATTTTGATGCTGTTGCAACTGTTGAAAAGTTGGGAACTTCCGCTGTTCTTATTTTCCGCAAAGGAACCGAAAAGACCGGCGAAATCGTACTTCAAGGCGCTGCTGATGTTAAGAGTGCTTACCCAGCTATCGACCCCGAAACCAACGCTCCTATCGTAGGTCTTGAACTCACAAAGCAAGGCACAACCAAATTTGCCTCCGCTACAAGTTCAATGACGGGTCAGCAAATTTCCATTTGGCTTTCTACTACAACTTCCGAAGTTGACGAAAAGGGCAACCCAATCGTTGAGGAAATATTACTTTCCGCTCCCTCTGTAAACGAGCCTATCACCAACGGTCAATGTGTTATTTCCGGTAGTGATATGACCGCTGAATATGTTAAAGAGTTGTCCGAGCAAATCAACAGTGGTAAACTTCCCTTTGCTTTGACTGTTGATGACAGCAAACTTCAAATCATTTCTCCCACACTCGGTTCCGACGCTTTGAGAGTTATGCTTATTGCAGGTTCTATAGCTTTCGGTCTTGTATGCTTACTTATGATTTTGCGCTACCGCTTAAACGGTTTTGTTGCTTCTTTCGCCCTCTTAGGCCAACTTGCAGGTTCAATTGCTTGTATCTCAGGTTACTTTGAGTCGGCCAACAGTTTCACCCTTACCGTTCCCGGTATAGCAGGTATCATCCTTTCGGTTGGTGTTGGTGTTGACTGTAACGTTATTGCTGCCGAGCGTATTCGCGATGAATTCCAAAAGGGCAAAACCATTGATGGTTCAATTGAAAGCGGTTACAAAAACTCACTTAACGCTATTATCGACGGTAACGTAACCATCGTAATTGTATCACTTGTACTTATGGGTGCTTTCGGTAGCCCCGACGGCATTATGGCAAAGATTATGTCCCCCATTATGTCACTCCTAGGTTCCGCAATTACAGGTTCTATTTACTCCTTCGGTTACACCCTTCTTGTAGGTACCATTTTCAACCTTATAATGGGTGTTGTTGCCTCCAAGTTAATGCTTAAGAGCATTTCCAAATACAAGGCATTTAGAAATCCTTGGTTCTACGGAGGTAAGAAAAATGCGTAAATTTAACATTGATTTCAACAAAACATTTAAATTTATTATTATTGCTTATGCAATAATCTTCATTGCAGGTACAATTTCCTGTTTCTTTGGAATTAACCTTGATATCAACTTCTCCGGCGGTGCCAAGGTTGCATATTCCTACAAAGGTGATCTTTCGGTAGAAAAAATTGAAAAGGTTGCCAAAAAGACCCTTGATGCTAAATTCACAGTTTCTAAAAGCACCGCACTTGCCGGTGATACCGAAACATTTGAAATTGCCCTTTCGGGCAAAAACGCCCTTTCGGCTGACAAACAAGAAGCTTTAACCGCAGCTCTTGAAAAGGAATTTAAGGATAATAAAATCACCCTTTACAATTCCAACTCGGTTAGTCCCACAATTGCAGGTACATTCTTTGCAAAAAGTATTGTAGCCGTTGCAATCACAGCCATTTTGGTTGTAGCCTATGTTGGCGTTCGTTTCAGAAAAATCGGCGGTATCTCAGCTGCATTAACCGCGCTTGTTGCATTGGTATTTGATGTTCTTGTAACCTTCTTCATTTGTGTTATTTTCAGACTTCAAATTGACACTAACTACATTGCTGTTGTGCTTACAATTTTGGGTTACTCACTTAACGATACCATAGTTATTTACGACCGTGTTCGTGAAAACAAGAAGCTTAATCCTGCAATGGAGATTGCTGAACTTGTTAACATGAGTATTAATCAAACCATGATTAGAAACATTGTAACAACCGTTACAACCGTTTTAGCAGTTCTTACAATCGTTGTGGTTTCCGAAATCTACGGTCTTACCACCCTTCGCACATTCGCTATTCCCATGGCGTTCGGTTTGGTTTCCGGCGCTGTTACTTCCTTGTTTGTTGCAGGTCCATTATGGGTTATCTGGAAAAACAGAAAGCTTAAAAAAGCATAACAAAAAGGCTGTCTTTCGACAGCCTTTTCTTTTTGTACAAAAAATATTAAGTATGTAAGTACGAGACTTAAAGAACTTTGCCCTTGACCCAACTAAGATTAGAACCAACTTTTTTAAAGCATGAAAAAGCTCCCTTTAAAGGGAGCTTTTAAATTATGCGATAACTTCAGCAATATCAAATAACTTCTTGGGTAATTCTTCTTTATCAGCGGAAACGGTGAATAAGAACTCAACATCCTCAATCTTAGCTAATCTCTCAAAGAATGCTACCAACTCGTCATAGTTGCGAGTTCCGATGCGAAGAGTTGCATCGCCAAAGATATGTGTTACATCATTGTTGCCAGATTTAATACCAGCTAACATAC
>JAZOXF010000015.1:0-15218 GCA_045659605.1 Acutalibacteraceae bacterium
GGTTATGTTGGCGGTTCTCCCACAGACTCCGCTCTTGGTAATGGTATTCAGTTCGGCGAAAACGGTTCTAACCTTATTGCTGACCATAACTATATTTACGAGTGCTATGACGCAGGTATTTCTCCTCAAAACTGGAATACCAGCGGAACAGACAAATTTAGCGGTGTGCAAATTACTAACAATCTTTTAACTAATAACTTCTATAACGTTGAGTTCTGGAACCGCACCAGCTCAATGGAGATTAACCTCAGCGGCAACATTATGACCGATGCAGGTTATTGCTGGGCTTGGGAACAACGTCATGAAGACGGTAACCACAGCATGTTCGCGGCGCATATTTACGCAGGTAAAAATACCAGCAACAAGGATATTACTATCACGGTTAGCGATAATGTTTTCGGTGCTACACAAGCTAATATTGCTTGTTGGTACTGGGGTGATGTTTATCCCACAGTTGAACATTACGAAAAGATGACTCTTAGCGGAAACACCTATTATCAAGAGACAGGTGCTCGCGATAATGGTCAGGTTATGTTCTACGGTAATGTTACTGACGGTGAAAACCCCGGTATCATTAAGGCTACCAGCCAAAAAGGATTTGAAAACGCTGTTGCTAAGTTCGATAACAGCAATTCCAAATATGTTCGCTGGGCTGCAAAAATTAAATAACTTAACCTTCGCTCAGGCGAAGAAAAATCCCTCTCCCCGAAAGGGGAGGGGGAGAACCCCAAAAAATATGTGGAAAACGGACAGTCGAGACACCTGTCCCTACGAAATGACAAATAATATTAGGTTTTAAATAAAGGATAAAAAGTTTATCTTTTATCTAAAGTCCAATATTTTGAGACTATAAAAATTTTTAGATTCACGAGGTACTATTATGATGAGGAAAAAGGTTAGCAGGTTTATATCAATGGTATTAGCTTTGTGTATGCTTTTGACTATTTGCTGCTCAGCAGAGGTAGGCGGAACCATTACAAAGACAGTTGATGCCGACCAAACTACTTCTACTGAGGAAGGCGTTTCTCCCGAAGAAACTATTACCACCGAGGAAGTCAGCTCATCGGCTTATGCCTCTTACATAGAAAAGCAAACCGCGGCAAATGCTACCGATAGTGTTGAAACCCCCTGTGATTTACAGGTTAGCGACACTCCCGCAACCTTAGAGGTTACCATCCCTGCTGACGGTCTTTATACCTTAGGCTTCTCATATAAAGCTACTGACAAGAACACCGAAAAGCTTACTTTCTCGGTTAAAATTGACGGTGAACTTCCCTTTGACGAGGCTGCTAAATTAGTTCTTTCAAGAATTTGGGTGAACGAGGGCGGCAACCGTGTGGACGGTATCGGAAATGAATTTGCTCCTAAGCAAGTTCCCACCGATAAGTTCTACTTCGATATGGTAACCGACATTACCGACTGGACCAACGACCCATACCTTTTCTACCTCACAGCAGGTACACATACCATCGAAATCGCAAAACTCTACGGCGAGTTTAAAATTGAAAAAGTAACCCTCGGCGCAGTTGAGGAACTCCCGAAATACACCGCTCCAAACGGCAATTTCTACAAGGGCGAACCCGTTGTTATTGAGGGCGAAGATGCTAAAATCAAGACCAGTCACTGGCTTGTTGGTAAGAGCGACACCTCAACTGTTGACATCAGTCCTCAAGATTCTGCAAAAAGCCTTGTAAACTACATTGGCGGCGGCAACTGGTCCACCAACGGTGACACACTTACTTGGGAAACCCCTGAAATGAAGGCAGGTTACTATAATATCGCCTTTATGTATCGCCAAAATGCTGTGCTTGGCGCAAAGGTTTACCGTGATCTTAAAATTGACGGCAAAACTCCTTTTGCCGAGGCTGCAAATGTTGGTTTCTCCTACACCTACGAATGGAAAGAGACCACCTTTGCCGACCAAAAAGGCAATCCCTACTATGTATGGTTTGACGCAGGCAAACACACCATTTCTCTCACAGTTGTTCCCGGTGAAATTGCTGAAATCCGCGACCTCTTGAAAGAGGCAACCGCTGAAATCGGCGACCTTTACATTGACATTACAATGATTACCGGCGAAACTGTTGATACATACCGTGACTATGATTTGTTTAAGCAAATCAGCGATATGTTACCTCGAATCAAAGAAATTTACAAAAAACTTGCTAAGGCCAGCAAACAACTTCAAATTTTAACAGGTGAAAAGAGCGGTTCTTACATTTCTATTATCAACAATATGAACCAAGTTCTTCAACTTATGGTTGAAAACCGCTACACCGCTCACAGATATAAGGATATCTTCTATTCAAGATATACCTCTTTGGCTTCGGTTCTTTATGAAATGAACTCCATGCCTTTGGACCTTGACAGAATTTCCCTTTACGCTAAGGATACAAAAGAACCCATCGAGACCCCAGGGGCACTTGCTAGTATGTGGTACTCGGTTGAAAGGTTCTTCATCTCCTTCGTTCAGGACTATAACAACGTTTCTATCGCTAAAGAAGGCGCTGATAATGTTACAATTTGGGTTAACTGGGGTCGTGACCAAGCTCAGGTTCTTAACTCCTTAATCCAAACAACCTTTACCCCCGACCACCCTGACATTTCGGTTAACATCCAACTTGTTAACGCATCGGTTGTACAGGCAATTCTTTCGGGTAAGGGACCTGATGTTTTATTGCAACACTCACGAAGCGAACCGGTTAACTTGGCAATGCGTGGCGTTTTGTATGACTTAAAGAAATTTAAGGATTACGATGATGTTCTTAAAAACTTCGGCGCCGACGCTGCATTACCTTACGAGTATAAGGGCGGTTCTTACGGTTTGCCCGATACCCAGTCCTTCTACCTTATGTACTACAGAACCGATATCTTAGAGGAAATGGGACTTACCGTTCCCGAAACTTGGGAAGACTTTGAAGAGGTTGTAAGACTTCTTGCAACCAACAACCTTACCGCTTGGATGCCCAACAACACAATGACCAGCGTTGGTCAGGCAAACACAGGTATTGGTAGTATCAACTTGTTCCCAACCTTAATGCTCCAAAAGGGCGTTCCCATTTACACCGAGGATGGTAGAAGCACAAATCTTTCGGCTTCCGAGTCGGCCGTTGTATTTAAAGAGTGGACCGATTTCTACACCAAACTCAGAATGCCTCGCACAATGGACTTCTACAACCGTTTCCGTACCGGTTCTTGTCCTATCGGTATTTCAACCCACACAATGTACACCACATTAAAGGCAGCCGCTCCTGAAATTGACGGTAAGTGGTCGGTAGCATTAGTTCCCGGTACCGTTAAAGAGGATGGCACCATTAACCACGTTACTTCCGGTGGTGGCAGCGCTTGCTCCATTATGAAGAACTCTAAAAATCCTAAAGCTGCTTGGGAATTCTTAAAGTGGTGGATTTCGGCTGATACTCAGCTTAACTACTCCAACGAAATTGAAACCATCTTAGGACCTACAGGTCGTGTATCGGTTTCTAATATTGAAGCTTTTGAGTCTTTACAATGGGATATGGAAATGAAGGACACCATCGTTACTGCTATGAAGCAAATCGAGGAAGTTCCTGAGTATCCCGGTAGTTACTATGTATCCCGTTCGGTATACCAAAGTTTCTGGAATGTAGTTGAAAACAGCCAAAACACTAAAGAAACTCTTCTAAAGTATAGTGAAGAGGCAAATATTGAAATTGAGCGCAAGTGGCGTCAATACGAGAACAGATAATCAAAGAAAGGTGAAAAAAATGAGCACAAAAACATTAATTAAAAAATCTAAAAGCTCAAATTTGAGTGAAAACGCCGCCTTTTATTTGGTTATGCTTCCCTTCGTGAGTTTGTTCTTTGTATTTAACATTCTCCCGATTTTAGCATCAATGGTATTGAGCTTCTTTGATTTCGATATGGTTTCAAGCCCCATTTTCATTGGCCTTGAAAACTATTCAAGAATGTTTGCCGGTGATGAAACCTTCTTAAAGGTTCTCGGTAATACTTTAAAATTCTCCATCGTAGCAGGTCCCGGAGGATTTATCTTATCCTTCGTACTTGCTTGGATGATTAACGAATTTTCCAAAACCGTTCGCGTAATCTTAACCTTTATTTTCTATGCTCCCGCATTGGTTGGTAACGCTTACTTTATTTGGCAAATTCTTTTCTCGGGCGATAGTTTAGGTTACCTTAACAACTTCCTTATCAGTTTCGGTTTCCTTTCTGAGCCTATCAACTGGTTCCAAAACACTTCATACAATATGACAATTCTTATTATCATCCAATTGTGGATGAGTATGGGTGTTACCTTCCTTTCTAACATTGCAGGTTTGCAAAACGTTGACGCTGAGCAATACGAGGCAGGCGCTATTGACGGTATCAGAACCCGTTGGCACGAACTTTGGTACATTACATTGCCTTCAATGAAATCTATTTTGCTTTTCGGCGCGGTAATGCAAATTCAATCGGTATTCTCGGTAAGCGGTCTTATGACCACCCTTGTAGGTTACCCCAGTGTTAACAACTCGGTTGATACCCTTGTTTCCTACATTTCGGATATCGGTACTGCCCGTTACGAAATGGGTTACGCATCAGCCCTCTCGGTACTTTTGTTTGCCTTGGTGCTTTGCTTCCGTTTCGGTATTGGCGCATTGTTAAATCTTGTTGGAAAAAGCGATTCTTAAGGAGGGCGTGAATTTTGTCGAAATTGAAAAAAATTATTTTACAATTGAAAACAGAAAAGGCAAAGAAACCGCAATATCGCCGTTACACACGCTCTACCGCCGGAAACATTGCTTATTTCTCACTTTTGTTCCTTGCAGGAGCATTTACAATTCTCCCGCTTGTGTATTGTATAGTTACATCTTTTAAACCTTTAGATGAACTTTTAATTTTCCCGCCCCAATTCTTTGTTAGAAGACCTACTCTTTCTAACTACTTAGAATTACCGGCGCTTCTCGGTAAAATTCAGGTACCTGTTTCAAGATACCTTTTCAACAGCTTGTTTGTTGCTTTTGCCGGAACATCGTTACACATTTTTGCCGCTTCTTTAGCAGCATTTACCTTCTCAAAGTCAAAAATTAAGGGAAGAAAATTCTTCTTTATGGTTATACAAATTATGCTTTTGTATAACAGCGTTACATTGAGTGTTCCTCAATACTTGATTTTTACAAACCTCAAGATGATTGATACATATTGGGTTTACATTTTACCCGCTATTCCTTCTGCTACAGGTTGCTTCCTTATGAAGCAGTACATTGACGTTTCAGTACCTGATGCTTTGATGGAAGCCGCAAGAATTGACGGCGCAGGCGTTATTAAAATGTATCACAAGGTTGTAATGCCCATTTTAAAACCTGCTTGGATGACAATTTTGCTTTTATCCTTCCAGTCAATGTGGACCATTATTCCTAGCGGTACAATCTTCAGTGAGCAATTAAAAACATTGCCTCAAGTTATGAGTTCTATCTCGGCCGGCGGTATCGCCCGTTCGGGTAGCGCAATGGCGGTAACCGTAATCTTAATGATTCCGCCCATCTTAGTATTCTTAGTTACACAAAGTAACGTAATGGAAACCATGAGTACATCAGGTATTAAATAATTGTGTTTATTCCTCAGGAAGGATTGTGAAATAGATTGAAAAGATTAATTTCAATTATATTAGTTATCATAATGCTTGCTTCACTCTCGGTTACAGCAGTTGCCGCGCCAACAAGTTCGTTTGTTCATAACGATACTGCCAGCGGTGTTACTGAATCCGGTTTGACTCAAGAAATGTATAACGCTTCTCAAGTAATCACAGCTTCTTCATTGGGACTTGAAAAAAGTCTTTCGGGTCTTAAAGATTTTTGCACCGATAAAGAGGATAGAGTTTATATTCTCGTAAGCAGTTGGTCGCAAATTGTGATTCTTAACAGCGATTATACCTTAAATAAAGTTTTAAAACTTAAAGATGCAGAAGGAAACGAGGTTTCTTTCTCAGGCGCCAGTGGCATTTTCGTAGACCATGAGAATAAAATTTATGTTTGCGACACCACTAATGCCCGTATTCTTATAGCCGATTTTGAAGGAAATATCTTGGATACTTGGGGTAAGCCTGAATCTGACCTCATTCCCGATGATTTCTTCTATCAACCTTGCGGTATTGTTAGAACCGAAAAGGGATATACCTACATTTTGAGTTTGGGTTGTTTCTACGGCGCATTGCTTTATTCTCCCGAACAGGAATTTTTGGGATTCTACGGCGCAAACAATGTTAAAGCTACCGCTTTGGACACTTTGGGTTACCTTTGGGACCGTTTAACCCAAACCGATGCTAAAAAGTCCTTAACAGCTAAGAAACTTCCTTTCTCTTTCGTAGACTTGTGTTTGGACAAAGATGATTACATTGTCACCTGTACAGGTGCTACCGAAGAAGGTAAAAACGGTACAGGACAAATCAGAAAACTTTCCCCCGGCGGCGAAAACATCATGAATAAGCGTAAAACTGATGGTACATCACTTTCCGCTAATGAGGTTAACTTCGTTGAGGATAAGGTAACAATGGCTTACGGCGAGAAGAGAAGACAAAATATTGTTTCTATAGATGTAGATGAAAACAATTTCATCTATGCTGTTGACAGCCAAAAGAAATTAATTTATGTTTACGACGAAGAGTGTAATCTTTTAGCAGGTTTTGGCGGCGGTAATGACCGTGAAACCTACAAAGGTATCTTCGATTCTCCCACTGCTATCGGTGTTCACAAGAGAAATGTTTTAGTAGCCGACGGTGACACCAATTCCATTACAGTTTTTGAACTTACCGATTACGGCAAACTTTTAATGGATGCTCAAATGACCTACATTAACGGTGAGTATGCTGAAGGTAAAGTTCTTTGGGAGCAGGTTCGTGACCGTAACCAAAACTGTCAGTTAGCATATCGCGGTTTGGCTATCGCTTACCTTAGTGAAGGCGATTATGAAAAAGCTTTAGAGTGCGCTGAAAAAGGTTTGGACTACACCGTTTACGACTTGGCTTACAAGGTTATTCGTAATGAATATATCCTTGATAATTTCGTTTGGATGGCAGCAATTGCCGTTGTTTTAATTGCAGGATTAATAACCTTCTTTGTTATAGTTAAAAAGAAAAACATCGTTTTGATTAAGAGTATTAAGGTGAAAACCGCTTTGTCGGCTCCCATTCATCCTTTTGCTGCTTTTGATGATGTTAAATATAAACATTTAGGCTCTGTGCCTATCGCTTTGGTTATATTGGCTCTTTACTATGCGGTTAGTGTTTTGAAGGAAACTGCTTCAGGCTTTATCGCAACTAATACCGATATCCATAAGTACAACACCCTTTTCACCTTGGCGGAAACAATTGGCCTTATTCTTCTTTGGGCAGTTGCAAACTGGTTGATTTCTTCTTCCTTTGCCGGAAAAGGTAACTTTAAAGAAGTTTTAATTGCAACAACATATTCAATGATACCCTTAGTAATCTTCACTTTTGTAAGGGTTATCCTTTCCCACTTCATCTCCCTTTCGGGCTTGGCAGTGGTTGACGCAATAGGAACCGTGGTCTTAATTTTCACCTTCTTCCTGTTGAGTGTTGCTATAATGACTGTTCATGAATATGATTTCTTCAAATTTATGGGAACAGGTATAGTAACTATATTATTTATGATATTGATTGTCTTTGTAATATTCTTGGTTGGCGTTCTTTTGCAACAAGTAGGCGAATTTATAGTTTCAATTTTCCAAGAAGTTTTCTATAGATAGTTAATTTAAAGACAGAAAGATTAGGGAGGGTGTTAATAATGACCTGGAAAAAAGTCGTTTCAGCATTAATGGTCGTAATGATGACGGTTTCGGTTATGTCCGGTTGTGAAGGCAGAAACGTTGTTGTTGACGATTACGATGAAAAGGCTAAAATCGCGACCTTATCTTCTCAAGTTGTTGCAGAAAATGAAAAATTTACTTTAACATATAATGATGAGTTTAAAGGAATTATTTTAACCAACAAAACTTCGGGAAAGGTTTGGTCAAACCTCAATTTTGATGAGAATAACGAACCTCAGGCAACCTCAACTTTAAACCTTTCACTTCAAGATATGAAGATATATCAAAGTGTTTTCAAGAGCGGCGACGCGGTTCATGAAAACGGAAGAATAAGTGTTGTAAAGGTTGAGAACGGCGTAGAGTTTACATATTATTTTGATGATGTAAAAATCTCCGTGCCCGTTAAATATACATTAAGCAAAGATTCAATGAAAATATCCATTGATTCTTCAAAAATTAAAGAAGGCGATTCAAGATACCGTTTGGTTTATGCGGTGCCTTCGCCTAAATTATGCAAAGTAGAAAGCAATACCGAAGATTCCTATATCTTCACTCCTTACGGAAACGGCACCTTGGTTTCAACTAAGGTTACTGCCGACGGTGAGCGTAGCATTAACGGCGATCCTGAAAACTTTGCTTCTCTTGTTACTTCTTCGGTTATGGATAAGTCCGAAACCGCAAAAATGCCGGTTTACGGTATTAAGACCGGAAACGATGCAATGTTCTGTATCGTAGAAAATATGCCCAGTTCTCTTGCTATTAGTTTTTCAGCAGGTGACAAAGCGGCTAAGCACTCCTACATAAATCCGTACATTTATGTAGTGGATTACGACTATTTCCAAGGAAGAGCAGCTAATTCCGGCTCGGTAAGACAGCTTTCGACAAGATCCAAAGATGTTATTACAATTGGTTACTATCCTTTAGAGGGTGAAGATGCCAATTATAACGGAATGGCAAAATGCTATCGCGACTACTTGACCGAAAAGGGATATATGGAAAAATCAAATATTGAGAAAACTCCATATTCCGTGACCGTTATGGGCGGTGTAATGACTACATCTTCAATAATGGGAATTCCCGTTCAAACCCTTAAAACCTTAACAACCGTAACAAAAGCCCAAGAAATCGTTGGCGACGTTTCAAAAACCGTTGGTCAAAAACCCATGGTTATTCTTAAAGGTTACGGTGAAAGCGGTGTTAATGTCGGTAAAGTTGGCGGTGGATTTAAAATTGCTTCTCAATTAGGTTCCGAAAAAGACATTAAAGCGCTTTTGAAGTACTCTAAAGATAATAAATATTCTTTATTTACCGATTTTGAACTCATTAAGTACAGCGAGTCGGGCAACGGTTTCTCTTACAAGCGCGGCGCAGCCAAAACTGCAGTTTCCCACGCGGCTGAGAAACACGGTTTAACCGTTCCTCTTCGTGAGTTTAATGAGAAAGAAACCTATCATCTTTTAGCCCGTGCAAATATCACCAAGGCTGTTGATAAACTTCTAAACTTTACCAACAAACTTGATATAACAGGCGTTAGCCTTTCAACCCTTGGCACTGTTGCTTATTCCGATTATTTTGACAAAGATAATCCTTATTCCTTAACAGATAAGATGGACAGCGACTTTAAAGCCGAAGTTGAAAAGTTAAAGAAAAACGACAAGACAGTTGCAGGTAACGCTTCGGCTTACTTCGCAGCAGGTTTATTGGATGTTGTTTTTGAAACCGACCTTGAAGGTGACGGTAGTTATGAATTTGAACATCAAATTCCTTTCTATCAAATGGTATTCTCCGGTGTAACACCTATGTATTCCGAAGCTATCAACCTTGAAGCTCAACCTGAAAAGACAATTATGCAGGCAGCCACCGTTGGTATGGGATTAGGTTTCACCGTTATTGACAATTTTGAAACTTCCTTTATGGAGACCAATGCCGAAAAACTTTACGGTTGCGTTTACAATTCAGTAAAAGACCGTATTAAGAAATATGTAGGCATGTATGAAGATGTTTACGCTCAAATCGGTGGCGTTCAAATTTCAAATTACGAGATTTTGGAAAACGGCGTAACCGTTACAACCTTTGCAAACGGCAAGAAGGTTTATGCAAACCAAACTGCCAACATTGTGCAAACCGAGGTTGGAGAATTAAAAGCTTATGAATTCAAGATGGGAGGCGAAGCGTAATGGCAAAAAAATCACGCGGTATTGAAGCGTTACGTAGAAGATATGGCTATTCCTTCGTTACCCACTGGATTATCGGCTTGGTAGCATTCTTCTTTATTCCTCTTATTTATTCTATAATTTATTCTTTCAGCAGTATTAAGGTTGAAGCTTCAGGCTTAGTTCTTGACTGGGTTGGACTTTACAATTACGATGCAACCCTTTTCAAGAATCCTGACTATTTAAACCAAGTTCGTGATGCGATAATTTCAATGTTCTATTCATTGCCTATGATTATTGCATTGAGTTTGATTTTAGCGGTGCTTTTAAATCAAAAGTACAAGGGTAGAACAATAATGCGTATTTTGTTCTTCCTGCCGGTTATTATTGAATCCTCTGTTGTTATAAGACTTTTGTCTGACACATCAATTAATGTACCCATCTTTAATTTCAGCACCGACGGTCAAGGCTTTATGGATTACGAAATGATTTTATCCAACCTTAACCTCCCACCCCAGATTACCGAATTTTTAACCTTCTTCCTTTCCAATGCGGTAAGCCTTACTTGGAGTTGCGGTGTTCAAATTATTCTATTCCTTGCAGGTCTTCAGAGTATTCCGGAATCTCTTTACGAGGTTTCCAAAATCGAAGGTGCAAACAAGTGGGACGAATTTTGGCAAATTACAGTTCCTATGCTTAGACACGTATTATCCTTGGTAATTATTTATTCAATGATTTCCAGGTTTACAAGTTCTACCAATGAAGTTGTTGCATCTTCGTTGAAACTTATGCAGGTTAATGACTATAGCACAGCAGCAGCAATGTTATGGTTCTATTTTGTGGTTGTTTTAGCAGTTATAGGTATAGTTCTATTCCTTTATAACCATTACTGCTTAAAGAAATGGGATTAAACCTAAACATATTAGTTTATATATTATCGCGTTTGTGCGAATTATAAATAAAACACCAAAAGGAGAAAAATTATGAAAAAAGTACTCAGCTTCGCATTATCTTTAATTTTGATAATTGCAGTGGTTGTTACCAGTATGATTTTTGTTTCTGCAGCTCAAACTCATACTGTTACCGACCTAGCTAGTCTCAATTTGGCTCTTGAAAATGCTAATGATGGCGATATCATTAACGTTATTGGCGACATCACCAATGCAGATCAAATTGAAATTACTACCGACGTTATATTGTCAGGTACCGGCTCGATTACATTCAAAGGCGCCGGATTGCTTATAACTGACGGTGCAGATGTTATAATTGAAGGTGGTTCCTATTTATCACCCGATGAGACTACCAGTACCTATTTGTTTGTAGTTGACAAAAAGAATGGCAAGAATTCTTCTTTAACCATTAATGACGGTACCTTCCAAGGTGGTCTTAATGCTAAAGAAGGTGTTGATGCAAATAATCTTAACACCATCACCATTAACGGCGGTAAATTTACTCAGGATGCTAACTATTTGATTAATACCGACAATAGCTACACCCATACTACAATCACCGGCGGTGACTTTATCAGCCCAAGTTCTTCCGGTTTGCTAATGGTAAGAATTTATAATAGCAAAGCTAAATTAACTATCACAGGCGGTAATTTCACACAAAACGCTGCGAAGGTTATGCTTTCGATTAATGATAACAACGGTATAATTATTGGTAATCCCGATGGCACCGGACCTATCTTCAATCAATTTGGTAATGCCCATTTGATGGAAGTTAGCAATAATATTACCACCACCTCTGATATTACGATTTATGGCGGTACCTTCCTTCAAGATAAGAACTGGGGTTACCACCTTGAAATGAGCAAGTCTGTTGAGGGTAAATTTGAAATTGCCGGCGGTACATTTACTTCTACCGGTGTAGTTAAAGGCGATATGGTTAGAATTAACAACGCCGGAATTAAAAATTTCGTTATTTCCGGTGGTACCTTTAATCAACACGCCGGTGAAGACGGAAAATCAATTGATAATGCTATCATTCAAAAGAGATCCGGTACAGTTACAGTTAAAGGCGGTACATATAATTACTATGGTTCTAAAAACGAAGGCGGTATTATTTGGACTGCTTCAGGCACTCTTGAAGGCAGCCTTACTTTAACAGGCGAAGGTGTAGTTTTCAACAATATGAGCACCGTTGCTGCCTCTATTGTACATCAATCTGCTTGTCCTCTCGTTTTTGACAACTTTAAATATAAGGCTGAAGATGCTACACAACCTTTATTAAATGTTAGTAGCACAAGTTCTTCACCCAAAGATGTAAACTTCAAGAATAGTGATATTTTCACCAATTCCATAATAATTTCTTTCACAGGCAATGTTAAGACAAAGGCAATCTTAGATGATAATACAAAACTTGAGTCTAAGGGTTTCGCTTTTGAGAATAAAAACGATTCTACAATTGTTTTGAACAATGCAAAAGTTATTTCTCGCAGACTTATCAATCTTAACAATGCAGCAAACGGTAATTTAACAATGTTTGTTACTGCTGAAGCTGAGAAAGTTTATTACTACACCTACACTCGCAATTTAGATAAGGGTAGTTTAACTCCTTATGTTGAGGCTATATTGGCTAACGGTACTACTCAAAAACTTGATATTCTCGAAACTGTTGAGGATAAAGATAATCTTATGAGCACAACCGTTAAGTTTAAGACACCTGCTGGTTTAGCTTCTGCTAACAACCTTCGCATTGGTGTTGAGGTTGGCAGCACTCCCGTAACAGGTAGCATGGATTGTTTCGAAGTTCATCCTACCGACAAGTTTGAGATGGAACTTGATACTGATCTCGTTGACATTGATAAGATCAGAACTACCGGCGCTCTTATTCCTTACAGCGCAACTGCTGAAGACAGCCAATTAATGATTGACGGCGGTTTCAATGATTCCAACACTGAAATTGTTCCTCTTAGCGGTGTAACCTTTGATATTCTTGAATCTAAAGTAATGTTGTTCAAGGGTCAAAACGGCACTGACAAATATGCTCCCAGCAACGGTAACGCCGCTATTTACCAAGAAGTTGTTGTAGAACCCGGCAAAACATATACATTATCTGCGCACATTAAATATGCTTCCGCAGGTTATGATGGACTTGAAGGCCAAAAGATGGGTCTCGAAGTTACCTATAAGAAGGGTTCTAACTATGTTGCTTTAAGCGGCGCAACAGCTGCGGTTGATCCTACCGAATACAAGGAAAGCTTAACCTTTACTGTTCCTGCTGATGCTGCTACCGGAGCCAACAACCTTAAGGTTATTTTCAACTTCAGTAACGCATTCGTTACAGGTTATGCTACTGACTTCTCCTTAGTTGAAGTTGATGCTGCTACCGGCGCTGTAATCGGCAAGGAAATCTTAAAGAACGGTAACTTTGGTACCGGCAATCTTGACTTCTGGAGTACCAGTGGTACTTATTATGAAATTCTTTTCGGAAACAATGTTGAAAACTTCTTTAACAAGGTAATTTCTCATACTCCCGGTATGCTTAAGTTTAGCGATTCCGATGATTACGCTCGTCATGACCAAGAAATCATGCTTAAGCCCGGCGCTACATATGAGTTTATGTATCAACTTATGTGCCCTGCATATAATCCTGATAAAGTTCCGAGAATGATTCTTTACCATGCTCTTTACAATGAAGATAGAAGTGAGTCCAGCAGTGTGCACTTAGACGTTGAAAACGAAGAGGACCCCAATGTTAAATATGAGGTTCTTGACAATAACTGGATTAAGATGACTGTTAAGACCAGTGATGAGTTGCGTATTCACGGTCACCGTAACTTCACACTTCGTATCTACACCTTTACTGCATCAGCAGGTTACTTTGGCGAAATTTTAGTTCACGAGTTAGATGCCAACGGAAATCGTATCGGCAACAATCTGGCTCTTAACGGTGACTGGAGTTTTGATAGCCAAATGTGGGTTACCGGTAACAATAAAAAGTATGATACTATGGAACAAATTCCCGGTTACTTAAACCAAGTTCCCAGTCCTGAAACCATGATGTATGCTGATGGTAGCGCTTCTAACCAAAACTACACAACTACCATTACAGTTGACGCATCTAAGACCTATTATTTTGAGGGTTACTATGTAAATATGAACTCTCAAGGCGTTACACCTCGTGTTCTTTATCAATCAAGAAAAGAAAACGGCGCTTATAAAGTAGTAGATGCAGAACTTTACTACAACACCGACCTTTACATGTTCGAACTCAAGGTTAAACTTCCTGATGATGCAGTTGTTAAGAACGGTCAGGCAGTTATCCGCGTTCAAATGAACAACGGTACAAAGGGTAAGGGCTACTTTAGAGAATTGTTGTTCCGCGAGGAAGGTAAGTTTGAAAACCTCTTAACCACTATGAGCGGTAGCGCTACATTTAAGCAAATGCCTTATGATGCAGGCGTGTTCGTATTCTACTATGACGATACATTGTTTGATGACGGTGACTGGTCCGGCGAACTTGCTGGTATTACAAAGACCACCGGCGCTATTTCCGGTAGAGTAGTTAACAGCAAAGAGGAAGCTGTTGCAGGCGTTCAAATGATGATCACAGGCAACACTGCTGTTAAGACCGATGAAAACGGTATGTATTCCTTCGAAAACCTCAAACCAGGCAAATATGAACTCTACTTAGTAGAGGCTAACGGCAACAAGTTGCTTTGCTATGAAGTTGAGGTTAAGGCTGGTATTCTTTCTAACATTCCTGCTATTACCTATTTAACCGGTGCGGAACTCAACTTTGAGATAGAGGATACCACCGATGAAGATAAAGATGGAGATACCATCGAGCAAACACCTTACGGTGTACTTCGCGGTTACTACTTAGACCAAGATGGCAAACCCATCAAGGGCGCTAAGATTTACATCAAGGGTCTCGGTTATGTTGTTACCAACGAAAAGGGTATGTTTGAGTTTGAAAAATTACCTGTTGGCGAATTTGAACTTTACACCAAGCTTGACGACGGTTCTACCCATGTATTCAGAAAGGTAACTATCGAGGCTTATAAGGGTACTCTCGTTAAGGTTGTTGCACCTGCAACTGCAGGCGGCTTCAACTGGTTATGGGTTGTTATCCCTGCTGCAGCTGTGCTTGTTTTAGGCGGCGCTGCACTCGTTGCAATTCTTGTTATCAAGAAGAAAAAAATTAAATAAAAAACATATAAATTGGAGTAATATGTTATGAAAAAGAGAATCGGCATTTCAATCGGGCAATTACAGCATCACTTTGGCGACAAGGAGGCACTGCGTATTGCAAAGC
>JAZOXF010000016.1:0-16946 GCA_045659605.1 Acutalibacteraceae bacterium
AATAATTTATGCCCCGATGAACTCAAGGAAGATGCTATTCAAGAAGCAACCCTTGCAGTATACAGCGCCATAAAAAGTTTTGACCCTGAAAAATCTAACTTTTCCACCTTTGCAGGTGTGTGTATAAAGCATTCGGTTTTATCCTTCTTAAAACTTCAAAACCGAAAGAAAAATATCCCTTCCGAACTTATAACCACTCTTGAAGAAGTTGACGTGGCCGATAGCAACAGTCCGGAAAAGATATTTTTTGATAAAAACGATTACAAACTCCTTGCGGAAACTATTAAGTTAGAACTCTCCCCCTTGGAATACAAAGTGTTGGAACTTTATATTTCGGGTTACCGATATTCCGTTATTGCGGACAAGCTTTCTTTAAACGAAAAAGCCGTTAACAACGCAATGTCCAGAATACGAAAAAAACTTAAACAGTAATAAGCGGCATTGCCGTTTATATAAAAGGGTCAAAGACCTAAAAAAACCAAGTGAGGTAAACCATATGTTTGAAGACAAAACCCTAGTTTGCAAAGAATGCGGAGCAGAATTCGTTTTCACTGCAAGAGAGCAAGAATTCTATGAGTCCAAAGGCTTTGTAAACGAGCCGCAGCGTTGCAAGCCCTGCCGTGACAAGCGCAAGAATGCCACCAGAGCTCCCAGAGAAATGCACGAAGCTACCTGTGCCGCTTGCGGTGGTGTAGCAACCGTTCCTTTCATCCCTCGCGATGATCGTCCGGTATACTGCAGCGAGTGCTTTGCAAAAATGCGTGAGCAAGAAAACGCCGGCGACGACGCTGAATAATATGTTTTCTAACCGTCCTTCTCGGGCGGTTTTTTTGCTTTTTTGAAATATTCATATTTTTGTAATAAATATGTTTTATAATAAATTTCGTTCAAAAATTGCAGAACGGAGGAAGTCTATGCAATACAAAATTTTAATAGTCGATGATGATGAAAACATATGCGAACTACTTAATTTATACTTAAAAAAAGACGGTTTTGACACTGTTATTGCCTATAACGGCCGTCAAGCGGTTGAATATGCCGAAAAGTTTTCTCCCGATCTTATTTTGCTTGATATAATGTTACCTCAACTTGACGGTTGGCAGGTTTGCCGAGAAATAAGAAAAACATCGGAAGTTCCAATTATTATGCTAACCGCCAAAGGTGAAACCTTTGATAAAATTTTAGGGTTAGAACTTGGCGCCGATGATTATATTACAAAACCCTTCGAAACCAAGGAAGTTATCGCTCGAATTAAGGCGGTACTTCGACGCACCAACGATAAAGAACATCAAGGCGACACTAAGGAAGTTCGTTTTGAAAAACTAATAATAAACCTCACAAACTACGAGTTAACTGTTGACGGTATCAGAATTGATACTCCCCCAAAAGAGTTGGAGTTGCTTTACCATCTTGCCAGTAATCCAAACCGTGTTTACACACGAGACCAATTATTGGATGAGGTATGGGGATTTGATTATTACGGTGATTCTCGTACAGTTGATGTTCACGTTAAAAGACTGCGTGAAAAACTAGAAAACATTACCGCTCCTTGGTCACTTAAAACCGTTTGGGGTGTGGGTTACAAATTTGAGGTTAAATAATGAAGCTTAAGCTTTTTAACAAATACTTTTTTACCACCGCGGTCATAATTGTTTTTAGTCTTACAATTATGATGATTATTCTCTCCTTTCTCCTAAATAACTATATAACAATGTCAAAACAAAACACATTATCCATAGCTTGTGAAGAAATTGGAGAATATGTTACCGCCAACAAGGAAGATTCCACTTCCTTTAATAACGATGAATTTTACGCTATTTTAAATTCGGTATCCAATATTGCCGAAGCCGACCTTTTTATTGTTGATACCAGCGGCAAGGTTTTAATTTGCGGTTGTGACGAATGGAAAGAAAACGGGCATTGTGTGCACTCCGCAGTAACACTGTCACAAAACGAAAACAATAAGGTTTTTAAAAGTGGAGACAAACTTTTCTTGAGTACTCTTTCTATTTATGAAAAACCTCATTACGTTTACCTAAAGCATTTAGAAACCGAAGCCGACGGTCGTTATGCCACTGTTATTTCCACCGCTCCCGTTTCTTTAATTACCCATTTGTTGGGAGCAATAACAAAACTGTTTTTAGCATCGGCATTTCTCCCCTTACTTTTAATGTTTATTTGCATTTATGTTATAACCTATCGCCTAACCAAACCTTTAAAACTTATGTCTAGCGCCTCACGGGCTATGGCTAAAGGTGATTTTTCAAAACGCATTCCCGTTACAAGTGATGATGAAATTGGCGAACTTTCAGCATCCTTTAATATGCTTACAAATTCACTTTCGCAATTAGAGGGTATGAGAAAGAGTTTTGTTGCCAATGTTTCCCACGAACTCAGGACTCCGATGACCACAATTTCAGGCTTTATTGACGGTATTTTAGACGGCACTATCGAACCTGAAAAACAAGAATATTACCTTAAAATTGTATCCAGTGAAATTAAGCGTCTTTCAAGAATTGTGGAATCTATGCTCAGCGTATCAAAAATCGAGTCAAAAGAGTTCAATTTAAATAGAGAAACATTTGACTTTAGAGAATTATTGTGTAAAATAGTAATTAGTCAAGAACATAATATTGAAGCCAAAAATCTCAATATTTTGGGGCTTGATTCCCTACCCGATATTTCATTAAATGCTGATAAGGATCTTATTCATCAAGTTATATACAATTTGGTTGATAATGCAGTTAAATTTAACTGCCAAAACGGTGAGATTTCTTTCAGTCTTTCCAAGGAAAGCAAGGAACTTGTTTTCATAATTAAAAATAGTGGCGAAGGTATCCCTCAAAAAGACCTTCCATTTGTATTCGAACGTTTTTACAAGGTTGATAAATCCCGTTCCGCCTTAAAAAACAGTACAGGGCTTGGGCTTTATATTGTAAAATCAATTATAACAGCCCACCAAGGCACAATTTCTGTTGCCAGTAGACCTAATGAATACACCGCTTTTAAAATAACTTTACCCATGCTTTAAGGAGAATATAATGGACGATTTTTTCAATAATACCGAAAATACCGAAACAACCGAATCGGCTGAACCTCAAGCAGAAAAAGATGTGTCCGAAGCATTTCAACCACAAATTGAACAAGAGGAAACTATTTACAATCCTGTGAATTTAGACCCTGTAGTTTCTATAAGTGACTACAAACCCATGAACAAAGGTCTTAAAGTTTTTGCTCTCGTTATTGCTTTTATTATACTTTTAACAGGTTCATGCCTTGCAGGATTTCTTGCCGGTCAAAGCCGTGTAACAGTGAAATCCCCCGTTAAAGTGGAACTTGAAGCCACTCCGGAAGACAGCAAAGAACTTTCCGCTGCCAAGGTTTATGAAACCGTTGATACTTCTATCGTTGGTATTACAGTTTATAATACCGCAGGAAAAATGGCTCAGGCCAGTGGAATTGTTTATTCAAAAGATGGATATATCGTAACCAACGACCATATCTATTCTGAAATTGCTAATCCTAAATTTAAAATTCATACTTCTGATGGCAAAGAATATGATGCCAAATACATTGCCGGCGATTTAATAAGTGATTTAGCAGTTTTGAAATTAACAAGCGGCAGTTTAAAACCCGCAACTTTTGGTAATTCTGATGAACTGTATGTTGGTCAAAAGGTTGTTGCAATTGGTCGCCCTAATGATGCTACCGATGCTAGCAGTCTTACAAAGGGTATCATCTCGGCTACAAACCGCCGTGTAAGCAATTCTTCTAATTACTCTTCCCGTTTAATTCAAACCGATACCCCCATTAACCCCGGTTCTTCCGGTGGCGCTCTTGTTAATATGTACGGTCAAGTAATTGGTGTTACTGCTTCTAAACTTGCCAGTGTTGAATACGAAGGAATAGGTTACGCTATTCCCACTACGGTTATGAAGCGTATTGTTGAAGAACTTATTTCGAAAGGCAATATCGTAACCCGCGCCAAATTAGGCATCACCTACACTGCAATTAATTCCGTTGCGGCAGAAGTTGGCGGCCTTAAACACACAGGTTTATTAATTCAATCGGTTTCCGGCGACAGTGACCTTTACGGAAAAATTAATAAAGGTGATACTATTACCGAAATCAACGGCATAGAAATTTCTACCGATGATATGGTTTTAGATATTATTGAAAATTGCCGCGCGGGTGATAAAATTACAATTACTTTTGTTACCGAAGCAGGTTTATCAAATGAACTTTCGGTTAAACTTGGCGCTAATATAGGTCAATCCAGTTATACCACCAAAGACACACCATCAAACAATAATTCCGTACCTTCACAAGGTGGAATATTTGATTTTCCAGAAGGTGAGTAAATGAATTTAGAAAATATTTCAAACAATCTTTCAAAACGCGGTTATAAAGTTTCGGTTTTCGAAACAAATCAAGAGGTTTGTGATTATCTTAATCGCGAAATTGATAATACTACAGTAGGATTTGGCGGTTCTATAACCCTTAAAGAGTTAGGGCTATTTGATTCCCTATCCTCCCATAATACAGTTTGGTGGCACGGCAAGGGAATACAACTTAAAGAATACGGCGGTGACACCGTTATTAAAAACGCTATGACTACCAATGTTTACATTTCCTCGGCCAACGGACTCAGCGAAGCAGGACAAATTGTGAATATTGACGGTAGATGTAATCGAATCGCTTCCACCCTTTACGGTCATAAAAAAGTGTATTTTGTAATAGGAAAAAATAAGATTGCTCCCACACTTGAAAAAGCAATGTGGCGCGCAAGAAATATTGCGGCTCCTAAAAATGCACAACGACTGGGTCTTGATACCCCTTGCGCCGTAAAAGCCGATAAATGTTACGACTGCTCAAGTCCATCAAGGATTTGTCGTGGTTTCTTAATATTAGAAGGCCCCCCTAACGGAGCGGAAGTTGAAATTGTTTTAGTTAATAATAACCTCGGTTATTAATTTTTCCAAAGGAGAGAGAATTATGGAAAAAATACTTGTATTATTCACGTTTATTGGTGCGGCTGCGGCTTTACTTTTCGCATTGTTCACCGCTTTGCGACTTTTAAAGTTTTCCGAAGGCACCGACCAAATGAAAAAAATCTCTGCGTCAATTCGCCAAGGTGCGAACGCATATTTGAAAAGACAGTATAAAATTGTTGGTGTCTTTTTTGCAATTATGTTTGTAATCCTAGGCGGTATGGCTATCGGAGGTTTGCTTACACCCTATGTGCCTTTCGCATTTGTAACAGGTGGTTTCTTCTCAGCGCTTTCAGGATTTGTTGGCATGAAGATAGCAACTGCTTCTAATGCCAGAACTGCTAATGCCTGTCGCGAAGGACTAAACAAAGGTTTACGTGTTGCCTTCTCAGCCGGTTCGGTTATGGGCTTTACCGTTGTAGGTCTTGGACTTTTAGATATTTCAATTTGGTTCTTCCTTTTAAATAATGTATTCCATCTAACACCGGAAGAAATTGCCAGTGCTATGATTACCTTTGGTATGGGTGCTTCTTCAATGGCTTTATTTGCCCGTGTTGGTGGCGGTATCTTCACAAAGGCTGCCGATGTTGGCGCCGATCTCGTTGGTAAGGTTGAAGCAGGGATTCCTGAAGACGACCCTCGCAACCCTGCTGTTATCGCTGACAACGTTGGTGATAACGTTGGTGATGTTGCAGGTATGGGCGCTGACCTTTACGAATCCTATGTCGGATCTATTCTTTCGGCTTCTTCATTAGGTGTTGCTGCTGTTGCTAAAAATGACGCTATTAACACCATCAGCGCTATGGCTGTTCCACTTTTATTGGCAACTGTAGGTGTTATTTGTTCTATCATCGGCACCTTCTTTGTTCGTACAAAAGAAAATGCAACCCAAAAGAACCTACTTAAATCTTTAAGCAGAGGTACCACTTTCAGTGCAATCGTTATTGCAATCCTTTCCTTCCCCATCGTTTATTTCTGCCTTGATAAGACAAATTCTATCGGCATTTACTTCGCAATCCTTGCAGGTTTAATTTCAGGTGTATTAATCGGTCAAGCTACCGAATACTTCACTTCCGACACTTACAGACCTATCAAACACCTTGCAAGTAAATCCGAAACCGGTTCGGCAACCATCATTATCGGCGGTTTAGGTCTTGGTATGCTTTCAACCGTATTACCCATTATAGTTATTGCAATTTGTATCTTAGTTGCTTACTTTGCCGCAGGTGGAGCTTCTAACCCCAACTTAGGTCTTTACGGTATTGCTCTTGCTGCTGTTGGTATGCTTTCCACATTAGGTATTACATTGGCTACTGATGCTTATGGCCCTGTCGCCGACAATGCCGGTGGTATTGCCGAAATGGCAGGCTTGGAGCCTGAGGTTAGACAACGCACTGATGCCCTTGATGCATTAGGTAACACTACTGCTGCTACAGGTAAAGGTTTTGCCATCGGTTCCGCTGCTCTTACCGCCTTGGCTCTTATGGCATCTTATATTAATAAGATTGGTGAAGTTGCAACTTCACACGGAAAGCCCATTGACCTTTCATTTGATATTACTAATCCTACCGTTTTAGTTGGTATCTTTATAGGCGCTTGTCTCCCCTTCGTATTTGCCGCTCTTACAATGGAATCGGTTGGTAAGGCTGCTCAATCCATTGTTGTTGAGGTTCGCCGCCAGTTTAGAGAGATTACCGGACTTATGGAAGGTAACGCCGATGCCGATTACACTTCTTGCGTTGACCTTTGCACAAAGGCAAGTCTTAAAGAAATGGTATTACCCACCATTGTTGCAATTATAACTCCCGTTATCACCGGTTTGATTTTAGGTTATCACGGTGTTGTTGGTATGCTTGCAGGCGCTACTGCTTCCGGTTTCTTACTTGCAATATTTATGTCTAACTCGGGTGGCGCTTGGGATAACGCTAAAAAGTATATTGAAGGTGGTGTTCACAACGGTAAAGGTTCCAACAACCATAAAGCTGCTGTTGTTGGCGATACCGTAGGTGACCCCTTCAAAGATACTTCAGGTCCTGCAATAAACATTCTTATCAAACTATTATCAATGGTATCCATTGTGTTTGCTGCAATTATTGTAAGATTTTCAATACTTTAAAATTTTTAAAATTAAAAGCCGTACTTTAAAAGTACGGCTTTTTTTAATCTTTAGATTTATAATACAACATACAATGGCAATAACCTTCAAAATCAGGGTCAGCAATTTGAGCTTTAAATTCTTCACACATACATTTGTTTTCAGGGAGCTTACCTAATTTGCAAGGACAATAACCATCCTTTTTCTTTAAACCTTCTTTAATTCTTTCAACAATTTCTCGGTTTTCATTAAGTTTTACTGCCATAAAGGACCTCCTATTTTAATTCGGCTATTGTAACACCGTTTTCACCTTCACCAAAGGTACCTAAGCGGAAAGATTTTACCGCCTTGTGTGACCTTAAATGGGTTTGTACGCTTTGCCTTAAAACACCTGTGCCTTTTCCGTGAATAATGCGAATAGTCTCAAGTCCTGATACCAAAGCATTATCAATATAACGGTCAAGTTCCAAAAGCGCCTCATCCGAAGCCATACCACGAATATCAACCTCACCCGAAACCACGCGCTGAGCGCGGGACATCATACCTGTTACTTTACGAGTTTTCTTAATCTCGGTGGTGGGCGCATTTTTTCGCTTGGCTCTCAAATTCTCAAAATCAACCCACATTTTAATTGAACCCGACATTACATAGGCTTGTTTTTTACTTTCTTTAACATCAATAACAGTGGCGTCTCTGCCTAAATCAGCAACAAGAACAATATCACCCTTGCTAACCGATGTTACAGCCTCTCCCTTGGCTTTATTTGCCTCAACAGGGTTTGCAGTATCTTCAAGTTCATTTAATGTGGATTTATAACCTTGTCTTGCCTTTTCCAAAAGTTTTGATGCATTTTCGGCATTAAGACTTTTTTTCATTTCTTCAAGTTCGTTTAAAAGCAAGGAAGATTTATAACGAGCAATTTCAACTATATTATTAGCCTTTTCTCTCGTTTGTTCCATTAATTTTTTTTGTTTTATTTCAATTTCATTTTCAAGTTGCTCGGCTTTTTTCCTTGACTTCTCAAGTTCAGCGCGAAGTTTAGATGCCTTACGATGTTCTTCTTCGGCTTCAAAACGAGCCTTTTCAAGGGTAGCAACCACCCTTTCAAAACGCATATCATCATCGGTAACTTGCCTTTTTACCTCTTCAATTAAATCCAACGGCATACCAAGTCGCTGTGAAATTGCAAAAGCATTAGACCTGCCGGGTAAACCTAAAATAAGTTTATAGGTTGGCTTTAAGGTGGCAACATCAAACTCACAGGAAGCAATTTCAACACCGTTTGTATCAATAGCGTAAGATTTAAGTTCGGGATAATGGGTTGTAACCAAAACCTTTGTGCCATAGGCTGCAAGTCGCATTAAAATAACCTTTGCGAGGGCGGCGCCTTCAATAGGGTCGGTACCTGCGCAAAGTTCATCTAAAAGCACTAATGAATCATCATCGGCTTTTTCTAAAATAGAGATAATATTAACTATATGAGATGAAAATGTTGACAAAGACTGTTCAATGCTTTGCTCATCGCCAATATCAGCAAAAACCTTACTAAAAACAGCAATATCACTGCCATCATCAACAGGTATAAGCAAACCACACATAGTCATTAATGTTAAAAGACCAACTGTTTTAAGGGTTACGGTTTTGCCACCTGTATTAGGTCCTGTGATAATAATTGAATTAAATTTTTTACCCAACTCAACCGTTATGGGAACAACCTGCTTATGATTAATAAGCGGATGTCTTGCGTTTTTAAGATACACTTGACCTTTATCATTAATTTTAGGCAAGGTAGCCTTCATTTTATAGGCCAATTTTGCCTTTGCGAAAATTAAATTAAGTTCAATTAAACAATTATATGAATTAATAATGCTATCGGCAAAATTTCCTGCCTCGCTTGAAAGTTCGGCCAAAATTCGGTCAATTTCTTCTTGTTCTCGAAGTTTCAGCACCCTGATTTCATTGTTGGTCTCCACAACCGACATAGGCTCAACAAAAAGGGTTGAACCGGTGGAAGAAATATCGTGAACAATACCCGCAACTTGACCTTTATTTTCCACCTTCAATGGAACAACATATCGTCCGTCACGCTGGGTTACAATAGCCTCTTGTAAATATTTTGCAGTGTTTCCGCGAACGATTTTATCCAGAATATCCTTGATTTTTTCAGATTTTGAAACAATTTTTCGGCGGATATCGTAAAGTGCAGGAGATGCATTATCGGAAATTTGATTTTCACCCTTAATGGCAAAGGTAATCTTATCTTCCAAATATTTATTAGGGAAAAGGCCTTCAAACAAATAATCAATAGAAGTCTCACCCATATTAAGGCAGTCTTCTCGCCAAGATTTAAGACTTCTAATAACCCTTAAAGTCTCGGCAATATCCAATAGTTCCCCCGTCGACAAAACGGCCGCTGCGGCAGCACGTCGCAAGGGAGATGCCACATTAACCGCACTACCGAAAGATGGAGCTTGATATTTAAGCATAAACAAGTAAGCGTCATTTGTTGCATCTAGTTGGCGCTTTACTTCTTTAATATTCGTATCAGGTATTATTTTAAGGCTTCGTTCCTTGGCGTCTTCCAAAGTTGCCTCATTAGATAAGAGATTTAAAATCTTATCTAGTTCCAGTGTTTTAACAGCTTTTTTAAGCACTTTTTTCTCCTAATAATTAATAATAGAATGGTAAAAATCCAATGTAGAAAATCTATAATCGGTTTGAAGTGTTAAGTATTTCTCGGTAATTTTAGAAAGAGCCACAGCACTATTCTCGGGTATAGTAAAAGAATAAAGTTTAGAAAATTCAGAATAAGCAATATGCCTTAAAGCGCTAAGGCTTGTCCTGTCAAGTGGTGTTAAACCTTCAAGACTTTCGGTACAATCCTTACAAATAAGAGCGCCTTCCGACATATTAAAGAAAATAACATCATCTTCAAATTTACCGCAATTTTCACAAGCCAAAAGGTCGGGCAAATAACCCGAAATTACTGCAATTCTAAACTCGGTTATAGCCTTGATTAAAGGTGGGAATTTCTTATTCTTAGTTATAAAATGAAGGGAATTTAAAATAAGTCTTAAGAATTCTTCGTTAGGATTCATTCTTTCCACAAAAACCGAGGAAAGTTCACAAAAATACTGACAAAGGGATAAAACTTCAACATCCATTCCCATTGTGAAAAAACCAGAAATAGCCTCGGCTTCGGTTATGCGATAATTATCGCCTTTTCTTTTAATCGTAAAAGAAGAATATGTAAGTAAAGAGCAAGCGGCCGACCGCTTAGATTTAATGCTCTTTACTCCTGAAGCATAGGCTTTTAAAATGCCGTATTCTTTAGTGAAAATAGTTATTAGTCGGTCGTTCTCCCCTACATTCAGTTCCTTTATCACTAAGCCTTGTGTTGTAAATGTCAGCTGTGTTTCCACCTAATATTTCCTGCTCCTTACAAGAGTTTACATACTTTAAATAATCTTCAACCTTGCCCGATTTAATAAATCTTGTCCAATTACTGTCTATCACACAAAACACCCTTTCTAAAGGTAGTTTTGTGTTAAATTTATCAATTATAAAAGGTAAAATTTAGTCCAAACCAAAGGTATGTATAAGACCCTGACGGTTACGCCAATCCTCCTTAACTTTTACCCATAATTTTACATTTGCGCGAATGCCAAAGAACTCTTCAATATCTCGTCGAGCCATCGAACCGATTCTTTTCAAGGTTGCGCCTTGTTTGCCTATGATAATTCCTTTGTGGGAATCTTTTTCGCAAATAATCGTTGCTTCAACTTCAACAATGGGTTCACCCGAAACGGTATCACGCTCAACAAAGCGTTCCAAATCAACGGCAATTCCGTGGGGAACTTCCTTGTCTAAGGTGCGGAGAAGTTTTTCTCTAATCATTTCGGCAACCATAACCTTTTCGGGTTGGTCGGTAATATCATCCTCGGCAAAATAATGTGGTGAAGGTTTGGCATATTTCTCCAACTGAGAAATCATTAAATCAACACCGTCGCCCGTTCTTGCCGAGAGAGGTATTATCTCATCAAATTCAAATTGATTATTATATTTTGTAATAATGGTTAAAAGTTCTTCCTTTTTTTCCAAAAGGTCAATTTTATTAATAACCAAAATTGCCTTGATTTTTCGCTTTTTAAGTTCCTTTAAAAGTTCCAACTCGCCGGGAGGAATACTGCCGGGGTCAAGTTTAAAGGGTGTCACTGCTTCAACCACCAAAATAGCAGCATCAACATCGGCCATACCTTCGCCCACGGCCTTGTTCATATTTTTATCCAATTCGTTTCTCGGTTTATGAAAACCGGGAGTATCAATAAAAACAGTTTGAACGGCGCCTTTTGTCATAACACCCATAATTTTTGTGCGGGTTGTTTGGGGCTTGTTTGAAACAATAGCCACCTTTTGACCTAACACTCTATTCATTAAGGATGATTTGCCAACATTAGGGCGACCTATAATTGCAATAAATGCGGACTTTTCTTTCATATCTTATTTATAGCAAGTCCTAAAGATTTCAGGACTTCTTCCTCCTTTTCTCTCATAACAGCCTGTTCTAAACCACCGTTTACGTGGTCATAACCCAAAAGATGAAGCATTGAATGCACCGTTAAAAATGCAATTTCACGCTGGGTGGAATGGCCGTATAAATCGGCTTGTCTTAAAGCGGTTTCAGCCGAAATCACAATATCTCCAAGCATATAAGCTCCTGTTGACGGATTTTGATCCCACACCCCATCCTCACCAAGAGGGAAGGACAAAACATCGGTAGACTTATCAATCTCTCGTTGCTCAAGATTTATTTCTCTGATAGTTTCATCGTCAACAATGGTTACATCCACCTCGGCAGTATTTTCAAAACCTTCAAGTTTCAAGGTTGCAGCACAAGCCTTGCGGATTAAAAGTTTTGTGCCCACCGGTAGTTTAATCTTTTTTTGCTTATTAAATATAGTTACTTTAACACTCATTTCTTTTCCCCGTTTCTTTCATAAGCCTTAATAATTTCCTGAACCAAACGGTGTCTCACAACATCCTTTGCATTAAGCCTAGAAATTGCAATATCATCAATTCCCTTTAAAATCTTAACTGCATCCTTAAGTCCCGAAGTTTTTCCTTTTGGAAGGTCAATTTGGGTAATATCTCCCGTTACAACCGCCTTAGAATTAAAGCCCAAACGGGTTAAAAACATCTTCATTTGTTCGCAGGTTGTGTTTTGCGCTTCATCAAGAATTATAAAACTGTCATCCAAAGTTCTGCCTCTCATATATGCCAAGGGAGCCACTTCGATATCCCCACGTTCCTGACATTTTTGGAAATTCTCGGCACCAAGCATTTCAAACAAAGCATCATAAAGTGGTCTTAAATAAGGGTCTATCTTTTGTTGAAGATCACCCGGTAAAAATCCCAAACTCTCACCCGCTTCAACAGCAGGACGGGTCAGAATTATTCGGCTAACCTCTTTGGCTCTGAAAGCGTGAACCGCCTGAGCCACGGCAAGATAGGTTTTGCCCGTTCCTGCAGGACCAACGCCGATAGTTATGGTGTTTTTTCTTATTGCTTCAACATAATTTTTTTGACCCAATGTTTTTGGCTTAATGGGTTTTCCTTTTGCGGTAATGCAAATACAGTCGGCATCGGTAACATCCGAAATGCTTTCATCTTCCCCATCTTCCACCAAAGAAGCAACATATTCTACCGACTGGTCGGTAATTTGCTCACCCTTGTTAATCATAAGGATAAGTCCTTTAATTGTTCTAACGGCATCGTTAACTGCGTTAACATCACCTTTTACCTTGATACGATTCCCAACACTGGTAACCGAAACGGAATATTTCTTTTCAATAAGTTTAATATTCTCATCAAAATTACCGAACAAATCAATTAAATCCTCAATACGTTCAATATCTACAGTTTGTTCAAACAAAGCAGACTTCTCCTTATATTTTATTTCATCTTTATTTTAACACAACAAGCCCCTAATTTCCAGCATTAATTATTAATTTATGGCTTTCGGCTATATTTTCTTCCCTTCTTACTATAACTTTAAGTTCAATTCCCTTTCCATCGGTTAAAAATTCCTTTGAAACAACCTTCACATCCTTCATTTCCCCTAGCCTTTTTTCTAATTTTTCTTTAAGTTTTTGAGGCGTGTAAGAAACGTAGGTTTCCTTTTTAAATTCATATCTCTTTTTATAAATTTTAATCGGTAAAGAACAAGAAAAAAGCTCCACTTTTTTAACACTTTTTTGAGTTTTATAAAGCCCCTTTTCCCCGCCTAAATACAAGGGTATTTTAAATCCGTAAAGTTCTAAAACCCTTTTATTTTTCACCTTACCGTTAAATAACAATTTTCTTTGTTTAAATTCTTCCCTTAAACTTATTTCCCTTTCGCTCGTGGCCAAAACACATCCTTTAGATTTTACAAATCTTGTGCCATCGGTTGTTTCAACAATTCCCGAAACCAACAAATCCCCTTTCTTGACCGCCTGACCCACCTTTACCACACTTGTGCCCGAAACAATGTCAATTTTCTTGATTATTCCGTCGGCCGATGCCAATAAGTTAGAATAGGTTTCACCTTTTTCATCCTCTTGTTTAGTCTCGCTTATATTAACGGTCAACTTACTTCCCTCAATATTTATGGAAGCCCATGCTACTCCATCAAGTTTTAGCATTAATTTTTCCCTCTCGGCCTTGGGGTAAATGCTATTTTTTCTAATGCCCTCTGTTATACCAATACTTTCACAAGCCGCCAACACAGTTTCTTCTTTAATGTGTTTGTTACCTTCTACATCAATTATCCAAATATATCCTGACATAAACTGCAAAAGCAAAAAACAGACTACCGCTCCCAATAAAATTCCAATTCGTTTGCGATACCTGTTTGCAACAAAGGGTAACCCATATTTTTTAATTATATGTACCCTGAAATCCTTATTCCTTTTTAAATATTTAATCCACCTGAATTCTCTTACCGAAATAAAGCATTCTATTTTCCCATCCCTTAGTTTATTGCCCCAAAGATTTATTCCGTTTTGAGCGCAAAGAGTCAATGCCCGTTCTTTTAGATTTCCGTAAAATTCAACCTTTAAAAAACCAAAAATAATTCTATAAATATTTATAATCATTATTTTCTCCTAAACAAACTCAACATCGCAAATTTTACCGCAAATCGTAATTAGTCGGTTTTCAAAATGAACCACATTCAAACAATTACCGCATATTATAACCGCTCCCTTACAAAGCCTGAGTTTAATGTATGTATCCTTATATTCATATACACCTAAGCAACCGTCTATGGTAATTTTGCTGTTACCGTAAATTTCCATATGTGCCGAGCCAAAAACCTCACCGTTTATATTCTCGCCGGACAAACGAAACAGCCTCCACTTGCTTCTTTTTTTAGGTAATTTAACTTTTTTAGCCACGCAAATCCGCTCCTTACAAATAATTCTATGAAGATTTTTTTGCTATCATACATATATAATAAGGGTGATTATTATGAAAATAGGAAAAAGACTTTCTTCAATTTTGTTTTTTATTTTATTTTTAAGTTTTGGTGTTTTACTTATCTTAAAACCCGAAATTTGCAAAAAGAGTGTGGCATCATCAATTATACTGTGTTCAACCGTTATAATCCCTTCCCTTTTTCCTTTCGGAGTATGCGCTCTATATTTTTCAAAATCGGGTGTGTTTGAAAAATTGAATTTTTTATCCCCTTTAACCCTTAAAATTTTCGGTCTTTCGGCCTATCCTTTTTTTATATTCATTTCTTCATTAATAGGTGGTTACCCCATTGGTGCAAAACTATTAAGCGAAGCGATAAAAGACGGTTATTTAACACCAAAATCGGCGCAAAAAATGATGAGGTTTTGTGTTAATGCGGGTCCCGCATTTATAATCTCGGCAGTAGGAATAGGTATATTAGGAAACAAACTCCTTGGTTTTATGCTTTTCGTTTCTCATCTCCTATCCTCTTTTCTTATTTGCCGTTTTTCAGGCACCATTAAAATAAAACCCACAAAAATCGGAACCTTAATAACTCCCGTTGACAATTTTGTGCTCTCATCCTCTCAAACCGCAACCGCCGTTTTGAATATTTGCTCATTTGTAATTTTGTTTTCGGTATTTACAGGTTACATTGAGTATTTCTCAAGCCAAATACCTATTTTAAAAAATTTAATATATTTTATGGAAGTGACTACCGCCATTACTAAAACCGACAATATCTACTTAATTTCCTTTTTGCTTGGATTTTCTAACCTTTGCATTTGGGCTCAAGTGTTGGCGCTTGGCAAAAATATAGGTATAAATATTTTGAATTTTGCTTTTTTCAGGATACTTCACGGCACACTCAGCAGTATTTTAACCTTTGTTTTACTAAAGATTTTTCCTGTGTCAACAATAACAATTTCAACGACATTTTCCTTTGCAACAAAGCCTTATGTTTCAAGTAAAACTCTTAGCCTCTCCCTTTTGGTTTTAGGTATTGTTTTTATTATTTCACTTTCAAATCGACAAAAATCGGGAAAAATACTTGAAGAATTAATTTAAAATATGGTAATATGTATTTGGTGATAATATGAAAAAAATGTTTGATAAAAATATTATTAAAAAATGTGACCACTGCCTTTTTGGAATTTCCCTAGGTGATGAAGGTGAAATAATATGCAAAAAGCGTGGTATCGTGCACAAAAATAACCTATGCCGAAAATACAAATATGACCCATTAAAACGCGAACCCCAAAAGCAGATAATTTCAGATAATTATTCTCCCGAAGATTTTAAACTTTAATTAACCGTAAAGAGAAAACTATGAAACTTATCAAAAAGCGTATTATATGTTTACTGTTATCAACAGTTTTATGTTTTTCGGTGATCGGCTGTAAAAAAAGTGAGATTGACAACAATTCATTGTCGGATAATTTCGCCTATCAATACACCCAAGAAGAAAGTGACAATTCTTCAAAAACATCAAACAACAATGCCGACAGTTCTACATCAAAAAATAATCCAACCCTAAACAACAGCAACTCAAACACTTCAAGCAATATTTACATAGATCCCGATTCAATCGGTATTACCGGTTCAAAAGACAATACTGTAGAGGCAGAAATGATGAAAAATGAAATTATAAACAATACTTTTGGCGGTATTTCAAAATGGAAAAAAAGTACCGAATGGGATTCCGAAATTAATGAGCGAATACTAAGTATACTAAATACAAAAAACCTCGCTATACCTTCAGGTAAAACCGTTTACTATGTATCTCCTAACGGTGACGACAGCAACGAAGGAACAATTGAAAGCCCATGGAAAACCATAAAGAAGGTTAACAGCAGCGCACTTCCCGATTCGATAGTATGCTTTGAACGTGGGGGCACCTGGCGCGGAGAAATAATTGCGAAAGACGGTATCACTTATACTGCTTATGGCACAGGCAAAAAGCCCAATATTTTTGCTTCTCCCTTTAACGCGGGCGGAAGCGAAAATGCATCCAAGTGGAAAAAACACCGCATTAATATTTGGGTAATTGATATTGGCAATGGCGCTTTGGAATATGATGTTGGCACCCTTGTTTTCAACGGTGGCGAAGCACACGCCATAAAATGTATTATCCGAACTGAAGATGATGGTGAGACTTATAATCACACAACCTCTACACCAGATAATCCCGAACCTTTTAACAAAAAAGTTGTGAATTTACAACACGACCTACATTTTTATCACGATTACAAAGAAAGTAAACTTTATCTTTACAGCAAAGAAAATCCTGCCGAACGCTTTAAATCTATTGAATTTAACATTAGAAAATATGCCGTTACAGTTAATGACAATACCGACAATGTTAC
>JAZOXF010000017.1:0-32044 GCA_045659605.1 Acutalibacteraceae bacterium
GTCTCTTGATAATAGGTGTTTCCGCTAAGAGTCATCTTTTCATAATGTTCAACTGTGGGATAAACATCACCCCAGTACCAACAAGCAATATTAGCTTGTGTAGCACCGAAAACATTATCGCTAACCGTGATAGTAATATCCTTGTTGCTGGTATTTTTACCTGCGTAAATATGTGCCGCGAACATGCTGTGGTTACCGTCTTCATGACGTTGTTCCCAAGACCAGCAATAACCTGCATCGGTCAAAATGTTGCCGCTAAGATTAATCTCCATTGAACTGGTCTTATTCCAGAACTCAATATTATAGAAGTTGTTGGTTAAAAGGTTATTGGTTATCTGTACATTACTAAATACGTGTGTTCCGCTGGTATTCCAGTTCTGAGGTGAGATACCTGCGTCATAGCACTCGTAAATATAGTTATGGTCAGCAATAAGGTTAGAACCGTTTTCGCCGAACTGAATACCATTACCAAGAGCGGAGTCTGTGGGAGAACCGCCAACATAACCGATTTCGCAGTTTCTTATAGTAACATTATTAGAAGTGTTAATATTAATTGCGTGGCCGCCTGCGTGCTTAACAGTTATATTGTCGATAACAACATTTGAAGCGCCCTCGGTCTGAATAACGTCACGGGTTTCACCGATTTCAATTCTCTCGTAGGCTTCATTAAGGTCGCCATCGTAGTAAACGTAAACATCGTTTCTACTACCTGTGCCCCACCAGAAACCATCATATCTATCGTTGTAATCTCTCCAAACTTCGCCTTTATTTTTAAGTTGAGTTTTACTTGTGAAAGCAGTGCCGTCCTTGTATATAGTACCGATTAAAGCGGGTTCGGTATCGTTATCTTTCTCATAGAAATAAACTGTACCGGGTACGTTTTGACCGTCTTTGCCGCCTGCAACACTTACTTTCCAAATATTTGTGCTATCTTCGGTAAAGCTGCCCGAGTAGTTCTTAACCGAGCCGTTAAGTACGGGCTTAGCGCCTGTGCCGTAAGCACTGAGTGTTACACCGCTCTTAATCTTCCAAACAAAATCGTCATCGCCGGTAGGAGCTCTCCACTCGCCGCCGCGCTGAAGAAGAATAATATCGCCGCTGGAAGCATTATTCAATGCTGTTCTCAATTGTTCTCCTGTTGTTCCTTTGGCGAGCTTAGTAACCTTGCTGCCGTTTTCATCAATTGTATTAGCAGTGTTTCTAATTTCTTCTTTAAGTATCTCAGCCTGAATATCTGCGCCGTAATAACCCTCAGATTCTGCCTTAGAAATGAAGAGGTCAACAACGTTGATTTTACTGTCAAGATAAACATCGGCTGCAGAAACTTCATCATCATAGCTGTATTCGATAGCACCTGTGGTGGTAAGAATATTTCTAACCTTGACTGCAGTCGTAGCCATATTGAAGAAATCGTCAGATACAGTAACAATCTTAGCATACTTGCTAGAACCGTTGTCAACTACGCCTTCATCAGCATAGGTGCCGAAGTTACCGAACCAACCATGACCAACAGTATTCGACATAGCGAATTCGTCAGACTGATTTAACTTAAGCGCATCAGAAAGGCCAAAGATGGGGTTAAGGTCGGCAATCATATTAGCGCCAACAGTATTCTGATCGTTTAACTTATAAAGCTTTAAGTTTGTTATATAAACTTTAGCCTTATCAGAACCGTATGCAAATCTTAAACGGAATCTTACTCTGGCTTCGGCGCCTGTATTTGTCAAAGTATATGTCTTGAGGTAACCGTTAGACTCTTCCTCTTTAACAGTAACAGCATCCTTATCCACTGAGAATTCGGGAGCGTCGCCCATTGCGCGAGAAAGGTAACTGAATTTGTAGCTTGCGCCTTCTGCAAGAACCACTTTGAAGTCGAAGGAGTGATTATCGCCACCCTCGAATACATAAGCCTTGTCAGCAACATTGCTTTCAACTGTGGCATCGCTGAAGAAACCGTCAACAGGTTTAATGAAGCCATAGTACTGTACTTTGTCAACTCTGAAAGTATTCCAACCTTGTTTCAATCCCCAACCGAAGTTGCCGTTTTCAATAAGGTTTGTGCTGGAACCTGATTTTGTAAGAGAAACATTTGCATAATATACAGTACCGTTGGTAGCGGCTGCAGGAGCCTTATTTCCAAGACGGATACGGAAGTTCTTTTGTGTTGTATCCAATTCACCTGTTGTGAATGTGAATGTCATAGATGTTCCTGTATCGTTAGAATTAAGTGTTTCTTCGATAGATGCATAACTTGCGCCTGCATTACGGAGTTCAATAGTCACATAAGGAACGCCGCCGCCTGTTGCTCTGTAATTAAATGTGTAAGTATAGGTTGTGTTGCTTTCAATTTTTAAGGATTGGTCAACACCAACATAATCACCTGAGGTCTTACCTGCAAACTTGATAATTCTGTCAGAACCGTCCATTGGGTCATCAGATTCAACAATCTTATCGGTGCCTGTCATAGTATAGTTAGTATCCTTAACGCCGTTGAAGATAGCAACGTCAAACTTAGATGTAACAACTGTGTTGCCGTTTAATACTAAACGAACAGGACTGTTAGTATCAGGCATTGAAATAACAGCATAATCAGCGCTTAAGTTAGAGTTGGTTACTGTAACTTTACCTGTTGCTTTTGTACCGATTTTAACAACATACTTGTCAACACCTGTACGAGCAATGTCGGTATTGCGGATTTCAACAGTTCCTGCATCGTTATACTCAATAATCGGAGCAGAACCGTTTTGAGTAAAGCTAAGGTCACTGTCACCGTCAAATTCATCGTCAATTACGATAGAACCTGCATTTGATGAAGTGTTAGATGTGCCAATTAAAGCAAGAGAATTACTATTGGCAGTAAAGGCACCGCCGTAAATTTCAACATTACCCTTTACCTTGTAAATAAGTTCCTCACTGGTAGCCTTACTTGTAAATGTACCGCCGTTTACTACAAAGTTATTATTTTGTCTAAGAGCAAACATAGCAGCATTATTATTAATAGTAAATTCGCCACCGTTAATGGTAAATGCCGGTGTGATGGCATTGCCAACCTGCATAATGTAACCTGAGCCCTGTTTCACGAAGGTACCGCCGTTAATGGTATATGTGCCGGCAGTAATGCTGGATATTGTGTTAATAATAGACGCTGAACCGGTATGAGTCATGCTGGGACCTGTACCGTCGGCATTACCAACAGTAAACTCAGCAGCGTTACCCATGCTAACAAGATACTTTGAGCCTGCCTGATTAAAGGTACCGCCTAAAATTCTAACAACAGCAGATGCGTTGTCAAAATAAATTGCTTTAGAGCCGTTTGTTGCGTTAAATGTACCGCCGTTCACGATAAGCGTACCGTCAGCAGCCTCTAAAAGGTTACCCTCAGAACCGCCGTTAAGAGTGATGTCGCCTTCAATTGTTAAGGTGGCGCCGCTCTGAACCTTTAAACCTGCGCCCAAGAAGGTAACAGAATGTTCGCCGTCGCTTGTGAGAGTAATATTTTTATCAATAATTACTGCGGGAACATCAGTGTAATCCTTAGTGATTGTAACAGTGGAGCCTGCAGCAGCATCCTTAATCAATTTAGCAAATTCGTGAAGATTGGTCTGGTCATTAACCTCAGATGTGGCGTCTTTCTCCCATACGCCGTCAATTGCTAAGGTGTCTTCAGAACTAATTACGCTATAATTTTTAACATATACGGTATTAGCACTCTTAGAAACTATAGCGCTTGTTTTGGAGGCAAGAGTACAGTCGTTTAATGTAATTGAACCACCATTGGAACCAATATCAATTATTGTTCCCTCTTGCTCAATGTCAAGACCTGTAATGTTAATTGCAGATGTGCTTTGTTGTTTTAAGAAAATACCGCCGCCTGTTACATTAATATCATTTTTATTGTCAATAGTAATGTTGCAGGTTCCGGTCTTATAAGCATCAACAACCGCACCGTCGGAGCCAACGGTAGTGTTAGCAGAACTGAAGGTACCTCCTGTAATGGTTAAAATACCCTCGTTTGCCTGGAACATAGCGCAGTTTCCTGTGGCTTCAAATGTACCGCCGTTAACGATAAATCTTGAATTTGTGCCGTTTAAAAGCATAGCGTCAGCTTTACCTGTTGTAAATTGACCGCCGTTAATGGTTACTTCGGCATACTTATTGTCAGCATTCATCTCGATAATACGACCGCTTGCGGTTGAGGGTCTTGAGAAGTTTCCGCCGAAAATATCGCAATAGAATTTTGATTCGTCAACCATAATGGTGTTGGCATTCGAACCTGTGATAGTACCGCCTGTAACTGTGAAGAACTTATTGTAGGAACTACTCTTTAAGCATACTATTGGGTTAGAAGCGCTGGATGTAATATTAGCGTCCTTTATGCTTATGTGACCGCGGTCTAAATAAAATACGCGATGTTGACCTGCCGCGTTAATTGTGCATCCGTCAAGAACGAAGTGGGCGTTACTTTGATGTAAAATAATACCCTTAGTTGAATCAGAAGTATTTGCTTTTACAAGCTCGCAATCGCCAAGGTATATAATACCGCTTCCCGAAGCGTCGTTACCAGTGCTAAGGCCACCGTCCCAGTTACTTGTGTAAACGGGATAAGCGTAAGCTTTGATAACGGCACCGTCAGTAACAGTAAGAACGCCTCTGAACTCGTTAACATATATGGCGCCGTTACCGTCAGAAGTTGTGGTTGAGAAAATTTGACCGCCCGAAATGGTTACATCGGGAGTTTCGGAAACAACAAGTGCGTCACCCGAATGTTCATAAATAACATTTTTAAAGGTTATCTTGGTGCTTGCGCCCTTAACATTAATTGTTTTACCGCTAATCTTATAGCTGTTGTTGCCTTCAATAACAGTGTTAAAGTTAATAGTAATTGCACTTGTTAAAGTAATATTAGCGCCAAGCTTGATATAACCGGCTTGGTTGGATATAGCAGTTGTTAATTCGTCGTAAGTTGTAACAGTGGTAGCAGCAGGTAAGGTAGAAGCATCCTCAGCAACGGTATAAATGTCATTAGAGGAGGTTGCTTTATAACCTGCGCGAACATAACTGCTGGGGTCAAAGTTAAATGTACCGCCCGAAACATTAACAGTTCCGCCTGTGAAAGCAGTTTCGTTAATTCCTTTAGTAAAATTACCGCCCTTGATATTTACAGTAGCAGAACCAATACTGAAAACATTAAGCTTTGCAGCGGAGAATTCGCCGCCTAAAATATTTACAACAGAATTGCTAGCGAAATAACAGGTTCTGCCTGCATTAGCAGTAAATGTACCGCCCAAAATACTCAAATTCACTTGTGAGTCAGAATCTATTACGTATTTAGAACCATTATTGATAAAGGTACCGCCGTAAATAGTGTGACCTGCGTATGCTGCCGCGCTTGACTTAAAACGAATAAGAGGTGTGGTGGCAGAAGATGTATTTTGAATGGTAGGACCTGTACCATCAGGCTTACCAATGCTTAAAACATTGTAACTGGAATCAACATAAATAGCCTGTGCAGTTCCTTTAGATGTGATAGTACCGCTTAAAATCTGAATTTCGGTATATCCTCTAGGCTGAATAGCTTTTCCTGTTGACTCAATTGTCGCATCATCAATAATTAAAAGACCCTTTGCCGAGCTTGTGTTAAAGTTGATGGGGGTGCTGGATGTGAATTTAGCGCCGCCTGTAAGCTTTATGGTTCCTGTAAAAGCGTCAACATATAAAATATCAGCTGTTGTGGGGTTGTTCCAATTACCGCCGTTGAATATAATGGTGCCCGCGCCTTTAAAGGTGAATGCTTCAGCGCCAGACTTACCATACATTTCTATGTTGTGGTTACCTGCGTTAATTACAACATAACCATCGGTATTTATTGTTACTTGTTGTGTGAAAGTAATATCATTTGCGATATTAATTTCTCCACCGGCTGCTATAGCTGTAAGGAAAGATGCTTCATCAGTAACCACAGCAGGTGCTGCGCTTGCAAAAATCAAACTTGAGAAAATCAAGCTGAATGTAAGCAAGAGCGCTAAAGATAAACGAAAGATTTTTTTCATTTTTTCTCATTTCTCCTTTTTTAAGGATTTTTTTGTATATGTAAATTCGCGAAAGCGAAGAATTGCTGAAAGGTTAAACGGTCTAATTTCTACATCCTTGCGAATTAGATGATAGATGTTAGACGGTAGATCATATTGGCTACAATCTAATATCTACCATCTATTGGGGAAAGCAGGGTAACTGCTTCCCCCGATATTAGATTTAGCCTATTCGAACCATAAAACCTCAGCAGGGTTAGTGTCAAACCTAGTTACAGCAGTATTCAAGCTGCCTTGATTTGTAGCATAAAGATAAGTGCCGTCGTAGCGCATACCTGTGCTGTTTTTGCTGGGTTGTTGATACCAGTAGTTACCGCTGATATCCCATTCGCCGTTCTCTTTTCTTGCAACAGCGCCGCTGGGCATTGCCCATTGGATGTACAAGTAGTAAGAGGAATCGAAAATGTTGCCCGAAATTACATTTGCCTTAGCGTTGGGGAAAATGTGTTGATAGAACATAATGTGTGTTCCGTTAATGTCGGGACGTTGAACACCCCAACCCCAACCGGGAAGACGGCTAAGGTTGTTAATGAGTTTGAAGTTGGTAACCTTAGCGCGAGTTTGATAATCGTGCTTATAGGTTACGTTGCCTGCGCTGTCATACTCATTGTTAGCATGCCAGAACTCGAAAGACATTGAGCAATACTCAACAAGGTTCTTTTCGTAAGTAATGTTTTCGTAAACATCGCTCATGTGACCTGTTTTGTACTGATTGTCACCTTGCCAGGTAATACCGGTATCGTAAATTTGGTATACCCAGTTATTGGAGATAACCTGATTTTTAACACCGTTCCAAGTTTGGATTGCGTTACCAAGACGAACTGTTCCGCTTTGGATAGCGCCACCGATGAAGCCTAGTTCGCAGTTTGTGATAACAGAACCGTCGCAACCTTCAAGGTCGATACCAAAACGTGCGCTGTACTTAAAGGTGATATTATCGATAGTAACATTTTCTTGTTTTGAAACAGCGAAAATAGGCATATTTAAGCCAATTTCAATATCCTTAAATACTTTGCCGGGGTTACCGCCATCATAGTAAATATAAACGGTGTCTTCGTTAGCATTGAAGTAGTAATCAAAGTTCTTTTCAAGAGCAACCAAGCCGTTTAACTTCTTAACGCCAACGCCTTCGCCGTGGTTAAATACAAGCAAACCTGCATCGCTGTCTGCAAAGGTAACCTTCCAGATGTTTTCACGGTTACTGGGTGACCAGAAGCTTTCATCAGCGTAGTTATAAGGTGAACCGTAGAAGGCGGGTTTGGGGCCTTCGCCGTAAGAACCGTAAACAACGCCTGCTTTTGTCTTAAACTTGTTGGTAACTCTCCAAATACCGCCGCGCTCGAACAAAACAGCATCGCCTGGTTCGAAGTTGTTAAGTAAGAACTGTTCTGCATCTAAGGTTTTAATTGCGGTTTGAGGAGTTAAACCATCGTTTTCGTCGTTACCGTCAGGTGAAACATAGTAAATTTTACCTGTAACCTTGGAGCTGTAGATTTCCATTGTGTTGGGAGTTTTAATAATAGCATCTCTCATAGCTTTGGCCTGAGCATCGGAATGAGCGGTGGTCTTAAGAGCGGTGCCTTCCCAAGCGTTATTGTCGGTGGTGTAGAAGCCACCTTTAGCAGCGCCTTCAAATTCAACCACGGCATCTTCATCTACGATGTAGCTTTCATATAAAGTATCGCCAACTGCAACGGAACCGTTTTTGTCAGCAGTATCCTTCTTAGAGGAAGTTTCCTCATCAGAAGCGGTACTATCAGTATCGGATACGGTAGAATTGTCAGTAGAAGAGGGCTTGCTGCCGGTAACAGGATCCTTAGTTTCACTGTTACCGCAAGCACAACATAATACAACTAACATAACCGCAAGTGCAAAAGCTAATATTTTTTTCATAATTGCACTCCTTTATGTTATTTAGAATTTAGAAATAGTCTCGTTTGCTTTACGAACGTCGTTTTCGAATTTAGGAGCAATAGACTCAAGGTGAGTTTGAACTTGAGCAGCTTGCAAACCGTTTCTTACAGCCGTAGGAATGTCTTCGAGAAGTAAGCCGTAAGAAGCTGTAAGTTGTCTGTCAAAGATATAGAACTTGTTGGTTTGAGACATACACCAGTCATAAACCTCTAAGATTTGAGAGTTGGAGAAGAACATCTTCTCATCATAGTTATCGCGATTGCAATAGTATCTTAAGAAGTAGTAAACTGCTTCGGGGTTCTTAGCGCCCTTAGGAATACCGAATGCTTCGGATTCTTGCATGGATTGCCAGTAGGTTTTACCTGCTTGAGCAGGGAAAGGAACAGCGTAGAGGTCGTTGTTCTTCTTTTGCTCTACAAAGTGTTGAGAGTCATTTCTTCTGGCTTGAAGAATGTTAGTGGTGTAGAAGAGGTAGTTACCAGCTGCGAACTGACTGGATTCAGAAGCACCACCGGCCATAATTCCGTCTGCACGCCAGTTACATACTCTTTGAAGCATTGTAATGATTTCGGGGCTGGTGCAGTTGTTGGTGTACTTATTACCATCGAAATTGATGAAGCTTAAGCCTTCGAACCACATAATGTCGATATTTCTGGAAGTCATCCAACCAGCAGAACCGGTTTTCTCCTTAAATTCTTTACACATTTCAATGAATTTATCGAAGTTCCATTTGCCTTCTTTCCACAATTTGTATGGATCTTCCATATCATTGTTTTCAACAGTAGACTTTAAGTAGTAAACAACAGTAGGTTGGCTGTTGAAGGTATTCTTTAAGTTGATACCAAAGGTTTTGCCCTTAATGGTGAATGACTTAGCAAGATCTTGGTCCCAAATGTCGCCCTTGAAGTCAAAACCGGTAGCAGTTTTAAGATCTTGGGTTAATGCCATTCTTGCGGGGTTGGGTTCTTGGTAACGAATGATGTCAGGAGCATCGCCGGAGTTGATCTTAGAAACGATGGATTCATCATATTTGTCGTAAGAACCTTGGAGCCACTTAACCTTAATGCCGGTCTTCTTCTCAAAGTTGTCAACAACCTTTTCAGCGCCGGTAACGTCCTTAACAGGGTTCCAAGAGAACACTGTAACGGTTGTGCCGCGAAGTTTGGAAGGAACTTGAGCGGTAAGTTCTGCTAATGTAAGAGTGTCAGCATTCTTAACAGCAGGTTGCTTATTTCCGGTGGAACCGCCGTTTCCGGTAGAAGTTGTGCCTGATTGGGTTTTGCTGCCTTCATCAGTAGCGTCGCCGCCATCGTTAATATCAACATCAATATCCCAACCCTCGTCGTCAAAATCAAGGGTTGAACCGCTGTCTTCAACTTTTCCACAAGCTGCAACGGAGAACATTAATGCCATTGCAAGAAGAAGGCAAAAAATTCTTCTGAGATTTGATTTCATAATAGATTTCTCCTTTTTTATATTTGGCTTTAGAGCCTAATTTATTTTATTAACCTACGATACCGCAGGTGGCAATGCTTTGAACAAACTTTCTTTGCATAACAAGGAAGTAAGCAAGCATTGGTAATATGGTAACAAAGGAAGCCGCTGTCAACAACGCGCCGGTTGACAATGTGAATTCTTTGGAAAGATTACTACTGATATTCGCTTTAAAGTTCGCCAACATTACACTCAAGGTAAAGTTTTCGGAAACGAAAAGTTGTGATTGATAGTAATCATTGTAGTACCAAACAACGGCGAAAACCAAAACGGTAACTGCTGCCGCGCCCGAAGAGGGGAGCACAATTTTTAAGAAGGTTTGCCATGGTCCGGCACCGTCAATCCACGATGCTTCTTCCAATTCTTTGGGAAGACCTTTAAAGAACTGCATATAAATATATATAAACAATCCGTTTTTAAGACCTGTTCCCATAAGGGCCGGTAACCAGAAAGCCAAAGGTGTGTCAATAAGGTTCGGTCTAATATCCACACCAACCAACTGAGATATTCCCTTTAGAATACCTAAGAAATCGAAATGTCGGAAATTGTCGTAACTTGCAACCATAAGCATGGGGTCGGGAATAAGAATTAACAAAATCATAACGCCAACCAAGAATTTTTTACCCTTGAAGTCAAATCTTGCCAAACCATAACCCGCAACCGCGCAGGAGAAGAAGGAAATAATCGCAGGAACTATTCCGTTGATTAATGTGCTGACAAAGGATGTTCCGTACTTTAATACCTGACCTGCCGCAATTACATTGTCGAATGTGAATTCTTTAGGTACCCACTGAACAGTAGGATCCAACCAATCCGCCGTATTCTTAGCGGAGTTAATCACCATAAAGAGGAAAGGATAAAACAAAATGTAAGCAAAGGCAATCAGTATAAGGTAACGAGCCAAACTCGCCAACGCCGCCGTGCTTTGCTTTTTTAAACGATAATAATTCAATGTACCGCCTCCTGAGTAAAATAAGTTAGATCTTGCTGTTCTCCCTCTTTCAGCACAAGTTCGTTATCTTCAACAAAAGCGTAGGTTCCGCTCTCCAGAATGGTAATACTGCCATCACCGTGAATCTTGACTGTTTTAGGGGAAATAAATTTGTCAATCTTTCCAATAATGCCTCTACCGTTTTTAAGAGGTACAATAATGTACAATCGGTAGTCATCATTATCACAAAGTTTAACATCTATTTTTTCATGACCCTTCACAACCTGAAGCGTCCTGGAAAAATACTCATAAATGGCGAACTCTTCGCCGCAAAGTCCCTCCACATCTTGGGGAGAAACCGTGCCCTCAACCACGCCGTTATCGGCATCCAGATTAAAGAGGGCTAAAACACCGCTTTTGTTAGCAATGTTTTGAATTTTGAAAACCTTGCCGTTTTCCACGGGGTTTTCCAGTAAACAGTCCCTTGTGGGCACTGCAGGACGGTCACACATCAAAATTTCACCGTCACTCAAACACAGAGGGTCGATAATTTCCTTACGGCTTCTATCCAAAGTGTCGCTTATGTAAATCGGTCCTCCGCTAACGGCTCTCAGCAAACTGTTTTTACCGGCTTGGCCGTCATCCGTCCACCACATATCCCAGTCGGGATAGTAAAACTCACCTTGAACAAAGGTGTTGTAAGCGCATTGGGTAATATGCTTTGCAAACCATTCCCTATCCTCAGGGATAAAGTCATCGCTGCAACGGGAAAGCGGACTGTCGCTTCGATTCCACATATCCTCGCTTGCCATACCCATACAGTTAATCATTACACCGCCAAAGTATTCCTTGGCCGAGCGTTCCATCGCATTGTGGAACTCCCTTGCCGCCTGACCCACAGGAGCCAAGCCCTTGTAGAAACGGCGAGTCATACTTTGATTGTCAAGTTTTATAAATTCGGCACCGCTTTGTTTAAGGTACCGGTGGTAAGCACTGTAAAATTTATAGGACTTCTCTTCCTCGTAAGATGGGATGTACATACCGTTCTGAGTTTTAATAAGCACATCCGCCATATCACGGTATATCTCCCCTTCAGGGTCAATGCCCATCCAGTAGCCGGTTGTGGGGTGCCACATACCAACCTTGATACCGTAATCATTAATTTTATGTATACAACCCTCAAGCCCATTTGGGAAACGCTTGGGGTCGGGTTTGAATGAATAAAGTTTGGAGGAGTGCATTAGTTTAAACATCTCTTGGCGGCTTTCATATTTAGCCCCCCAGAAATCTCGCACATCGCCCCACATATCGTCAATAATAGCCCAACGCACAGGGATTTGTTTTTCCTTGAATTCCTCGCATTTGGCGACAAGGCTTTTCTCATCAACGCGGATTTGGAAAGCATCCCAACTGCACCAACCGAGATATTTAAATACCTCGGGAAACGCCCTTTCTTCACGGGGTTTGCAACCGTTGTTTAAAAGTTTTAAAGCAGTCGCAACGCATTGTTTAATTAATTTGTAAGGATCGTCGCCTTCGGCAGTTACAAAGGCCAAGGCATTAATATCGGTTAATCCATCGCACCAACTGTAAAGTTTGGCTTCTACGGCTCCATCTGCCGCGCCCTCCAAAGTGCATTTATAATCCTCTGAAACAACCGGCAAAATCACCCCGTATTTGCCATCCCCGTTTATATAAAGGAGACATTGGGTGTTGTTAGGGATGTCGGCAGTGTTCTCTTTTCCGAAGGCAGGGCAACACCAAAACTCTTTATAGCGCCAATCCGCCATCCATTTTTTAATGTCAAGCCCACCAATACGGATAACTCCGCCGAGTTCACTATTTATATTGTGATTTGAAGAAAATCCGAAATAGACCGCCGTTGCGCAGTCTAGTTCTTTTATTAGGCAAAAATCCCCTGTAAGGCCGCCTTTTTCTTCGGTTGTGTTGATGAAAGATGCATCAATTAACATAAACTCATTCGCCTATTTTGTATAAAATTCACAACTGTAAGCCATGGATACCTACCATAAGTATACAAAAGTCCCCTTTAAAAGTAGACTATATTTTTGACTATTTTCGTTATATTTTTGCGGTATTTATTTTATTTTTTTGTCGCTTGTTGTATTTTTTTGAAAAAACCACAATATATAGGGTTTTCTTTTCGTAGTATTGACAAAATCGGCGTTTTAGGTTATTATCTATAAGCAAGGAGGTGCTTTTATTATGCAAATTGCCGATAAGATGGGGGCTAAACCCCTATGTTTCGACAAAACACGACCCGACACCATTGATGTCGTACACAGCGCCGTTAAGCCCGCTCCTTACGACGGAATCTACCATTACCACAGCAATATTGAGCTTATTTACTGTGTTTCGGGGCGACTTAGAATTATATTAGAAGATTCCGAAGTTTCCTTAAAATCAGGCGAATGGGTATTTCTTAACAGTTATTGCAACCACCGAGTTGACGGTCGTTACGGCATTAACGAGCATTTTTCCATTAATCTCAATCCCGATCTTTTAGATGTTATATCTTTAACACCTATCCCCCAAGCAAATTTCTTTATCAAGCAACTCCCTCCATACTGTATCTTCCCTTCTAACGAAATTACCGGCTACATTTATGCCCGCTTTAAAAAGGCGTACGAAAACTACACCTCCGGTGATTATGTTAAGAGGTTAATTTTGCAATCAATTGTTATGGAACTCATGGCTTATGTTTTTTCAAATAAGCTCCCTACCGATAAACTTTTGACCAAAAAAGAAAAAAGTCTCGCTATTCACAGCACAAAGGAATTTATCAACAAAAATTTTGCCACCGTTACCTTGGAAGATGCTGCCGAAAACGCCTCTATGAGCTATAGCCACTTCAGTCGCGTCTTCAAAGAAACCTATGGCTTAACCTTTTCAAAATATATAACACGGTTGAAAGTAGAAAAATCCATTTCCCTGCTCACCAACACCGAATTAAACATAACCGACATCGCAATGGAGTGTGGTTTTTCAAATCTTAGCCACTTTGTTAAATGTTTTAAGGAAGAAAAGGGCATCACCCCCAACAAATTCCGAAACGTTGTCGCTAAAAACCTATAATAAACAACCCCCAACGACCAAATCGTTGGGGGTTTAGTTTACTTATTCTCTTCTAACCAAACAATCTTTTTCGGTTTGGGGTCAAAACGGGCAACCGCTTTTATAAGGTCGGCCTCGTTTTCGGCCATTGAAGGAACATTTTGATGATAGGTCATAACTCTACCATCAAAGGTAGGTCCTTGATAATATGTATTATCGCAAACGGTTAAACCGTTATGGGGTTCAGGATATAAGAAGTTTTTCTCCTCGTCATACCACCACCAAAAGACCATACAGCCACGGCAGGTGTCAAAGATATTTCGCTGAATCTCAAAACCTTCGCAATTCTTAACGTAAGCCCACTGACCGCCTCTTATGTGAGAAGCCATCCACTTATCAGGGCGTTGCTCGTGACACCAGGTGTAAGCCGAGAAACGAATTATGTTATCATTCATTGTGATATTTTTATATTCACTGTATAAGCCTTTGGTTTCATAGCAGGTAGTAAAATATTCAATACCGTAATAGCAATACTCAATAAGGTTTGCCGAGAAATCTATATCGTGGTAATATGTATCCAAATTCGCACTGCCCCAAGACTGGAATGTGATACCCGCATCATAACACTGATAAACCCAGTTGTTTCTGACAACTACATTCTGAGCGCCAAGACCAAACTCAATACCATTACCGAAACGAACCTGAGCAAACTGCATTGAGCCGCCGATAAATCCAACTTCGCAGTTAGTAATTTTAACATTATGGGCATTGTGAACCGCATCAACACCGTGAGAAGCGCCATGTCGCAAACATACATTATCAAGAACTGTATCCGACTCCATAGTGACCAGGTCACTACGCTGACCGATTTCCATACTTTCAAAATCTTCTATATCGCCATCGTAGTAGAAATAAATTGTAGCCGCATCACCGTCATAGTAGAAGTCGTAATTTTCTTTAACCTCTTCCATTTCCCACTTCTTAACGCCCAAAGCGTATTTTTCATCAATGGTGATAATTCCGGGGTTGCCGCCACGCATTTCTTTTTTCCAAATGTTGTCGCTGTGCTTTTCCCACAAAGAACGGTCAGCATAGTTATAAGCCGAGCCGTAAAACTTGGGTTTTTCACCAACGCCGTAAGAACCGAAGGTTACGCCCTGCGGAATTTTTAAATGACCCTCTCTTTGCAATCTCCAAAGACCGCCGCGCTCAAAAAGAACCGCATCACCCGGTTGCAAATCCTTTGGGATTTCGTTAAGATGCATATCCTTGGAAATGTAATACTTATTTCCTGTAATTTCGTAGATGTCCTCGGTATTAGGGGTGTTCATAATGCCTTTAAGCATTTCGGCGGCTTCTTTAGAAGCGCAACCCTCAAGTTGCAAGGAAGCATCATAACCCGAACTGTTTTTTAAACCGTACATAAATATCACCTTTCCGTTATAGGGAGTATTTCATTCCCAGCATTTTATATTTTGCGCCCGCCATTGTATTGTAGGGCAATTTTTCCCAAGTGCTGTTACCAATAATTTTCTCTATCGCCTCAAGGTTTTCCTTGGTATCGGTAATCTCAGGAATTAAAGGGGTTCTTATTATAAAGGGAACGCCACTGTTTTTCAAAATCTCAAAATTGTTTAAGATTTTTTCATTGTTTACACCGGTGTATTTTTTATGTTCTTCACCGTCAGCCAACTTAATGTCCATAATCACAAGGTTTAGTTTCTCTATCACCTTTTTAAAAACCTCACTGTCGGCATAACCGCTGGTTTCAATGCAAAGGTGGTAGTCCTTTAATTGGTCGATTAGTTCCAGTAAAAAGTCAGGTTGAGCCAAAGGCTCACCACCCGAAAAGGTGAAGCCACCAAAACTATCACCCAAAACCTGGGCTGATTTTTTAAGTTCTTCAGCAAGTTCTTGAACCTCAATCTTTTTACCTGCAATTTCAAGGCAATTTTCGGGACAAGCGTGGATACACCGACCAAAAGGCTGACACTCGGGGTGGTCGCACTCTCTTTGGCAGTTTTTACAGTCAATGCACCTTACCTGTTTATACATAAGTTGAGGTTCGGCACTTAAACCTTCGGGATTATGGCACCAACGGCATCTCAAAGGGCAACCCTTAAAAAACACCGTTGTCCGAATACCCGGTCCGTCGTGGACCGCCATTTCTTTAATATCGAAAATTATTCCTGTCATAATTATACCATATATGCCTGACGGGCAATTACATGGTCTTGATACTCTTTATCAAGTTCAACGAAGTATGCGCTCCAACCCCAAATGCGAACAACCAACTGTTTGTAATTTTCGGGATGTTTTTGAGCGTCAAGCATTTTTTCAAGATTTACAGTGTTAAGTTGCAACTGGTGGCCGCCACGGTCGATAAAGTTCTTAACAAGGAGACCCACCTTTTCAATACCGTCATCATCGGCAAAAATGCTTTGATGGAATTCAAGGGTCAAAGGTCCGCCGTTCATGGCGTTTTCAAAGTGTTGTTTGGTCATTGAAGCAATAACCGAAACAGGGCCCTTAACATTTGCAAAAAGAGAAATTGAATAGTTGGTGCCGAAAGGCTCTTTTTCTCTTCTGCCGTCAGCCGAAGCGCCAATTTCGTTAGCGTGCCACAAGTAGAACATTGCGCTACCTGTTCCTGCTCTGAAAATGCCACCACGGCAGTTAGTCTTGCCCTTTAAAGCATTTCCAAAAGTATCAAGGAGTTCGGTTGCAATACTGTCAACAAAATCATCGTTGTTGCCAAGTTTTGGAGTCTCAAAACGAAGCTTATGCAAAAGCTCGGGTGTGGACTTGAAGTTATCTTTTATAGCCGCAATCAAATCTGCCGCTTTGATAGATTTTTCCTCGAAAACATATTTCTTAATGGCCGCCAAACTGTCAGCAGCAGTGGCAATACCTGTTCCGTGGATACCAAAGTTGTTATACTTACCACCATTATAAATGTCGCAGTCCATAAGCACATTCATAAAGGGAGACGGAATAAACCAAAGGTTTTGGATTTTGCCACAAATTTCATCACAAGCCTTTTCTATTTCCATCTTAACGAACCCGTAGAACTCATCATAATCCTTTGCCTTTTCCAAACTGTTATGCATTGCAGTGTCCACAGCCTTGGGGTACGACATTGCGGCAATATTTGCCACATCGGCGCCGATGTTGGGGATAATAAACTCCCAACAAGCAGCAACGGTGTAGTTTACTGCATCTTCGTGGCTGTAACCCATCTTTTCAAGGGCAGGGATAACCACATCATCGTTTGAATATTGGGGGAAACCGAGACCGGCTTTTGTAAGTTTGGTAGCCTCGGTATATCTTTCAGCAGGGGTATTTTTGGAAACACGCAAATTGATTTTGGGGTCGATAAGTTTATTGTTGCAAGAAGCCTTTAAGCAAAGTTCGGACAAAAGATTGTAAACATCGTTGCCGTCCTTGTCAATACCACCGAGCATCATACTTTGTCCATTATCGCCCTGTTGAACACCAACATAAATATCGCTATCCTTATTGAAGGAAAGGAAGAAATCTTCCAAAAGTTCCAAGGCTGTTTCTTCGGTTAAAATTCCCTTTTCCAAGTCAGCCTTAAGGTATTTGTACATACCACGGTCAAAGCAACCAACTGTGTTGTGATAGTTGCCTTCAAGCCACAAACTGAAATGTAAAATTCTGAAGAACTGCAAAGCCTCGCGGAAGTTACGGGCAGGATACCTCGGTACTTGAGTCAAAATTTCAACCAAGTCCTCGCGACCGATTTTCTTCGCTTCCGCTAAATATTTGTCGGACAATTTTATAATGTTATCAATGGCCTGTTTGCCGTATTCGTCGGCAGTTTCTCTTTTTGCGAGCAAACCACAGCCGATAGTATCGTAATAATTGGGAGAAAGGTTGGACATAAAGCCGAGTTCGTGGATAAAATGCTTTTTAGAAATTTCTTCCCACTCAGCAGGAGTGAAAATTGCAGGTAAATTCGCAACCGTTCTCATTAAAACTATTTGCTCACCCTCAAAAATATGGGGCACTTCTTCATCGGTCAAACGAGTGAAACGGTCGGCCATTCTCTCGATAGGAGAAAGACCCTTCTCGGCATATTCATCAGCCAAGTTCCAATCGACAGTGTGACGGTACTCATGATGACCTTTTTCTATAACATAAAAATCGTAGAGTTGTTTATTCATAAAACATACCTCCATAATAAAAATTTACACAAAATCGGGGCAACCTATACTCCCCCATTCTTACCCTAATATTACCATACCCAAACCGATCAGGTCAAGTGTTTTTAAAAATAAAAAACTCCCTTTCGGGAGTTTTAAAATTTATTTAATCGACACCTTTTCAAAACGGTTATTATTTATTATATATGTGTCATTAAAACCGATATCCAAAAGCATTTCTTTTGCCTCTTTAAACCAAAAATCAAGATGTTCTTTTTGGTGGCTGTCGGATGAAAGAATTATCCTAGCATCGTTTTTGCAAAGCTCATATAACAGTTCCTCGCAAGGATAGGGCGTAGTTCTGAGTTTTCTTGAAATTGCGCCTGTGTTTATTTCAAAAATCGGCTGTGACTTCATCGCCCTTTTAAGATATTTCTTCGCAATTTCGATATATTCGCCGTTACCTAAAAATATCGGTGGATATTTTTCATCAAACTTTGTTATTAAATCAAAGTGACCCACAATGTTGGGCTTCTTCTTTTCAATATAACCACAAAGGGCATCAAAATAACTTTCGGCAAGTTGCAAAGGACCACCAAAAACCTCAATTGCATTTTTGGTATTCTCTATATCGTAATCTATGGGGTAATATTCTCCGTCCTTTTTAACATAATGAACCGAGCCAATTATGTAATCAAAGCCATTTTCTCGTTTTTTTGAAAAAATATCTTCTTCTATCCCTAAATATATCTCAATTTTGCTCTTGTATTTTTCTTTTAAACGGTTAATTTCAGCCATATAACCTTTGGTGTCTTTTACACAATAGCTTAAATCAAAATCCATGTAACTGTGATCTGTGAAACCGAGCGACTCAAAGCCTTGTTCTATTGCATAAATTACATTATCCTCAGGGCTGTCTTTTCCGTCGGAAAAATTTGTGTGGGTATGAAAATTAGTCAGCATAGCAAACCTCGTGTTCTTAGTTGACACAATTATACACCAATTAATCTCCCTTGTCAAACCGCTCCCTTTTTGGTCGCACTTGACTAAACCGGCAATAACTGTTACACTTAATTTATATATATCATAAGGAGTTTTCAAAATGAAAAGATTTCTCTCGGTTGTTTTAAGCCTTCTTCTGACAGCCACCTGTTTCATCTCCGTATCGGCTACAACTTTATCCGAAAACCCCGACCCTTCGGATACCGTTTCAGAAGATGATATTTCTTTAATCTACCAACCCAAAACCGCATTGGTTGACCCACCTTTGGTAATCGAACTAGCCAAAAACTCGGAAAATTTAGAGGCTTTGGAAAAAGAAAACGCTCCTCAAGGAATTTGGTTGGATTTAGGCTCGGCCAAAAAATTAAATAAATTAGACTTTGGCGGCGAGCAATACGCCCTCACCTATGTTTTAAGCCGTTGCAAAAAAACCATTCCCATTTTGGAAATTTCAAACACCACGGCAGCTGAAAAAATTTGCAACCTTTTAATTGAAGAAGAAATTCACCAAGTTATAATTGCATCTAAAAACACTAAGGCTTTGAAATATTTTACCGAGCAAACCTTAGATAATGTTACCTTGGCTTATATTGTACAAAATGATGGCAATTCTAAAAAAATTGCCAAAACCGCCCAAGAAGCGGGAGCAAACATTTGCGTTTTTGAAAATGTTTCCCGCAAGACTGCCGAATATTTGCAAAGCGATTCTTTAGATGTGTTTGTATTTAAAAAAGATGCATTCACCCGCGACTGTATTGATGCCGCCGCCAACTGCGGTGCGGGCGGCGTAGTTGTCCCCAAGGCAACCGAAGCCTACAATATTTACAAAAAGGTCAAAACCAAAACTCACATCCGCCAACCTATCAATTCCGATAAGAAAATTAAATTTAAAACCACTTTGGAAATTTTCGGCGACATTGAAGCCACCGAAATTACCTTAAACAAAACCATTCCTACCATTAAAACAGGAAAAACCTTAACCCTTAAGGCAACCATCACCCCCGCAAATACAACCAACAAAAAGTTGAAGTGGACATCTTCCGATAAGAAAATCGCAACGGTTGACCAAAACGGTGTGGTTACCGCCCACAAAAAAGGCTCGGTTGTTATAACCGCCCAAACGGTTAACGGCGTTACCGCCTTTTCTTCCATTGCGGTTGAGCAAAACTATACCTTTATTATTATTCTTATTATCGCATTGGTTATTTTAACCGCCGTAGGCGCTTTTGTTTATCTTAAGAAAAAGCCCAAATTACCTAAATTTTCAAAAGCAAAGCATTAAAAAAAGCCCCCGCCAAAAGCGGGGGTTTAAAATTTATTCTTCGTCGGCATTGCAACCGGTATCTTTATTTTTAAAGAAGATAAAGTAAATAACAACACCTACAAGTAACAATCCGTAAGAGAAAAGTGCAATTCCAAGACCGTCGGAGGAGAACTTTCCATCGGGGAAAATCAAGGCATACAAGCCAAAGACTTCAATAACGAAAATTAAAATCGGTGTTACAAACTTAACCATTAAGGAGAAGACAGGACGGAAAATTCCCATTTTGTCATCCTGCTCAATTTCGTCGCAAGCCTTCTTGGGTCCTAAAATCCAACCGATGGCAACACAACTAAAGAAAGCGCACACAGGCATCAAAACAGTATTGGTAACGGTATCAAAGAAACTCAAAAGGTCCATACCGAAAACCTTGATAGCGTTTGGAGCCGACATATCTTGACCTGCCGAAATGCCAACGGGAATTGAAATTGCAAAGCAAATAACTGCTAAAACAGCAACTGCTTTTTTACGGGAAATTCGGAATTTTTGAATTACGAACTGACAAACAACCTCGAAAAGTGAAATAACCGAAGTAATTGCAGCAATAACAACCATTGCAAAGAAGCAGAAACTTACAATCTTACCAACAGTGCCTAAAGACTCGAATACCAAGGGCAATGTTTGGAACATAAGTTTAGAACCTGCAATATCCTCGGGCATAACACCCATTGTTGCCTTATAGTGATAAAGAGCGGGGAAAATTGCGAATCCTGCAAGTAGCGCCACCAAGGTATCAAAAACGCAAATCATTGCTGTTGACTTAACAACGTTTACCTCTTTGCCGGTATAAGAACCGTAAACCACCATTGCTCCCATACCTAAGGACAAGGAATAGAAGGCTTGACCCATAGCGGCAAGAATTTCGGTTCCCGAAAGTTTTGAAAAATCGGGTTTTAAATAGAAAGCCAAACCTTCTTTTACACCTTCGCCCAAAGAAAGAGCGAAAATTGCCGTTGCAATTAAAAGGAAGAAAAGTGTGGGCATAAGCACTTTAGATGCCTTCTCAATACCACCCTTAACACCTGCCATAACAACAAAAAGCGCCATGGCGATAAAGATTGCGGTGAAAATCGTTACCAAAGTTCCATTGGAAGCAAAAGCGCCAAAAGTTCCCGTGTTGCCCTTAAAGGAGTTAATAGTAAAACGAACAGTGTATCCGCCAAGTACGGAATAATAACAAGCAATAAATCCGGGAATTACGATGGCCAAAATACCAAACCAACCGATTTTTTTGCTTATTTTCTTAAATGCAGTAATGGGGTTTGCTTGGGCGCGACGACCAATAAAAATTTCGCAAGTCATGGTGATAACACCAATCAAAAGCACACAAGCAATATACACAAGCACGAAGGCTGCGCCGCCGTATTCGTGGGTTTTATAAGGGAAACCCCAAAGGTTTCCAAGGCCTACTGCCGAACCTGCCGCAGCCAAAATAAATCCAAGGCCACTGGCAAAACCGTTTCTTTTTTTCTCCATAAATATACCTACCAAATCAAAAGATAACATATTCTACCACAAACGGCGAAAAATTACAAGATTTTATAAAAAAATACACCCCAATTTTTAAAAAATGGGGTGTTTTAATTTATCCTAAAAGCACATCGCTTATAAGCATCACACAAAAACCGACCAAAAGGGCATAAGTCGCTCCCCTTTGGTGACCGTGAGCGTGGGTTTCGGGTATCATTTCATCACTTATAACATAAAGCATTGTTCCACCTGCAAAGGCCAAGGCAAAGGGCAAAATCGCAGTAGAAATGCTGACCGCAAAGTAACCCAGCAAGGTACCAACGACCTCAACCGCTCCCGTAAGTAAGGCGCACACGAATGTCTTTTGGGGTGAAACACCCGCTGCCAACATGGGAGCGATAATCACCATACCTTCGGGGATGTTTTGAAGGGCAATACCGCCCGCAATCATAAGCGCCTTAGAAGTGTCCCCCGCTCCGAAGCCAACACCTGCCGCAATACCTTCGGGCAAATTGTGAAGTCCGATGGCGAAAACAAAAAGCAACACTCGGCTTAAATTCTCATTGTTGTGTTCCTCGCTTTCGGCACCCACCAAACGATGCAAATGGGGCACAAATTTATCAAAAACATTAAGTGCTAAAGCGCCTGCGAAAACACCGATAACAGTGATAACCAAACCATTTTTACCGCCATATTCCACTGCAGGTAAAATAAGACCGATTACTGCAGCAGCAAGCATTATACCTGCCGCGAAGGACAATATGATATCCGAAAAAGTGTGGGATATTTTTCTGAAACAAAAGCCAATTACTGCGCCGAAGACGGTTGCAAGTCCAACCCCCAGTGCAGTAAGCAATACCATTTCCACACCAAATCCTCCTTTAATTACTAATTATTAAGCCGTATAACTCTCCTCAATTTTACGGTTAATTTCTTCTCTAATACTAATTAGTTCCTCGGCCGTTTTGGGGTATTTCTTAAAGGTGATTTCCCCGAATTTTTCGATTACAGAAAGCACAGTTTCATAATCGGTTAAATTAACCAACAACTGCATTGCCCTTAGGTCTTGCATAGCCTCGCAAACCAAGTATTGTCTCAAAGAACTAATGGGCGCACCGTCGGGTCCCGGGTAAACAATAAATCCGTCGCCTGCAGGGAAAGCCTCAATAGCGCTGGTTTCGGCAAAGGGGTCAATTTGCTTTAAGGACAACTGACTGTAATAGAAATTAAAGCCCCATTGCAAAAAACCTTTTATGTTATATTTAAATAGCGCAGTTGCCAAAATTCGGGTTCTGGCGCCCGGCATTGCAATAAAATGGTTGCTAACATCCACCCTTTGCATACAACAGTAATAAGCCCACAAATCAGGAACCTTATTTTCAATAAAAGGCTCAATTTCATCGATAGCAGGAATTGGGTGTTTCACCAAACCTTCTTCGTAATACTCGTAATTTGAAAGAGCATCAATAACATTGCAGTCGCTTAAAACTTCCTTCAAATTGCCCACATTTTGAGCATAGGTTTCTTTACTCTTGGCATTGGGTTCATCCGAAATGTGGAAGAAACAATTATTAAAAATTCCATATTCTTTAAGCCAAACTTTAAGTGCGCCAAGCATTTCCTTTAAGAAATTAACATACTCGGGGTCGTTATGGTCAGTATCCCAACCGAAAATGCGTTTTTCCTCCCCACCAACATTTGCCACCACCTTAGGTGCGTGTAAAGCGCCCCATTGAGTAAACAAATGAGCGAATTCGAAATATTTATAACCGCATTTTTGAGCCAGTTTAATGTATCTTTCTAACTTTTCAAAACCAAAGATATACTTGCCGTTCTCACGTGTTACATCCACCAACTGCACTGTGGGACGCTCGGTACCAACAGCAGTATCTAGGGCGGGAGTAATCATTGGAACGAAAATCATATTAATGCCAAACTTTGTGGCCGAAAGCATAAACTTTTCAATAATTTCCCAATGCTTTTCGCTGAAAATCTCGCAACCGTAATGACTTGCCAAACAATCGTTATGGAACCACTGGGTGAAAATGAGTTCTTGGGGTGGCAAAACTGCTCCCAAAACCTTTAAGCCAAACTTCTTCTCAGCACAAGCCTCTCCCTTGTGGGTCAAAGTGAAGGAGAATTTATATTCCTTGGCATCAATATCCTCGGGAACATCAACACTAATCCACAAACTTTTCCATTGACCGTGAACAATCCTGAGTTTTCCGTCGGTTTTAGGATTTAAAATATCGGGGTAAACACCTGGGGTGGTGCGAAGATAATTTTCATCCCTTGTTTTGTAACAGGGCATTGTCACGGGGACATTACCTACTTCGAAAATGCTAACGTCACAAGGAAAATCGCTTTCAACCTTAAACTCAAAGTTGGCAATTTCTTCCTCTTGTTGGCTAATCGCTATCTGATAAGAAAATCTTTCGCCTTTAAGCGCAGAAGCGCTTGTGAATTCGTTACACTTCGGCGCCTCGTCAAGAAACACCTTTTCCATTGATGAAAGTTGTTTAATATCTACTACCATTTTTCTTTCTCCTAAACCTTAAATGCGAGTAATTTCTTTTTCTTCGAAAACTTCCTTTGCATTGCGAACAAAGTCTTCAAAGGTTAAATTTCGGCTACGGGTAAGTGTGCGAGGTATCCCAAGCCCCACTTCGTACATCCAAACACCTTCGTAACCCAAACTTTTAAGGCATTTCAAAATCTCAACCCAGTCAACCTTGCCTTCGCCGGGGAGCCAGTGCTTTTCATCCACAAAATCATAGTCCGAAATGTGGAGAGTAACAATTTTGTCCCCCACTTTTTTAAGGAAGTTGCCGTTTGTATCCTTTAAAAGGTGGTTTGTGTCAAAACAAACGCGCAAACGGTCATCGGCTTCAAGCAAATCGAGCATTTCATCGGCACAGTTGCCAAGACAGGTTCTCGGCAAATCCTCAACAGCAATAACAGCGCCCTTAAGGTCGGCAAAATCGGCCAACTCGTTAAGGCTGTTTTTTGAAGCAGCCAAACGTGCGGGGCGCTCCTCAGGAGAAATAGGCTCGGCGCTGGGGTGAATTACAAATTTATCAATGCCAATTTCGGTAGCGTTCTCAATGTAACCCTTGCAAAGGTCTACCGAAAATTTGCGAATTTTCTCGTCAGTCGAGGAAATATCAATTTCGGCAAAGGGTAAAAAAGGCAAATGGAAAGACCAAAGTTCAACTCCGTAAAGTTTCGAAAGCCTTGCCACTTCTTTGTAATCAAAGGTCTTAAGCGCTTCGTAAGAAAGGGAAATTTCAATGGCATCAATGCCACTCTCCTTCAATGCCTTAAAACGCTCCTCGTCTATTCTTCCGCAAGAAAAACCAACTTTATACATTTAAACAACCCCTTTTTCGGTTCTTTAAAACCATTTTACCAAACTCTTTAAAAAAATGCAATACCATAGAAAAACAACAGCCGTGAATTTCACGGCTGTTTTAGTTTGGACATTATAATATTATAACTTTCACTTTTGTGAGGAAAAAGACAGTCGGAGCAGTCCTTAATCCCCTCTTTAGTAAGGGTGAACTTTCCACCACAATTTTCCATTTTGTAAAGTGGACAATAACAAAACATACAGTTAAAGTCCTCTCCCAATCCTTTGTGGCAAGGGAAATATTCACACTCTAAATTTTTAAAAAAGCAAGAACTGTTTTTCATCTCTTAAATCCAACCCCACATTTTTGAAAGGGTAATGAAAACAAACATGGTAATAATCGAAATCAAGGTACCAAGGGTGATAATCTCCCCTGCCAAATCGTAGTCGGCTTCGTAATTTCTTGCCATGGCATAACTGGAAACTGCGTTGGGTGTTGCAAAAACTGCAACCAAAATTGCCATTTCCAACTTGTCAAAGCCCAAAAATGCCGAAAGGGGCAACATAATTGCAGGAATTATAACGATTTTCCCCAAAACCGACATAATTGAGAACTTAACATTACGAAGCATATTGCCAAATTTAAGGTCACCGCCCAAAATCAAGAAGGCAAAGGGTGTTGCAATGGATTTAATGTTAAATAATGTAGTGTCAAGCAATTCGGGGATTTCGAAACCGATTAAATTTCTCACTAAAGAGAACAAAAGTCCCGAAACGCCGCCAATAATCAACGGATTTTTAATAATCCCAAGCAAAGCGGCCTTCAAATTCTTACCCTTGGCATCGCTGAAGGAGTAAAGGGAAATGACCGATAACATATTAATAACAGGAACGTAAAAGGAAGCCACAACTGCCGCCAAAACTGCGCCCTTTTCACCGCCGATGCTAAGTCCCAAAGGAACGCCGAAAAGAAGGAAGTTTGAACGGAAGGTACCTTGAATCATAACGCCACGGCGCTTGTTATCCTTAATAAACAAGGGCACAATAAGGAACAACAAACCGCAAATCAAACAAGCGCAACCCGATACATAAAGAATCAGTTTGCCGTTGAAAACCTCGAAAATATTAGCCGTTGCCACATTGTAAAACAAAAGCACAGGCAACAAACACTTAAAGCAAAGGTTGTTTGCAATCTCCAAAAATTTTGCATCCCAAAGTTTAATTCGAGTCAGCCCATAACCAAGCATTATAAGTAAGAAAATCGGCACAACAACGTTGCACGAAAATATTAAATCCTGTAACATAAAAACTCCTAAACCTTAAAATTTCAGGTGTATTATAGCACATCCGTTTCCTGAGTGCAAGAAAATAAAAAAGAGTTATCCTAAATTTTGGATAACTCTTTTAATTTCACAAGATTTATCGGGCTAATCGCTTTTTAAAAGCCATTAAAGAAACAACTGCAATGGCACAAACCAAGGTGATAACCCTCCAAATGTTCAATGCCGAACCGTCACCTGTTAAGGGTGATGTGGTTTGGGGTGTTTCGGTTTTGTTGGTCTCGGGTTTATTAGTCTCGGTTTTTTCGGGTTGTTTCTCAGCCTCCCCTTCGCCACTTTCCCCGGGAGTTGCAGTTTCCTCCTTGTCGGTATAAACGATGGTATAGGTTGAGAATTTATCCGAACTAAACTCTAATGCTTTAGTGGTCTCGTTATAGGCGCAGGGAATGGTTTCGGCAACGCCGTTGTGAACGCGAACCACACTGTACTCACGCTTTACACCACTTTGGGTATTAACAAGATTTTCGGGCAAATCAACGCTGATATCAATAGCCTTGTTGAGTTCGGCCACTTGATCGGCTTCAGCGCCTTGGAAACCTTTGTAAATATTTATATCCAAATACATACCAACGTTGCTGTCGGCTGTGAGCTTTTTATCAATTTCAGCCTTTTCGTCCTGAGAAACGGTTTGTTTCGACTCGGCGCTAAGGGTAACCCCTATAGGAGCGCCCCCACTCAAAGCCGTTAATTCATTTCCGTCAAACACTGCATTAGCCAAGTCTTCGTTTTCGGACTTAATCTCAATTTCGGGAGTATCCTCACCGATTTTTTTAACCTCCGAAAGAGGAGTTTCAGGGTCTAAGCAGAAAAGCATAATCCAGTAACGAATACGATCGTTGCCGTCTTCAAGGAAACATTGATAAACTTCCCAAGCATAGGGGTTTGCATCGGTCATTTTTGCCTTGGTCACAGTTATTGTGTCGCCTGTAGCATCAAATCGTTCGGGGCAATTATAACCTTCGGTGTCGTAATACCAACTATATTTAATATCACCATTAGTAGAGGTGGAAGGAATTTCGATTTTAACCTCTGTATTTGGTTTTGTAACATAAATATAGGTGCCGGCATAGGTTCCGGGGTGTTCGCCGTTAGCCAAAATGTTGTGGGTCATGGTTTCTGTTGAATTCAACATGAAAAATAAAAACTGGGTTACTTGACCGTCGCTAACAGTACAAAAATAATTTTGTTGACCTTCTTTTTTGGTTACGGTGAGAGTATTGGTATTGTTTGAAATTTGACCCCACTCACCAAGCTCGCCGTCCGGCTTAACATAGGCGTCACCGCCATCCCAACTGTATGTAATGTTAGCGCCCTGAAGGGTTGTGGTGGCATTTACTGTAAGGGTAACCACATCGCCAACCGATAAATCGTTAATATAATAAGTGTCGGTTTCATCTGAAACAAGGGGTCTGTCGGCTTGAGCCTCAACAGTTAAAGAATCTTCCTTTAGCCAAATTTCTTTGCTACGGTATCCCGCACCTTCAACCGTTACGGTACATCTGTATCTTTGTGCTCCGTCATAGATGGTGCTGTATATGCTTTGGTCGGCGCCGGCAATTTCCTCAAATCCAAGTCCGGGCATTCCGTTAGGAAGGGGACAAGATTTTTCCCACTGGTAAGAAACTTTACTTTGGTCAACGGTCTCTCCGTCAAGGAATACATCGGCAACCTGAATTTCTAAGGTTTCGTTTATCTTAACTAAAGCCTCGCCGTAAAGATAGTATTCGCCATTTACGGTCAAATCAAAATCTACCGACTGATTTTCCTCTGCAACAGCGCAAACCGAAAATGCTCCTAAAATTAAAACAATCGCAATTACTAAACTTAAAATTTTTGTAATTTTCATAACTGCACCTCCATTGATATTATTATATCTACATAAAAAAACAAAGTCAAGTCAGTTATAACGTTTAAAAAATAAAAGCCGTGAATTTCACGGCTTGTTGTTGTATTATCACAAAGGTTAAATCTCAAGTTGCATTTTTAGGTGTATAACCCCTTCTTCCAAAAACTCATCGGAAACGGTTTTAAAACCCAATTTTTCATAAAATCCAATGGCGCTTTTTTGAGAGTTAAGGCTTAAAATTTGGCATTTCATATTTTTCTTTATGTCAGCGATAGCCCTTTTCATAATATCGGCGCCCAACCCTACCCCGTGGGTAATTGAAAGCACCCGTCCGATTTTTACCACCGATTTACTGTCGTCAGTATAAAAAGCGCGAAGATAGGCCAAAATCTTGCCCTTTTCCTCAAGAAAAAAGTGCCTTGCCTCAAAATCAATGCCATCCATATCCTGACAGTGCATATTTTGTTCCAATATAAAAATTTGCGAACGCGCCCTTAAAATCTCGTAAAGTTCCGTAAGTGAAAGCTCCCCAAAATTTTTAGCAACAAAATTCATCCTTATCACCTATGGTAAGTATAACATAAAAGCGAGTAATAAATCAATGTGAAACATTAAATAAAAAATCCCCGTTCCAAAGAACGAGGATTTTTTTGTCATTCGTGTCCGAAAAAGAACTGGGTAAAAACCTGATTATCTTATGATTATTACTTATACTTTTTGATTAACTGTTCACAAACATCTTTTATAAACCCTTTTCCGTTTTCCACCTTGTATATACGAGCTTTATTCAAATTATTGTTTGGAACAGTGGTTAAATTACCATCATCACTTAAAAACAACTGATACTGAACACCGCCAATAGTTATATAAAAACCATTGTTTGGAAATATAAATAATTCATGCAACTTATCGCTTGGATAATCAGAAGAATACATATAATTGCACAATATTTCAATATCTTCCTTATCAGTAATTTCAAGTTTATCAGAATAGTAGCCTTCATATTCTTCATACATAAACTCAACCTTTTCTATATTTTCAAATGATTCAGCACCTAAATCATACAAAAGATTACCGTCCACAAAAGTAGACTCCTCACCACAAGAACAACATATTAAAATCAAAACAATAGTCATAAAAATTAAAAAGATTTTTTTCATATCATCACCGCCTTGGGTGTATTATAGCACAAAAGCGGCGAAGCCGCAATAATCATTCATTATTCATCAGCGAAGCGACTTCATTTTTCACTATTCATTTGAAAATCCGTTCCTTATTTAATGAATAATGAATAATGAAAAATGAATAGTGAATAATACAAACAAAAATCCGTCCACTTTCGTGAACGGATTTTCGTTTGTCATTCGTGTCCGAAAAAGAACTGGTTGAAAACCTGATTTTCTTTGTATTTTTTAAATAAACTTATAGTTTGTTTAAAAAATCCCCGCTTTAAAAGCAGGGATATCCTTTATCTTTTAGGTTAGCAATGTAACTCATCGTAAATCCTTACAACTTTCATATTAATTACCTCCCAATATTATTATAGCTTCTATTTCTTCATTTGTCAACAATTCTTTATCAAACTCACCACATAACCTGCTCCAGGTACTACCCAATCATCAAAAGAAATTTTAATATGCCTAGGGATAGATTGTTCAACTCTAAAATATGAATCTTCAGATTTCCCAGACACAAAAAAGGCTGTAAAAGCATTTGCATTTAACTGATAATCAGTTTTTGTTTCATTCTTGTTGATAAAAATCTCATGACTTAATCTTTTAGAAGATCTGCTTATTTTATAAACTTGAGATAGATCGTCTGACGGAACATCATACTCAATTGTCATTTTTATTTTATTTGTTTTTTCCTCTCCCAAATCATAGTTAAAATTCACCTTATAATCATATTTCTTTGAGTTGCCACGTTCAATAGGTTCTAGTGATAAATAGTTCTTCACCTCATTTTGTTTACTGATACCATTAACTTCAAATTTAGTAATGTCAACAAGCTCTTTGACATTTTCTTCAGTAATTTTTTTATCACTAAATAGCATTAAACTAAATTCTATTTTATTATCATACTTATGTTTATTAATAAGTTTATAATCCAACTCATACTTTTTATGAAATCTATCCTTGAATATATCTATTGTACACTTTTGATTATGATATTCATAAAAAACTTCATCCGCACAATCTAATAATTTTTGTTCAAACACATATATTGATTTTTTCAATTCTTCTGTTCGCATTTTTGAATTTGTTCGTAAACTTGCTGCTTTAGTGTGAAAGTCTTCTAATCGCTTAAGTGATAAAGATTCAAGCGGAAAATCTCCTTGAAATAATTCTAATATAGAGTTCTTAATAAAACTCTTTATAGAACTTATTTCAAGAAAAAGAGAAACGGAACCTACGGAAAAAAGTGTAATTCCTAAATTTTCTACCATTGGCATTATAATATCATTACCACCAAATTTCCATTCTGGCAGAACAGCACTTATATATATAACTATACCGATTAACAGTAAAAGAATCGTAACAGCAGATACACTCGCTTTAATTTGGATTTCTTCATCTTTCTTTGATTTGCCCATATTTAACCATCTCCTTTATTGTATTATAGCATACAGGAGATCATAAAACAAGATTTTGTAGAAATTTGTCATTAAGTATATTTTAACCCATAGATTTAATAATACTTGCACTTCATTATAAACCATTAAGCGAATATAACTGAAAAAACTCTCGTTCTTTCGAACAAGAGTTTTTTTGGGTGTTTTGAACTTAATGGCACGAATTAAAAGTGCCAGAAAACTGATTTTTACTTAATTATTCTATTTGCCTTGCTTTGAAATATATATTTCCTGTGTTCCATCATCTATATTAAAACTATCGTTTGAAGTTCTTATAAAAGCATTGCCATATTCAGCACTAAGATAAGGAATAATATCGGGATCATAATTACAAACCGTGTTTATAGCAAAAATATGAAGATTGTCAGGATTATCAGTATATTGTTCATCCTCATTGCCCGCCAAAAATCTCCATCCACTATCAGGAACACTATCATCCGGTATTTCTCTATACATATACCCAACCTTGTATCCTTCTTTGGTTATCATATCAGATACAAAACAACCATCACCATTACCGCCATGCCAATCAATCAAATTCTTAACCTCTATTTTGATGAAATCTTTACTTTTCTTTTTAAATAAACCCATATAATCACCGCCTTGAGCGTATTATAGCATAAAAGCGGCAATAAATCAATGGGTCGCATTGTATGTAATCCGACGAAGTCGGAATGTAATTATTTCGAAGAAATGTATGTAATCCGAAATTTATTTCGGTATGTAATCAATCCGAAGGAAAAAACATACAAAGCTTTCGCTTTGATGACATACACGCTACGCGTGATTACATACGCCTAACGGCGATTACATACCAATCCTTCGGATTGGATAAAAAAAGAGAAGCTTTTTCAAGCTTCTCTTTTTTTGGCGCCCCAAACAGGACTTGAACCTGTGACACTGCGGTTAACAGCCGCATGCTCTCCCGACTGAGCTATTAGGGCAAAAAATGTTGGCATCTACTTATTTTCCCGGGCAGCCTCCCGCCAAGTATCTTCAGCGCAAGCGAGCTTAACTTCTGTGTTCGGAATGGGAACAGGTGGACCCTCACCGCAATCAACACCAACTTTTCTGGTGTGCCGATTGGCACTATATATCAAATAGCTTACGCTATCTAATATCAAAATATTCATTTTTAAAAAATGGTGACCCGTACGAGATTCGAACTCGTGTTGCCGGCGTGAGAGGCCGGAGTCTTAGGCCGCTTGACCAACGGGCCACATAAAGACAGCTACCTGCCACCATTGGATAATAAAAATGGTGCACCATCAGGGACTCGAACCCGGGACACCCTGATTAAGAGTCAGGTGCTCTACCAACTGAGCTAATGGTGCAAGTGGGTCTCACACCCTGAAAACTGAACAAGTATGAAAGTGAGGATCGAAAAATAGGTCAAGCCCTCGGTCTATTAGTAC